>DATMGQ010000296.1:0-16733 GCA_035555395.1 Acidimicrobiales bacterium
GCGATCATCGGCTTCGCTGCCGGGGTGTCGTTCGACATCGTGCTGTCCACGCCGCTCGGCCTCTCGGCGCTCGTGTACACCATCGTCGGGTACGCCGTCGGCGTGACCACGGCCGGGATGGTCCGCACCTCGCGCTGGGCGGCATCGGCCGTCGCCGCCGCCGGCTCGGCGGCCGGGATGGTGCTGTATGCGCTGGTCGGGGCGGTCTTGGGCGAGCCGACCCTCGACGGGCCCTCCCTCGGATCTATCGTCGTGCTCGTGGCGGCGGTCAACGCTGTCCTCGCGCCCCCCGCCTCCCGCGCCCTCGCGTGGGCCGGCACCGACGAACGGGACCGGCGCCAACCCTTCCTCGCACGATGACCTCGGACAACACCCGCCACCGCCTCGGACTCCTCGCCGTGGCCTCCCTGTCCCTGTTCGGGGCCCTGTTCGCCCGGCTCTGGTTCCTCCAGATCGTCGAGGGCGACACCGCGAAGGCCGAGGCCAGCAACAACACCACCGAGGTCGTGATCACCCCGGCAGCGCGCGGCCGCATCCTGGACCGCACCGGGGCGGTGCTGGTCGACAACCGCGAGTCGATCGTCGTCGGCATCGAGGCACAGGCGTTCGCGGAGCTCTCCAAGGCGAAGCAGACCTCGGTGCTGAAGCGCCTGTCCTCCACGCTGAGCGCGGGCCGGCCGGTCGAGGAGAAGCTCTCGGTCGAGGCCATCCGCAAGAAGCTCAACGACAGCCGGTACTCGAAGTTCCGGCCGATCCCGGTCGCCGAGGACATCTCGGAGGAGGACCAGATCTACTTCGCCGAGCAGGCCGACCAGTACCCGTCGGTCGTCGTCGAGCGGGCCACGGTGCGCCAGTACCCGTACGGGTCCCTCGCCGCCCACCTGCTGGGCTACGTGGGCGCGCTGAGCGACGAGCAGTGGAAGGGCTTCAAGGAGCAGAACGACCCGGACAAGCCCTACGTGCAGACCGACCAGATCGGCAAGGCCGGGGTGGAGTCGAGCTACGAGAAGTACCTCCGCGGCACCCCCGGCCGGCAGGTGTTCGAGGTGGACCGCACGGGCAAGGTCGTCCGCGAGATCGAGTCGGAGCGGGTCGAGCCGAAGCCCGGTGACGACGTCTACCTCGCGCTCGACGCCAAGGTGCAGTACAAGGCCGAGGAGGCCCTCCAGGCCCGGCTCCTGGCGAGCTTCCAGGGCGACGACGGCCGGGAGGCCGGCAGCCTCGTGGTGCTCGACCAGACCACGGGCCAGGTGCGGGCCATGGCGTCGTACCCGACCTACAACCCAGCCGACCTGGTGGGCGGCATCAGCTGCCCGACGTGGCGAGACCTCCAGGGCCTCCCGCCCGAGGGGGAGTGCGGCGACGCCATGACCAAGGAGATCAAGGAGCTGAAGAAGGAGGGCCAGGCCCCGGTGCCCAAGCTCCTCAACCGGGCGCTCCAGGGCGCGTACCCCGCCGCCTCCACCTTCAAGCTGGCCAGCTCCTACGCCGCGGTGAAGCTCGGCATCCGCCAGCCCGGCGAGTACATCCAAGACGGCGGCTCGTACCGCCTCTGCGACGGCGACGGCCCCGGCTGCCTCAAGAAGAACGCCCAGAGCCAGCCCCACGGCAGCGTCGACCTCCAGCAGGCCCTCACGGTGTCTTCGGACGTGTACTTCTACGGGATCGGCGACGTCTCGTGGAAGCAGCGCGAGCAGCTCGGCGACGATGCCATGCAGAAGCACATCGAGGAGCTGGGGTACGGCTCCCGCACCGGCATCGACCTGCCGGCCGAGTCCGCCGGCTCGGTGCCCACGCCCGCCTCCGAGGCGGAGATCGCCGAGAGCCTCTACAAGGCCAACCCGGGTGCCTACGACAACGACCCGGCGAAGGCCAAGGACGCCGGCCGCTGGCGCTCGGGCTACAGCGCCGACCTCGCGATCGGCCAGAAGGTCGACGTCACGCCGCTGCAGACGGCCAACGCCTACGCCGCCCTCGCCAACGGTGGCAAGCTCTACCAGCCGACCGTGCTCGAGAAGATCACCGCGGCGGGCGACGGCGCCAAGATCCACAAGCGCTTCGAGTCCAAGGTCATCCGCACCATCGACTGGGGCGCATCCCGCGACGCCTACATGACCGGGTTCCGCGGCGTGGTCGACGGCTCCGTCGGCAACGGCCTCGGCACGGCTGTGTCCACCTTCTCCGGGTTCCCGTTCGGGTCGATGCCCCTCGGCGGCAAGACCGGCACCGCCCAGACCGGCGAGGACAAGCTGGGCAACGCCCGACCGGACAACTCGTTGTTCGTCGCCTTCACCGAGGGCGGCGCCACCAGCTGGACGGCGAGCGCCATGCTCGAGTTCTCCGGTTCGGGTGCCGGTGCCGCCGCGCCGGCCATCCGCATGGTCCTCGAGCCCATCGCCGACGGCTCGATCTACCAGTTCCAGATCCCGCAGGGCGGCGCCATCGACGCCGAGGCGGCGAAGGACGACCTCGGCGTCGTCGCCCCGGGGAGCGACTGATGGCTGCCACCTACGGATCCACCCGCAGCCCGCACCGCGTGCGCCGGCCGATGGCGAACTTCCGCACGAACACGGCGTCGCCGTTCCGTCACGTCGACCTCGTCCTCGTCGGCTCGGTCCTCGCGGTCAGCCTGTTCGGCGCGGTGATGGTGTACAGCACCACCCGCGGCGCGGTCCCGCCCTACGACTCGGGCTACCTGAAGCGCGTCCTCGTGTTCATCGTCCTCGGCACCGCGATCATGGGCGGCGTCGCCCTGTTCGACTACCGCAAGCTCAAGGACTTCTGGCCGTTCATCTACGGCGTCAGCGTGTTCCTGCTGGTGATGGTGCTGGTGCCCGGCATCGGCTCCCGCACCAAGGGCACCCAGGGCTGGTTCCAGCTCCCGGGCTTCCAGCTCCAGCCGTCGGAGCTGGCGAAGCTGGCGATGATCATCGGCTTCGCGGGCCTCGCCTCGCAGTTCCGCGGCGACCTCGACAACAACCGCGTCCTGATGCTGCTCGGCATCTGCGGGGCGCCGATGTTCTTCGTGCTGCTCCAGCCCGACCTCGGCACGACCCTCGTGTCCGTCGCGGTGGCGTTCGCGCTGCTGGCGGTGGCCGGGGTGCGGGGGCGGATCCTCGCGGGCCTGGCGCTCGCCGCCATCCTCGGCACCACCATCGTGCTCACCTCGGGCGTCCTGAAGGAGTACCAGGTGGCCCGGCTCACCACCTACGTGCGCCAGGACGAGAAGGCGGCCACCGAGATCGACGAGGAGTCCCGCTTCAACCTCGAGCAGTCGAAGATCGCCATCGGCGCTGGCGGCATGTGGGGCCAGGGCCTCTTCGAGGGCCAGCAGACCCGCGGCAACATCGTCCCGGAGCAGCGCACCGACTTCATCTTCTCGGCGGTGGGGGAGCAGCTGGGGTTCGTCGGCTCGGGGGTCCTCCTCGCCCTGATGGGCACCATCGTGTGGCGCGTGTGGAGGGCCGCCCAGCTCGCCCGAGACGAGTTCGGCACGCTGCTGTGCACCGGGATCATGGTCATGCTCGTCGTCCAGATCTTCGAGAACGTGGGCATGACGATGGGCATCATGCCCATCACCGGCATCCCCCTGCCCTTCGTCAGCTACGGCGGCTCGGCGTTGCTCACGATGTTCCTGAGCATGGGCCTGGTCCTCAGCGTCCACATGCGCCGGTTCAGCTGACGCACTTCTCGTCACTCGTTCGGCTGCGCCTCACTCCGTTCCTCGAGCTGGAGGAAGGCCTGACGGCCAGCACCCTCGCAGGTCGGCACGACTCCGCGAGCTCCGTCGCACCGAACTGATCGAAGGGGCTCCGCAAGCTCCGCCCCCTCGAGCTCCCCCGGGCTCGCTCCGCTCGGAACCCATCACCTCGCCCTGCATGCGCCCGTTCGGGGGAGTGACGAGACGGGGATGCTCGGCGGAGCCGGCATCCCCGGTAGAATCCGGCCGTCATGACTCTGTGGACCGAGCTCGAGCCGCTGCTCGCCAAGGTGCAGAAGCCGGCCCGCTACATCGGGTGCGAGGACGGGGTGTACACCCCTGACCACCGCCCCGATGCCGCGAGCTGGCTCCTCGCCTACCCCGACACCTACGAGATCGGGCTGCCCAACCAGGGCCTGCAGATCCTCGCGGAGATCATCAACGAGCGATCCGACGGCGCCGCGGAGCGCACCTACGCGCCGTGGGCGGACCTCGAGGACCTCATGCGGGCCACCGGCCTGCCGCTCTTCTCGGTCGACACCCACCGGGCCGCGGGTGACTTCGACATCCTCGCCTTCAACCTGTCGGCCGAGCTGACCTACACGAACCTCGTGAACATGGTCGACCTGGCCGGGTGCCCGATCCGTTCGGCCGACCGAGCCCCCGACGACCTGCTCATCGGCGCCGGCGGGCACTGCACCTACAACCCCGAGCCCATCGCCGACTTCCTCGACTTCGTGGTGCTCGGCGACGGCGAGGAGGCCGTGGGCGAGATCACCGCTGCCGTCGCAGCGTGGAAGCAGGACGGCAAGGGCGACCGGCTCGAGATCCTCCGGACCCTCGCCGGCATCGAGGGCGTGTACGTCCCCCGCCTCTACGACGCCATCTACGCCGACGGCCTGCTCGTCGAGACGGTGCCGAACGACCCGGCGGCGCCGCCCACCATCGAGAAGCGGACCATCGCAGACCTGGGGGAGTGGCCCTACCCCAAGGCCCAGCTGGTGCCGCTGACCGAGGTCGTCCACGACCGCCTGAACGTCGAGGTCTTCCGCGGCTGCACCCGCGGCTGCCGGTTCTGCCAGGCCGGGATGATCACCCGCCCGGTGCGCGAGCGCCCGGCCGACCAGGTGCGGACGATGGTGTCCGAGGGCCTCAAGCGCACGGGCTACGACGAGGTGGCGCTGACCTCGCTGTCCACCGCCGACTTCTCGGGCATCGAACAGGTCGTGGTCGACACGGTCAACGACCCGGACTGCGGCGGCCAGGTCTCGGTGTCGCTGCCGTCGCTGCGGGTCGACGCGTTCACCGTCGGGATCGCCGGCGAGATCCAGAAGGCCCGCCGCACCGGCCTCACGTTCGCCCCCGAGGCGGGCACGTGGCGGATGCGCCAGGTCATCAACAAGCTCATCCGCGAGGAAGACCTGTACGCGGCGGTCCGGTCGGCGTACTCGCAGGGCTGGCGGCGGATGAAGCTGTACTTCCTGACCGGCCTCCCCACCGAGACCGACGAGGACACGCTCGGCATCGCCACCCTGGCCCGCAACTGCGTGGCCATCGGCAAGGAGTACCACAAGAACCCCTCGGTCACGGTCTCGCTCGGCGGCTTCGTGCCCAAGCCGTTCACGCCGTTCCAGTGGTTCGGCCAGAACACCCGCGAGGAGCTCCAGCGCAAGATCTACCTGCTGCGCGACGAACTGCGCCGGGACCATGCCGTGAAGCTCAAGTGGCACGACCCGAAGGCCACCATGGCCGAGGGCCTGGTCAGCCGGGGCGACCGCCGGATGGCAGCGGTCATCGAGGACGTGTGGCGCCACGGCGGCACCTTCCAGGAGTGGGGCGAGCACTTCGACCTGCGCCTGTGGGAGGAGGCGCTCGAGCGCAACGGCCTCCGCGAGGAGGACTTCGTCTACCGGCACCGCACCGAGGACGAGACGCTGCCGTGGGACCACCTCTCGGCCGGGCTCCACAAGGACTTCCTGTGGCAGGACTGGCGCGACGCGCTGGCCGAGGTCGGCCTCGAGGACTGCCGCTGGACGCCCTGCTACGACTGCGGTGCGTGCACGGGCTACGGCATCGAGCACGTGGTCGCGTCGGCGGTGCCGCCCGCCGGAGGCTCGCAGGGCACCGGACAGGACCTCGGCGTGGGCGGCGAGGTGCCGGTCACGCTCCTGCCGTCGAAGCCCGCCCCCGTCGGAGCCCGGTCGTGAGGATCCGGCTCCGGTTCACCAAGACCGGCAAGATCCGCTGGACCAGCCACCGCGACATCGCCCGCGTGTGGGAGCGGGTCATCCGCCGGGTCGGGCTGCCCGTCGCCTACTCGCAGGGCTTCTCGCCCCACCCGAAGCTGCACTTCGGGCTGGCCCTGTCCACCGGCCACGAGTCGGTGGCCGAGTTCATCGACATCGACCTCGACGACTCGTCGCCGCTCCTGCCCAGCGAAGCCGACCTGGCCGCCCTGCCGCTCCGGGTCTCGGCGGCCCTGCCGATCGGGCTCGAGGTGACCGGCTGCGCCGTCATCCCCAGCAACAGCACGTCGCTGCAGCAGGCGGTGGAGAGCTGCGAGTGGGACATCGAGATCCGCGGGGCAGCACCCGACGCCGTGGCGGCCGCCGTCGAACGCGTGCTCGCCGCCGACGACCTCACGATCACCCGCCAGCGCAAGGGCAAGGACGTCACCGACGACGTCCGCCCCTACGTGCTGGCCCTCGCCGTCGTCGGACCCACCGACGCCGGCACCCAGGTCCACGCCCACCTGGCCACCCAACCCCGCGGGTTGCGGGTGAGCGAGCTGCTCGCCCTCCTCGACCCGCAGTGGGAGGAGGGCCTGGTGCGCCGGACCGCCCAATGGACGCTGATCGACGGCGCCCGGCACGAGCCCCTCGAGGGGCCGGCCGAGGCGACGTCGACGTCGCACGCCACGGTGCGTGCGTCATGAGAAGGGATCGCACCCATGACCGACACGGACGCAGGGGATCACCCCACGCCCACCTCCGCTTCGAGCGAGCCTCCGGCCGCGCCGAAGGCGGACCCGAAGCCGGCTCCCGAGGCTGCTGACCAGGCTCGCGCCGGCGGCGACGCCGGCTCGTCGCCCGATGGCGGCGGCGAAGGTGGAAGCGGAAGCGGAAGCGGAAGCGGCGAGGCCAAGCCCCGACGGCGCGGCTCGCGCGGCGGCCGCAACCGCAACCGCCCCCGACCCGAGGGGTCCGGGGCCGACGCAGCCGACGACGGCGGCTCGCCGTCCGCCGCCCCCAAGGGCGGCGACGACCGCCAGCCCGAGCTGCCCGACCGGCACCGGGAGAACAAGCCCTCCGCGGCGGCTGCCGAGGCGGCCCTCGTGCGCAAGCCCCAGATCGGCGACTCGCGCCCGGCTCCTGCCGACGCACCGGGTGGCGCTCCCGCCGCCGGTGGCGGGGGAGAGGCCGGTGCCGGCACGAGCTCCTCGGCCAAGCGCCGTCGCCGCCGAGGCGGCCGCGGGCGCGGCGGGTCGGGCGGTGGCGGCGGTGGCGGCGGGCAGGGCCCGGGCAGCCAGGGCGGCGGCCAGCGCACCGGCAGCGGCCAGCGCAAGGGCGGCGGCCGGGCCGGTGGCGAGCCGGTCACGGCCATCACCGACGACGCCCCCGTCGACCTCGACGAGAAGACGCTGAGCAAGCGGCGCGGCAAGGAGCGCAAGGGCCGGCCGGTGGGGCGCTACCTCATGGCCGTGCACGTGAAGCCCGAAGCCACCCAGATCGCGGTGCTCGAGGGCAAGGCCCTGATCGAGCACTACGTGTCGCGCCCCGCCGACGACACCCTCCAGATCCACGGCAACATCTACCTCGCCCGGGTCCAGAACGTGCTGCCCGGCATGGAGGCGGCGTTCGTCGACATCGGCACCCCGAAGAACGCGGTGCTGTACCGGGGCGACACCCGCTACGACCCCGAGGACCTCGACGGCAAGGGCGCCAACCCGCGCATCGAGGAGATCCTGAAGGCCCGCCAGACGATCATCTGCCAGGTCACCAAGAACCCCATCGGGGCCAAGGGCGCCCGGCTCACGCAGGAGATCTCGCTGCCGGGCCGCTTCGTGGTGCTGGTTCCCAACAGCACCACGTACGGCATCTCGAAGCGCCTGCCCGACAACGAGCGCAAGCGCCTGCGCCAGATCCTCGACAAGGCCAAGCCGAAGGGCCACGGGCTCATCGTGCGCACGGCGGCGGAGGGCATCTCCGCCGAGGAGCTCGCCCGCGACGTCGAGCGGCTCGCCAAGCAGTGGGAGCAGATCGAGGCGCTGGCTGCGAAGTCGCAGGCGCCGACGCTGCTGTACCGGGACCCCGACATGTCGATCCGCGTCATCCGCGAGGAGTTCAACCAGGACTACCGCCAGGTCGTGATCGACGACGACGAGGTGTTCGAGCAGGTCCGCGACTACGTCCGGAGCATCTCTCCCGCCCTCGTCGAGCGGGTCGAGCGCTACGACCCGGCGACCCACGGCGGCCTCCCGCTGTACGAGTCGCTCCACGTCCACGAGCAGCTCCACAAGGCGCTCGACCGCAAGGTCTGGCTGCCGTCGGGCGGTTCGCTCATCATCGAGCGCACCGAGGCGCTCACCGTCATCGACGTCAACACCGGCAAGAACGTCGGCAAGTCCTCGCTCGAGGAGACGGTGTACCGCAACAACCTGGAGGCGGCCGAGGAGGTCGCCCGGCAGCTCCGGCTCCGCGACATCGGCGGCATCATCGTCATCGACTTCATCGACATGGAGATCAAGAAGAACCGCGAGGACGTGATCGCCACGTTCCGCCAGGCGCTGGCCCGCGACAAGACGCGGACGCAGGTCTTCGACATCTCCGAGCTGGGCCTGGTGGAGATGACCCGCAAGCGGATCGGCGAGGGCCTCCTCGAGTCGCTGTCGTCGGCGTGCCCGCACTGCGACGGCCGCGGCATGGTGTTCGACGAGGAGCTCACCGGCCACCAGGTGATCCGGCGCTAGCCGGGTTGGCTCGGCCGGCCCCGGCCCCCTACGATTGTCCCTCGGCCCCGGTGCGGGCCCAACTCCGAACGCTCGAAGGCAGAACGATGTACGCAGTCATCAAGACCGGTGGAAAGCAGTACCGGGTCACCGAGGGACAGCAGCTCCAGGTGGAGAAGCTGGCCGTGACCGAGGGCGAGGTCGATCTCACCCCCGTGCTCCTCGTCGATGGCGACACCGTGGTGTCGGCGCCCGATGCGCTCGCCAAGGCATCGGTGAAGGCCAACGTGATCGGCGCCGCCAAGGGCCCGAAGGTCACCGGCTTCACCTACAAGAACAAGACCAACAACCGGAAGCGCTGGGGCCACCGGCAGCAGTACGCGACCATCGAGATCACCGGCATCACGAAGGGCTGACGACATGTCGAAGACCAAGGGCGGCGGTTCCACCCGGAACGGCCGTGATTCCAACGCACAGCGCCTCGGCGTCAAGGCCTACGACGGCACGCTCGTGTCCGCCGGCTCCATCATCGTCCGCCAGCGCGGCACCCACTTCCACCCCGGCGAGAACGTCGGCAAGGGCGGCGACGACACGCTGTTCGCCACCATCGACGGCCAGGTGAAGTTCGGCCGCCGCGGCGGCCGCAAGCTCGTGGACGTGCTCCCCGAGTGACCGCGGGGCCTCTGGCCCGCCAGGTTCTGCGATCGCCCCGGCCCCTGCGGCCGGGGCGATCGACGTTTTCGGCTCTGGGTTCCGAGCGGAGCGAGCTCGGGGGAGTTCGAGGGGGCAGAGCTTGCGGAGCCCCGGGTTCTCAAGCCGAAGGCATGCGACGCAGTCGTGCGCCTGAGCGGGGGCGTCGGGCATCAGCCCGTCCTCGAGTTCGAGGAACGGGGTGAGCGTCAGCGAACGAGTGACGAGACAGCTAGGCCGTTCGGGGGAGGCGGCGCTCGTCCCAGCCGAGGAGGTCCATGGCGGCCCGGTGGGCGAAGCGGTCGGTCATGCCCGACACGTAGCGCACGGCCGCGGCGGTGGCCTCCGGGGAACCGGGGACGAGGCCCAGGCTCTCGGGCAGGTGGGCCGGGTGGGTCAGGTAGAACTCGGCCAGCCCGGCGATGAGGCGGGCCGACAGGTCGGCCTGGGCCACCGCGTCGGGGCGCAGGTAGATGCGTTCGTAGTTGAACGCCCGGAAGGCGGCGAGGGCGTCGGCCTCGGCCGTGCGGAGGCCGACGCAGCCGGTGTCCCGGATGGTCTCGACCATGGCGGTGATGAAGCCGTGGAGCTGGGTGCGCCGGTCGGAGCCGACGACCTCGGCCACCTCGGCGGGCAGGTCGGCCGGATCGACGACGCCGGCGTCGACGGCGTCCTCGAAGTCGTGGCAGACGTAGGCCAGGCGATCGGCCCAGGCGACGACCTCGCCCTCGGGCGTGGCCGGGGTGGGCCGGTTCCAGGAGTGGTTCCGGATGGCGTCGAGCGTCTCGTGGCAGAGGTTCAGCGGCTCGAGCACGACATCGGCCCCGTACACGGCGTGGTGGTAGCCGCCCTCGACGAACGGGGACAGCGCCCCCTCTGAGGCGTGGCCGGCGGGGCCGTGGCCGCAGTCGTGACCCGTGGCCGCCGCAGCGGTGAGGGCCACGTTGAGCCCCACCGGGCGGGCGATCGACACCGCGACCTGGCAGACCTCGATGGCGTGGGTGAGGCGGGTGCGGAGGTGGTCGTCCTCGGGTGCGACGAAGACCTGGCACTTGCCGGCGAGGCGGCGGAACGCCTTGGAGTGGTGGATGCGATCGAGGTCTCGCTCGAAGCAGGTCCGGAAGCGGTCCGGTTCCTCGGCGACGGCCCGGTTCCCGGCTCCGGACGCCCGCGTGGCGTGGGCCGCGAGCACCTCCGCCTCGAGCTCCTCCCGCTGCGCCCGCTCCACCAGCGCTGCGCCGGGCGTGCCGACGGGGAGCGGTGCGTGGGCGACGACGAGGTCGGAGGCAGGAGGGTGCGACATGGTGCCTCCACGATACGGAACCGGTCTGACACCGGGGCGGACCTCCGACGGGTCTCGCCCGCACGGGTGAGCCCAAATCCCCGACGAATACCACGATGCGTGGGGGGTGACCGCAAAAAGACCGCGCAGCGTGGTTTGATTTCGCTCATGAGCCGGGACCGAGCTGCCGATAGAGATCTCGTGGAACTGCGCCCCCGGCTGCCTCGGCAGCACCGCCACCTCCCGTGGGTCAGCCGGCTGCGCGCCCGGGCCCGGTCGAACCGCGGCGTCGCCATCGTCGAGGCGGCGTTCATCACCCCGGTGTTCTTCGCGCTGGTCCTCGGCATCTGCGAGGGCGGCCTCTACATGAAGGACTACCTGTCGATGTCGAACGCGGTCCGCGCCGGGGCCCGTTCCGCCAGTGCCTCCGGAGCGGACGGACAGGCCGACCTGTACACGCTCTTCGACATCTCGAACGAGGGTGCCGCGCTCGGCCGTCACCAGATCCAGTACGTCGTCGTCTACAAGGCGACGGGGCCCGGCGCCGGACCCACCGACACGGGCGGTCCCACCGGAGGCTGCAAGTCCGGGATCCCCCAGGCGGGCATCTGCAACGTCTACTTCCCGATCGACATCGACCGGGCGGTCGCCCAGGTCAAGGAGGAGTCGGCGCAGCGAGACGCGATCGCCGCAGGCACGCCGCGCACCCTCGACACCGCCAAGATCTGGTTCGGCTGCCTGACCACCGGCCCGCACGCCAACGCCTCGCCCGACCGCCACTGGTGCCCGGGCACGCGCAAGGACGCCCGGTCGGACAACAGCAAGGCCGGGCCCGACTACGTCGGGATCTGGATGAAGGTCAACCACGGGTGGGTCACGAAGATGTTCGGCAACACCACGACGATGACCGACCAGTCGGTCATCCAGATCGAGCCCAGGAGCGAGCAGTGAGGCTCGCCCACCGACGCGTCGCCGGTCCCGTCGAGTGCCGACGCGAGCGTGGTGCCGGCCTGGTCGAGCTGGCTCTCGTCGGCTTGTTCCTCACGTTCCTCGTGGCCGCGACGTTCGACTACGGCTTCGCGTGGCGCGCCGGCCTGGCGGTCAACGAGAGCGCCCGAGCGGGTGCCCGCGTCGGCTCCGGCCAGTCGCTCAGCGCCGGCGCCGACTACTACGCGCTCAACAGCCTCCGGGCCAGCCTCACCGCATCGGGCACCTTGGACCAGGTCGAGAAGGTCGTGATCTTCAAGGCGACCACCACCGACGGCAAGGTGCCGGCCTCGTGCCTGAAGGCCTCCCCGACGGGCACGTGCAACGTGCTCACCGGTGCCCAGCTGAAGGCGCTCAGCACCGCGAGCTACGACGTGGTGATCTCGTCCAACCCGGCGGTCGCGCCCACGGGCACGGGCTGCCTCAAGACGTCGGCTGCGTTGCGGAACGCCTGGTGCCCGAACGCCCGCAGCAACGTCCAGGCGAGCGGCGCTGACTACTACGGCGTCTACGTCCAGCTCGCGTATCCGCGGAAGTTCAGCGCCTTCGGGCCCTCCATCACCGTCACCCGCACCGCCGTCATGCGGCTCGAGCCCGTCGGGTTCGGGGCCTGAAAGGACGTCCCCCGTGCTGCTCGACCACCACCGCCACCTGACCCGGCCGCCCGCTCGTCGCCACGGTCGGCGCGACGGCGAACAGGGCTACATCATGGTCATGTTCGGGCTCCTGCTCGTCCCGCTGCTCCTGATGGCCGGGCTCGCCGTCGACGTCGGCCACTGGTACAGCCGCACGTCCGACATGCGCCGTGCCGCCGACGCCGCCGCCCTGGCGGGTGTGGTGTGGCTGCCCGATGAGGCCGCGGCCCGCACCGCCGCGCTCGCCGCCGCGGCCCGCAACGGCTTCGTCCCGTCGAGCACCATCGAGATCACGGTCACGTCGAGCACCCAGTCGGACCGCCGGCTCAAGGTGACGATCCGCGACAAGCGGGTCGGCAGCTTCTTCTACTCATCGCTCGGGGGCAGCACGCAGGACTTCTCCCGCACATCGTTCGCCGAGTACGTGCTGCCCGTGCCCATGGGCAGTCCACGGAACTTCTTCGGCACCGGCACGCTCCTCCAGAAGTACACGGCCACGGGCATCACACCGGAGTTCCTGTACCAGTCCGTCAACCCGTACTGCACCGACAAGGTGAACGGCGACCGGTACCAGAGCGGCTTCTTCAACGCGCCCGTCTACAAGCAGTCGAACGGCAACGAGTGGACGACGTGCGCCACGAACGCCAACACCGAGTACCGGACGTCGGGCTACTCGATGTACATCGAAGCGCCCGAGGGCCGCACGGCGCCGATCGACGTGAAGCTGTACGACGCCCGCTACAGCGAGGCCGCGGTCTCGTGGCAGGTCCAGGGCGCCGACAGCTGCACGCAGGAGCCGGTGTACCCGGCGACCGCCTGGACCTACGGCACCGGCACGGGCACCAAGGTCATGACCGGACCGGTGAAGTACTCCTACAAGAACCGGACCTCGGACACGAACTGGAGCGCGACGATCGAGCTCAAGGACGGCGAGTCGGCCACGGGCCGCGCCGCCAACCTGCTCCGCTGGCAGTACCCGAACGTCATCAACTGGAGCAAGACCACCACGACCTCCACCTGGACGCTGGGTGGCACGAACGCGAACACCGACGTCACCATCTCGGCCCCGGCCGAGTACCAGACCCGTGCGACGGCGACCTCGACGACGTGGAGCACCCCGGCGATCTACCTCGCCGGCAGCGACACCTACAAGAACAAGGGCCCGCTCTTCCGCTACCGGACCGGCACCTACCAGACCCAGTCGGTGTGCGTCCCGACGTACACGACGGTGACCGACCCGGTGGTCGACGACTACCGCCAGAGCGGCACCGACAACTACACGTACACGCTCTACGCCGCCGACAACACGCCGCTGAACGACGAGGACAACCCCCAGATCTGCCAGCAGACCTTCACCAAGGACAGCGCGTTCGACGGCACGGAGTACCTGGGGTCGCGCCGTTGGAACACCCTCTGCACCATCGGCACCACCCAGCCGTCGGGCCGCTACGTCCTGAAGGTGACCAACAGCGGGCAGAGGGTGGGATCGGCGACCACCCAGAGCATGAACGACGGCTCCAACCAGTGGGGCCTCGTCGCCAAGTACGCCACGACCGGTGACGGCCTGTGCGACGGCCGCAACGACGTCATGTGCCCCCGCGTGTACGGCAAGGACGCCATCTCGGTCCGTGCTGCGTCGACCGCATCGGTGGCGTCGTTCTACCTGGCCGAGATCCTGCCCGAGCACGCCGGCAAGAAGCTCCGGCTGGAGCTGTTCGATCCCGGCGAGGGCGGCAAGACCATCGAGATCATGAAGCCGAGCGGCACCGACGGCAACACCTGGACGCCGAACTCGTTCAGCTGGAAGGCGGACACGTCGCCGGCGACCTCGGGCTCCAACGTGACCTCGCTCGACGTCACGAACGACAAGTTCAACGGCAAGCTCGTCGAGATCACCATCGACCTGTCGGGGTACTCGCCACCGGCCAACAACGACTGGTGGCAGATCCGCTACACCTTCCGCGACAACGTCACCGTGACCGACCGCACCACCTGGTCGGCGCGCATCGTGGGCGACCCCGTCCACCTCGTCGAGGAGTACTAGGCCCATCGCATGGCTGGGGCGCGAGCGCGCCCCGGTAGCCTCGCTGTCCATGTCCGGGTTCGTCGACCAAGCGCAGCTCAACGTCCGCGCCGGTGACGGTGGGGCGGGCTGCGTCTCCATGCGTCGCGAGGCCCACGTCCCCAAGGGCGGCCCCGACGGCGGCGACGGCGGCTCGGGCGGCAGCATCTGGCTCGTCGCCGACCGCAACGTCTCGTCGCTCCTCGCGTTCCGGGACCACCCGCACCGCCGGGCCGGAAGCGGCACGCACGGCCAGGGCAAGAAGAAGCACGGGCACCGGGGCGAGGACTTGGTCGTGGCCGTCCCCGAGGGCACGGTCGTCCACGACCAGGACGGCGTGCTGCTCGCCGACCTGGTGAACGCCGGCGACCGCTGGCTCGCCGCGGCCGGCGGCCGGGGCGGCAAGGGCAACGCCCGGTTCCTCTCCAACAGCCGGCGGGTCCCCACCTTCGCCGAGCAGGGCGAGCCGGGGGAGGAGCGGTGGCTCGAGCTGGAGCTGAAGCTCATGGCCGACGTCGCGCTCGTCGGCTTCCCGAACGTCGGCAAGAGCACCCTGATCTCGGTGATCTCGGCCGCCAAGCCGAAGATCGCCGACTACCCCTTCACCACCCTCGAGCCGAACCTCGGCGTCGTCCGCCTCGACGAGGGCGACGAGATCGTGGTGGCCGACATCCCCGGCCTGATCGAGGGCGCAAGCGAGGGGCGCGGCCTCGGCCACCAGTTCCTGCGCCACGTCGAGCGGGCTCGGGCCCTCGCCCTGCTCCTCGACCTGTCGCCGCTCGCCGAGCACCCGCCCGAGGAGCAGGAGCGGATCCTGCTCGCCGAGCTCGGCAACTACCGGGCCGAGCTCCTCGACCGCCCCCGTGTGGTGGTCGGGAGCCGCGCCGACCTCACCGACCCGGACGACGCACCCACGTGGGACGGTGCCACCGTCTCCGCCGTCACCGGTGCCGGCGTGCCCAAGCTCGTCGGCGCGCTGGCCGAGGCCGTGCGCGGCGCCCGGCAGGCCGAGCCCGAGCCCGAGCCGTTCGTCATCCACCGGCCCGAGCCCGAGGGGCTGCGGGTCGAGCGCACCGACTCCGGCGGGTTCCTCGTCCGCGGCAAGGCGGTGGAGCGGGCAGTGGCCCTGTCCGACCTCACCAACCTCGAGGCGCTGGCCTACGTGCAGGAGCGCCTGCAGAAGCTCGGCGTCGACAAGGCGCTGGCCAAGGCCGGGGCCAAGGACGGCGACGTGGTCGAGATCGGCCGCTTCGCGTTCGAGTACTCGGCGGACTGACCGTGTCGAAGCTCGTGGTGGCCAAGGTCGGCACGTCGTCGATCACCGACTCGCACGGCGACATCGACGTCGCGGCCGTCGCCAAGTTCTGCGCCGACGTCGCCCACCTTCGGGCCGCCGGCCACCGCGTCGTGGCCGTCACCTCCGGTGCCATCGCCGCCGGCCTGCCTGCCATCGGCCTCGGCGGCGACCTGCGGCCCACCGACGCCGTCACCCTCCAAGCCGTGTCGGCCATCGGCCAGAGCCGGCTGATGCGGGTCTACGACGAGTGCTTCGCCGAGCACGGCCTCGTCGCCGGCCAGGTCCTGCTCGCCCCGCTCGACTTCGGCATCCGCCAGCAGTACCTGCACGCCCGGGGCACGCTCGAGCGCCTGCTCGACCTGGGCGTGGTCCCGGTCATCAACGAGAACGACGCCATCGCCGACGACGAGATCCGCTTCGGCGACAACGACCGCATCGGTGCGCTGGTGGCCCAGCTCCTGGGCGCCGACCTGCTGGTGCTGCTCACCGACGCGCCTGGGCTGCTCACCGCCGACCCCCGCATCGACGCCCAGGCCTCGCTCATCGAGGAGGTCCTCGAGGTCACCGCCGACCTCGAGCGCGTGGCGGGCGGCGCCGGCAGCGCCCGGGGGAGCGGCGGCATGTCGTCCAAGGTCGCCGCCGCCAAGATGGCCTCGTGGTCCGGGGTGCGCGCGGTGATCGCCGCCGCCCACCGCGAGGGCGTGCTGGCCGATGCCGTGGCCGGCACCCCTGGCGTCGGGACCGTGGTCCAGCCCCGTCCCCAGCGCATCAGCGCCCGCAAGCTGTGGATCGCGTTCGCCCTCGAGTCCGGCGGCCGCATCACGGTCGATGACGGCGCGCGCCGCGCCCTGCTCGAACGGGGCGTCTCCCTGCTCCCGGCTGGCGTGACCGGCGTCCGCGGCGGCTTCCTCGCCGATCAGGGCGTCGAGATCGAAGGCCCCGACGGCCAGGTCTTCGCGAAGGGCCTCACCCGCCTCAGCGCCGCGGAGCTCACCGAGGCCGCGGGCAAGCGTACGGGTGCCCTCCCCGAAGGGATGCCCCACGAGGTCGTCCACCGCGACGACCTCGTCATCGTCCCCTAGACGCCGGGCTGGGCAGTCGGCTCGGCGGGGGGCTCCGTGGCGGTGGCCGT
>DATMGQ010000297.1:0-14520 GCA_035555395.1 Acidimicrobiales bacterium
CGACGAGGCCCACCTGGCGGCCGAACCGGTCGCCGGCGGCGGTGCCGTCGATGCGGTAGCCGACGTCCGCGGGGAGCGAGGCGAGCGATTGGGTGACGGCGTCGGGCTTGCCGTAGACGACGTAGGTGGCGCCGGCACCCGAGAAGGTGCCGCCCGCCGGGTTGGCCGGATCGAAGCCGTAGGCGCCGAGGGCCAGGTCGGGGACCTGGTCGCCGTTCACGTCGCCGAGGCCGGCGACCGAGTAGCCGGTGGAGTCGCCGGCGACGGCGCCGTCGATCCAGTAGCCGCGGCGGGCCGGCGACGTGCAGGTGTCGGTGGCCGCGACCGGGGCGGGGGCGGCGCAGGTGAAGACGGACTGGCCGTTGGCAGCCGCCGGGTCGGTGTAGACGCGGTCGGTGCTGGCCGAGCCGAAGACGACGGCGGCGCCGCCGCTGCGGTTTCCGGTGGTGGCGTTGGTGACGCCGTCGGCGCCGATGAGCAGATCGGCCTTGCCGTCGCCGTTGATGTCGCCGGCGGGCGAGACGGAGATGCCGAGGCGGTCGCGCTGGCGGGTCGGGCCGTTGATGGTGAAGCCCTTGGTGCCGAGGTCGAGGGTGTCGATCTCGCCGGTGGCGCCGGCGCCGCCGAACACGACGTAGGCCGCGCCGGGGGCGGCGATGCTCGCGCCCCACGGGGTCGAGACGTAGGCGCCGAGCAGGAAGTCGTCGATGCCGTCGCCGTTCACATCGCCGACGCTGGCGATGCTGCCGATGCGCTCCTCGTTGTACGCGCCGTCGACGGTCATCAGCAGCTGGCCGGCGGCCGGGGCGGTGAGGTCGACGTCGGAGATGTCGTCGCGGCCGGCCACGATCCAGACCCGCCCGTTGTTGGTGCGGCCCTGGGTGTCGGCGGCCACCTCGGCGACGGCGAAGTCGTCGAGGCCGTCGGCATCGAGGTCGCCCACGGGCGCCATCGAGTAGCCGACGTTGCCGCTGGCGGCGCCGCCCTTGACGGTGAAGCCGCGGTCGCCGATCGAGTCGAGCGCCAGACCGGTGAAGTCCTCGGCGCCGAACACGACGTAGGTCTTCTGCGCGGTGTAGTGGCTGATCGCGATGTCGTCGAGGTCGTCGCCGTTCACGTCGCCGACGCACGCCACGGCGAACCCGGTGAAGGCGCTGGCAGCGGCGGGACCGTCGATGCGGACGGCACCGGCCTCGGCCGGGTCGGCGAGGGCCTTGCCCTGCACGTCGGCGCCGCCGAGCAGCACGTAGGTGGCACCGATGTTGCTGGTGGGCGTCTTGTCCCAGAACCACGCCCCGACGACCAGGTCGTCGTCGCCGTCGCCGTTCACGTCGCACTCGCCGTTGGCGAGGGCGGCACCGGTGGCGCTGCTCGAGTCGCCCACGTACCGGAGCAGCTCGGCGGGCCCGCCGGCGGCGGTGCCCGGCAGCGCGCTGGCGGCCGTGCCGCTCGTGCCGGCGACCCCGGCGACGAGCGCCAGGGCGAGGGTTGCGATCAAGGGGATCCTTCGCTTCACGTGGACCTCTGGGGTGACGGGGCTGCGCGCCCGGTGATGGCCCGTCCCACGCGGCCCATCGCTGTTAAGAGGGCCTAACACTCGCGATCATGTCCACCTCCCGTCAAATGCAAGGGAGAATCTCCCCAGGTCACCTGGCCTGTGCGCAAGCAGGTGCACCGGTTCTGGCCTTCGGCGCCTGGTCGGGCCGGAGTCGTGAACAGGGATGTCTGATCCCCCGGGAGGGTGGGTAGTGCCGCCGGAGATCGGTCACGAGAGGTGCAGTCGATGGTGGGAGTCGTTCGTCGTTCGGTGTCGGGTGCGGTCGCCGTGCTCGCCGTGTCGCTGGTCGGGCTGGCGGCGTGCGAGCCGCAGCCGGCAAAGCCCGTGGACATCTACGCCTTCGCGGGCGGGTGCTACGCGCTGAAGGACGAGACCACGGGCAAGGCCGTGGTGCGCGACGCCCTCGGCTACACCGCGTCGGCGGCCGATGTGGCCAAGGCCACGCCGTTCACCCTCCAGGCCACCGCGCTGGGCCGGTACCTGCTGTTCGGCACCGGCGGCCAGATGCCCCGGACCTCGACGTTGTCGACGGTCGCCGCCACGACCACCCCCGGCCCGACCGCCGACTGGACGGTGAAGACCCAGTCGGGGCGGCTCAGCCTCACCAGCCTCAGCACCGGCAAGGGGTTGACGGTCGGCACCGGCGGGCGCCTCGCGCAGGGCTACGCCGGGGAGTTCCGCTGGAGCCTGGTGCCGGCCAAGGGCTGCACCGCCTTCCCCGAGGTCGAGGTCGGCGCGGTCGGCACCCCGTTCAAGGGCGCCAGCCCGACGGCGCCGGTGAAGGGCTTCCTCGACGCCCACACCCACATCAGCGCGTTCCGCTTCCTGGGCGGCAGGTTCCACTGCGGCCGGCCGTGGAGCCCCTACGGCGTCACGGTCGCGCTCGAGGACTGCGCCGACCACCAGCCCAACGGCGCCGCAGCGGCGGCGGAGAACCTGTTCGCCACCGGCGTGCCCGTCGGCACCCACGACACCGATGGGTGGCCGTCGTTCAAGGGCTGGCCCCGCTGGGACTCCCTCACCCACGAGGGCACGTACTGGAGGTGGCTCGAGCGGGCCTGGCGCGGCGGGCTGCGCATCGTCGTGAACGACCTGGTCGAGAACGGCGCCCTCTGCGAGATCTACCCGCTCAAGGCCGGCACCAGCTGCAACGAGATGGACAGCGTCCGCCTCCAGGCCCAGGACATGCTCGCCCTCCAGGACTACATCGACGCCCAGTTCAAGGGACCCGGCAAGGGGTTCCTGCGCATCGCCAAGACGCCGGCGGAGGCCCGCCGCTACGTGAACGACGGGAAGCTCGTGATGGTGCTGGGGGTCGAGGTGTCCGAGGTCCTCGACTGCGGCCGCACCGGCGAGACGCCGCACTGCACGAAGGCCCAGATCAGCCAGCGGCTCGACGAGCTCTACGGCCTCGGCGTCCGCTCGCTGTTCCCGGTCCACAAGTTCGACAACGCCCTCGGCGGCACGGCCTACGACGACGGCGCCACCGGGCTGCTCGTCAACGTCGGCAACAAGTGGGCGACCGGCGAGTGGTGGCAGCCGGTGCCCTGCGCTCCCGGGGCCGAGGCCGACAACTCCCCCACCAACCTGTCGGGTGAGAACGAGCTGATCTACGCCGTGCTGGGCGTGGGCGTCGCGCCGGTCCTCGGCGGCGACCTCCCCGCCTACCCGCCGGGTCCGCTCTGCAACCCGCGCGGCCTGACCGAGCTCGGCCTCCACACCATCCGGGAGATGGCCGAGCGCGGGATGATCGTCGAGACCGACCACCTGAGCGTGAAGGCCCGCAAGGAGGCGCTCACCCTGCTCGAGCAGCTCGGGTACTCCGGGCTGATCACCAGCCACAGCTGGGGCGACGCCACCTCGCAGAAGCGGCTGCAGGCACTGGGCGGGGTGGTGGCCCCGTACGCCCGGTCGACCGCGCAGTACGCCGAGGAGTGGGCGGCGGCCAAGGCGAACCGCTCGTCGAAGCACCTCTTCGGCCTGGGCTACGGCTCCGACACCAACGGCCTCGGCAAGCAGACCGCGCCCCGGCCCGATGCCGCCACCCGCAACCCGGTGACCTACCCGTACACGACCTTCGACGGCGGCACGATGATGCTGCAGTCGAGGTCCGGCACCCGGCTCTGGGACATCAACGTCGACGGCGCCGCCAACTACGGGATGTTCCCCGACTGGATCGAGGACCTGCGACGCGTCGCCGGCCCGCAGGTGGTGGCCGACATGGCCAACGGGGCCGAGGCGTACCTCCAGATGTGGGCCCGCGCCGACGCCGCCCGCACCAGCTGATCCCACCCACCGGGGAAGCCCCGTTGATAGCGTCGTCACCCATGTCTGCACGCGGGTGGTCCGGGGGCGTGGTGGTCGGGCTCGTGCTCGTCCTCGCGGCCTGTGGGGGTGGGAGCGAGGCCTCGTCGAGCAGCGGCGGCGGAACGCGGCCCGCCGCCGCACCGGCATCGGGGGCGAGCAGCACCACCGAGGCCGAATCGGAGTCGGAACCGGAGTCCGAGAGCGGATCGGGGACCGCATCGCGCGGCGCGATCGCCTGCGACGAGCTGGACGACGCCGCCGAGCAGCTGGCGTCGGTCGAGTACCTCCTCCTGCTCGACACCCCCGACCACGCGCGGGCCATCAAGACCAACCTGGTCGGCGACCTCGATCTGACCGAGTTCCTCACGGCGATGCGCACCCTCCACCAGCTGGACCCGTACGGCGGTCCGCTCGGCGACCCCCGGACGGCGATCGAGACGTACGAGGCGGCGGCGCTGGCCGCCCGCGACCTCTTCGCCGTCGAGCCCATCACGCAGGCCGCCATCAACGTCTACCAGGACTCCCTCGGCGACCCCGCTGCCTTCCTCAGCCGGCAGACGGCCATCACCGGCGCGCTGGCCGAAGCGGGCTGCTGACCCCGCAGGTCAGCGGTCGGCGGGGTGCACGACCCAGCCGAACAGGGCGCGGTGCGCGGCGCGGTCGAGCAGCAGCTCGGGGTGCCACTGGACGCCGAGGACCGGCGCGTGGACGGCCTCGATCGCCTCGATCACGCCGTCGTCGGCGACGCCGGACACCACGAGGCCCGTGCCCACCTCGTCGACCGATTGGTGGTGGAGGGTGTTGGCCGGGAGCTGGTCGGCGGCGACGATGCGGTGCAGCCGGGACCCCGCCGCGACGGTGACCGGGTGCACCTCGTCGCCGGCGCGCCCGACGTCGTCGTGACCGTCGACCGAGCGGGCCGGGAGGTGCTGCACGAGGGTGCCGCCGAACGCCACGTTGAGGACCTGGGCGCCGCGGCAGATGCCCAGGAGCGGGATGCCCGAGTCGCGGGCCGCGCCCACGAGCGCCAGCTCCCACGCGTCACGGGCGGCGTCGGGCGCACCGGTCTCGGGGTCCGCGACGGCGCCGTAGTGGATCGGGTCGATGTCGCCGCCGCCGGTGAGCACCAGCCCGTCGATGCCGGCGACGGCCGCCGAGGCGTGCACCGGGTCGAGCGACGGCAGGACCACCGGCAGGCCCCCGGCCGCGGCCACGCCGTCGACGTAGCGCCGGCCGACCTTCTCGATGGGCTGGGTGGTCCCCTGCCCCGACGAGCAGGTGATCCCGATCCGCTGGATCCACATCGCCGGGAGGCTACGGGAGCTCGACCCCGAACGCCGCGGGAACCGGTTCCTCGGTCTGCACCTCGTGCTGCGGGTGGCGGCAGTCCTTCGACCCGTGGAAGCGGTCGAAGAAGCCCTGGACCAGCGCCAGGTACAGGCCGGCCCAGGCGAGCGACGCGGTCACGTCGGTGAGGTAGTGCGCGCCCTTGTAGACCCGGGCGAGGGCGACCCCGGTGACGATGGCCGACGCCAACCCCACCGCCGTCCACCAGAGCGTCCGGCTGTGGACGTGGAGGGCGACGACGGCAGGGACCAGCCCCCACAGCGAGGCCGCGGCGAGCGGGTGGCCGCTCGGGTGCGAGGGACCGTGGAAGGTGCCGAGCGGGTCGATGTTCGGCCGGGGCCGGTCGACGGCCCCCTTCAGCAGGTACTCGAGGCCGGGCCGCATCAGGGCGGCGAGGACGAGCGCGACGGCGAGGTACCGGCAGCGCGGCCACGTCCACGCGGCGAGCAGCAGCGCGAGCGGGAACACGACCGCGTTGTCGCCGAAGTGGCTGATCCCGTTGAAGAGGTCGGTGAGCCACGGCGTGCGGTGCTCGGCGACCCAGCGGGTCACGGGCTCGTCGACGTGCAGGAGGATCCGGCCGCCGTCGATGGCGGCGAGGGTGGTGAGCACGGCGAGCACGCCCACCACCACGAGGAACACCGTGCGCCGGGTCTGGAAGAACCGGATCGGGGTGAGCGGCGGGTCCCGGTGCAGCAGCGACACCGCGGGACGGGTCTGTTCCACCGTGCTCATGCGCCCTCCTCCGGGCCGGCTTCCGCGGTCATCGACACGACGTGCAGCAGCTGGTGGTCGAGCGACCAGTCCTCGAGGCAGCCCTCGTACTGCTTCCGGTCGGTGGAGTCGAGCGACGGGCGCAGCACGATCGCGAAGCGCGGCGGGTCGTCGGACACCCGCTGGACCTCGCCGACGGGATCGGACCCGATCTCGAGCCGGCAGTACCAGAGGTGCGCCTCGGTCAGCTCCTCGAGGTCGTGGTTGGGCTCGGCCCGGTTGCTGCGGGCCTCGACCACGACGCGCACCGACGAGTCGGGGTCCTGCGGGTAGTGGGTCGACTGCGTCGCGCGCCGCAGCGCCACCACGCCGCCGCCGATCACGAGGACCGCGCACAGCAGGGCCAGGGCCCGCTTGGCGCTCACGACCGCGGGAGGAGGAAGTCGGTGAGCCGGTCGTCCTCCACGTCCGGCCGGGAGCGGGCCCGCGCCACCATGTCGTCGACGATCAGCCCGTCGGGGTAGGCGATGGCGTCGAGCTCCGACGCCAGCTGCGACTCCCGGCCCGGGTCGACGGTGCGCGAGCCGAGCTTGTCGAGGACCCACGCGCCGCCCGACAGGAGCACGCCGCCGCCCACCACGAGCGTGATGAACACGTTGGTGCGCGTGACGACGTCGGTGGCGCTGACCTGCAGCCACGGGAAGCGGTCGTGCTCGTGCCCGGCCTCGCGCACGATGGCGAGCGTGGCCGGCGACGGGTCCGGCGCGACGTGCTTCGGCTCGGCGAGGTCGATCTTCCGCTCGATCCTCGCCAGCTTCGCCAGCACCGTGCCGCCGATGAGGGCGAGCTCGGCGGCGAGGAACACGAGCCCGAAGAACTGGGCGCGCGTCCACTCCCAGCGGGCGAGCGAGATGACGGTGTAGGCCCCGGCCACCACCATCGTCGCGGCGGCGATGGTCCAGCTGACCTTCTTCATGGCGCGGCCTCCTTCGTGACCCGACCCGTCCCCCCGTCGACCGACACGGCGGTGCCCTCGGGCAGCTCGGTCAGCGCGCCCCGGTGCCCGACCACGGTCGCCACCCCGGACTCCCGGGCGAGGATGGCGAGGTGCGAGAGCACGCTCCCGGTCTCGGCCACGATGCCGGCGAGCCGCGGGAGCTTGGGTCCGAGCTGGGGCGTGAGCGCGGCCACCACCAGGACCGCGCCCTCGGGCGGGTCGTCGGCGTCGTGGGTGACGATCCCCCGGGCGACGCCGCCACCGGCCCCCGTGCCGCCGCCGGACTCCCCCGGTTCGATCACGGGGACCGGCTGCCCCGTGTCGCTGAGCTGGAACTGGGCGGGCAGCGACGACGGCACCGGCCCGTGGGCCTCGGCCTCGCGGGTGCGGATGGTCCACCGGGCGCCCCGCTCGATCGTGGTCTGCCACGACGCGGTGGCGGCGAGGTCGTCGAGCGTGAGGTGGCGGATCTGGCCGGGATCGTCGAGCTCGCCCCGGGCGACGAGGCGCCGGCCGATCTCGTAGGCGGCCTGCCCGAGCAGCTCCTGCATCCAGCGGACGCGCAGCCGCAGGGCCTCGCGGTGCACCTGCACGACGGCCGCGTCGGGTGCTTCGGGCCGCAGGTCCGCGGCGGTCGATGCCTCGGGCAGCTCGATGGTGGACCCCACCCGAGGGGCCACGAGGGCGAGGACCACGGGCGCCCGCCGCACGATCTCGTCGTCGTCGAGGCCGTCGCGGCGGGCCTCGGTCAGCACGCGCAGCGCCACCGATGCCCCGGTGAACGCCGACGAGGACGGGTCGGCCACCAGGCCCATGAGGATCTCGTGGGCGTGCAGGCTCCGCAGCGCCTCCTGCCCGCGGCCGATGAGCGCGACGAGCTGGCGGGTCGCCAGGTCCTCGAACGGCGGCACCTGCTCGAGGTCGCGGTCCGCCCGCACGACGACCTCGTGGGCCAGGACCGGGAGCGCCACGCGCAGCCGGCCGATGCGCCAGGCCGAGCGGAGGCGCCGCACCCGGGCGCCGACGCGCTCGCCCCAGGACCACGACCCCTCGATCTCGCCCGTGACCTCGAGGTCGAGCGCCACCTGGCCGTCGACGGTGATCACCAGCTCCCGCTGGTCGATCTGGTGCTCCGAGACGGCGCCCGAGATGCGGAGCGCCTCGCGCACGCCGTCGCGCAGCGGCGGCACCCAGAGGTCGACCTCGAGCGGGCTCAGCACCTCGGGGAACGTCTCGGCCACCGGTCCCGGCCCGTAGACGGGGCCCGACGGCACGCCGCGCACCTCGGTGGTGACCGGCCGGCTCTGGAGCACGACGAGCGCGCCCTCGTGGTGCGCCCACTCGACGTCCTGCGGGCCGCCGAACTCGGCGGCGAGGCCGTCGCCCAGCGCCACGAGCGAGCGCAGCAGCGACCGGTCGAGGGCGACGCCGTCGACGACCTCCACGTCGACGGTGCGGCCGTCGGCGTCGAGCAGCCAGCGACTGCCGTCGACCTCGCCGCTCACCAGCCGGTCGGGGCCGCCGGCGACGGCGGCGACCACCCGGCGGTCCGACCGGCCCGACACCGGGTCGACCCCGAACGCCACCCCGGCCACCTCGGGATCGATCATCGGCTGGACCAGCACCGCGATGGGGTCGTCGGGCGCGCCGGCGGCGACGCGGGACACGAGCACGGTCTCCACCGCCGTCCGCAGCTCGGCCAGCCCGGTCACGTCGAGCACCGACTCGAACTGCCCGGCCTTCGACGAGGCGGCCTGGTCCTCCACGACGGACGACGACCGCACGACGAGGGTCTGGTCCTCCCCGCCGAGCAGGTCCAGGGCGGCGCGCAGCAGCTCGGTCACCGATGGGTCGTCGAGGTCGAGGCCGTCGTCGTACCGGACGCTCAACGAGGTGGTCAGCACCGCGGCCGGCAGCGTCGGGAACCCCGCTCGGCTGGCCCGGGCGAGGGCCGCGGCCTTCCCACCAGCGCGGCCCGGCTCGAGCGCATCGGGGTGGTCGAGATCCACCACCGCCGGGTGCTCGGCGGCATCGATGGAGTGCGGAGCATCGATCGTCACAACAGGATACCTGGGGGTTCTGGGCCAGGCCCCGGGCCTGCGCCGATGCGTCCAGGTGCCCCATCTGGGGGATCGCTAGCCACGTCGGCCAACATGCAGGCCATGACCGAACCCGCCGCGCTCGCCCCGCTGGTCGACCGCCCGGCGTCGGGCCGGACCTTCACGGCCACCCGCCGCGTGCGCCTCGGCGACGTGGCGCCGAGCGGCCGCGTGCGCCTCGACGCGGTGGCCCGCTACCTGCACGACGTCGCCGCCGACGATGCCACCCCCGTCATGGGGGCGGCCGCGATCACCTGGATCGTGCGGCGCACGACGGTGCGGATCGAGCAGTTCCCGGTGTTCGGCGAGGAGCTCGAGCTCACCACGTGGGGCTCGGGCACCGGCAGCCGCTGGGCCGAGCGGCGCACCTCGATCACGGGCACCGAGGGAGGGCGGATCGAGGCCGCGTCGCTGTGGATCTTCGTCGACGGCGAGACCGGCCGGCCCAAGCGGCTCGACGATGCGTTCCTCGCCGCCTACGCCGAGTCCACCGCGGGGCGGACGGTGGGTGCCCGCCTCGTGCACCGCGACCCGCCGGCCGACGTCACGCCCGGACCGGCCTGGGCGGTGCGCCGCACCGACCTCGACCTGTTCGACCACGTCAACAACGCCGTGTACTGGTCGGTGGCGGAGGAGGCGTGGGGCCTCGACGGCCTCGAGCTGCCGTGGACCGCCGAGGTCGAGCACCGCGACGGGCTCGTCGCCCGCCAGGAGGCTTCGGTCGCGCGGGGCGACGACCGGCTGTGGATCCTGGGCGACGGCGTCGTCGCCGCCACGATCGTCAGCGACCGGGCGCTGCGTCCCGGCCCGTCGGCGCCGTCGGCCTGAGCCCCGGGAGCACCATCCCGGCGAGGGCGCGCACGTTGCCCCGCAGCAGGTCCACGTAGTCGAACGCGTCGCGCCACAGCGTGATCTTCCCGTCGTGGACGTCGAAGCGGCCGCAGACCCAGAACTGGGCGCGGAAGCGGCCCCACTCGATCACGTCGGTGCGCTCGGTGAGCACGACCGGTCCGTCGGCGGAGATGGCGTGCAGGTACGCCTCGAACCCGATCGTGGGCCGCTCCATCGCGGCGAACGCCTTGGCCAGCCGGGCCCGGCCGTGGATGGCGGGCATCCCGACGTTCACGTAGACGAGGTCGTCGGCCACGAGCTCCAGCGCGGCGTCGAGGTCCGAGGCCATGAGGGCGGCGAGGAACGCCTCGACCACGGCCTGCGGATCGGTGAGCTCCGGGGCGGCGTCGGCGGCGGCGATGGGAAGCAGTCCGTGCGGCATGGCCCTCGATGCTACGGCCGCCGGACCGGCCCGGGTCAGATGTTCAGCCGCCCGTCGGACGGGGTTCAGCACGCCCACACGTGGCCGAAAGCCCACGGTGGTCCACTGGCCGCAGGACCACCGTGCCCATGCTGACGACCTCGCCCACCCCCCGCACGCCTGCGCCCACGGTCTGGCGCACGGGCCGTGCCCTCTTCGTCGCCCAGGTGCTGTCGGGGGGCCTCGGGGTGCTCGCCTGGTTCGTCGCGGCCCGCACCCACTCGGCGGCCGCGGTCGGCACCGCGCTCGCGCTGGTCGGCGCGCTCACGTGGGCGGGGCTGGTCGGCAACCTCGGGCTCGGGTCGCTGCTGGTCGGCCTGCTGCCCCGAGCCCGGCGCGCGGAGCGTGCGCCCCTCGCCGGCACCGCCGCCGCCACGGCGACGGCGGTCGGGGCGCTCATCGGCCTGGCCGTGGCGGTGGTGCTCCGCCTGGTGGGCGGCGGCCTGGCGGGCGTGGCCGCCCGGCCGGTGGTCGTGCTCGCCCTGGTGGTCGGCGGCGCGGGCTGGAGCGCCGGGGTCGTCCTCGACCACCTCGCGGTCGCCGGGGCCCGCCCGGGGCTCACCGTCGTGCGCGCCGGGACCAGCGGCATCGCCCGGCTCCTCGTCCTCGCCGGCGCGCTGCTCCTCGGCTGGCGGACCGGCACCGGGCTCGTGGTGGGCTGGGCGGCGGCCATCGCCCTCGGCAGCGCGATCGAGGCGGCCCTGCTGTGGTCGCACCACCACCTGGCCTTCCGCCCCCGCATCGCCGCCGCAACCTGGGCTCCGCTCGCCCGCCGCGGCATCCGGACCCACTACGGCGTGAACGTGCTGGGCCAGACGCCGCCGATGGCGCTCCCGGTCGTGCTCGCCGTCGCCGGCCGACCGGTGCAGGCCGCGGCCTTCGGGGCGGCCTGGCAGGTCGCATCGACCGTCGGGCTCCTCTCCCCCGCCGTCGCCACCGGCCTCTTCGCCGCCGGCACCGCCGACGAGCGCGCCGCGGGCGGGGCGGCCGCCACCCGCCGCCGCCTCCTCGCGATCGTGGTCCCGGCCGCGCTGGCCCTGGTGGTCCTCGCCCCGCACCTGCTCGCGCTGATCGGCCCCGAGTACGTCGCCACCGGCACCACCGCGCTGCGCATCCTCGCGATCGGGCTCGTCGCCGACGCCGTCACCAACATCGAGGTCGCCCGCCTCCGCATCGGCGAGCGCTACCGGGGCGCCATGGCGATCAACGGCACGATCCTCGCCGCCACCCTCGTGGCGGCCGGGCTGCTCGTGGCCACGTGGGGTGCATCGGGCGCCGCCACCGGCTGGCTGCTCGGCGAGGTCCTGGGCGTGGCGGTCGCCTGCTCATCCATCCGGCTCACGGCAACGAGGAGCACCCACCATGCGGATCTGGCACGTCTACGCCTCGCCTCGTCTGGGCCCGGTGAACGGGGTCGTCCAGCTCATGCACCACCTCGCCGACGCGCAGCGGGCCATGGGCCACGAGGTGGAGGTGCTGCACGGCACCGACGACGACCCGCGCCGGTCGCCGACGCGCGGCTCCGCCCGGCACCTCCGCTCGGCCGTCCAGGACCGGGCGACGACTTCGCCGCCTGACGTCGTCCACCTCCACGAGCTGTTCCGCCCGCCGCACCTGACCCTGCTGCGCGTCCTGCGCGACGTGCCGTACGTGGTGTCGACCCACGGCGCCACGTCGCCGCAGAACCTCGGCCGGTACCGGGTCCGCAAGGCTGCGTACGGCCGGCTGGTGGAGCACCGGCTGGTCGGCGGTGCCCGGGCCCTCGTCGCCAGCACGCCGGTCGAGGCCGAGGAGCTGCGCCGCTGGCACCCGGCGCCACCGCCCATCCGGGTCCTGGCGAACGTCGCCGATCCCGCGCTCCTCGGTGCGCCGCGCTGGACGCCCCCGCCGCCCGGCGCGCCGGTCGTGTCGCTCGGCCGCTTCGACGTCCGCCACAAGGGCCTCGACCGCGTCAGCACCGTGGCGAAGCGGCTCCCGGGCACGACGTTCGCGGTCCACGGCGGCCGCTGCGGCAACGAGCCCGACCTGCTCGATCGCCTGATCGCCGAGAAGCCGGCGAACCTCCAGCTGCTCGACGCCGTGTCCGGTCCCGACAAGCAGGCCGCCCTGCGCGACGCCCAGGCGTTCATCCTGCTGTCGCGGTGGGAGGGCCTGTCGGTGGCGCTGCTCGAGGCGCTCGCCCTCGGGGTGCCGTGCGTGGTCTCGCCCGAGGTGGCGGCGACGCTGGGGCCCGACGCCCCCGTCTTCGTCCAGCGGACCGACGCCTCGACCCAGGGCCGGGCCCTCGCCGCCTTCCTCGCCGATGACGGCGCCCGCCGGGCCCTCGGGGCGCGCGGGCGGGCCTGGGCCGAGGAGCACGCGTCGCCGGCGGCGGTCGGGGCGGCGTCGATCGCCATCTACGACGAGGCCCGGCGCACCGACCGGCGGACCCTCCCCGCTTCGGCCTGAGCGGGCGGCGACGACGTGCGTGTGCTGCTGGCCACCGACCTGTACCGGCCGTCGATCGGGGGCACCGAGCGCCACGTCGAGCAGCTCGCCGAGGCGCTGGCGGCGCAGGGCCACCACGCCGTCGTGGCCACCACCTCGCCCGCGCTCGGCGAGCCCGACCCGCCGCACGTCCACCGGCTCGGCGGCTGGGCCGACGTGGTGATCCGGCGCCACGCCCGCCCCGAGCAGCACTTCCACCCGCCGGCCCCCGACCCCGGGGTCGTGCACCAGCTCGCGGCGCTGTGCCGGGCCGAGCGCATCGACGTCGTCCACGCCCACGGGTGGATGGCGCACTCGGCCGTCCGGGCTGCGAAGGGCTGCGGCCTCCCGGTCGTGGTGGGCCTGCACGACTACGGCCTCGACTGCGCCCGCCGGTCCCGCCTGCTCCCCGACGGCACCCCGTGCGCCGGCCCCGAGCCGAGCGCGTGCCGGGCCTGCGCGGCCGCGGCCTACGGACGGGTGCGCGGTGAGCTGGTCGCCGCCGGGCTCCGGCGTTCGGCCCGCTGGTGGGGCCAGGTGGACGCGTTCGTCGCCAACAGCGAGGCGGTCGCCGCCGCGGCACGGGCCGCCGGCGTGCCGTGCACCGTCGCCGCTCCCTGGCTCGCGCCGGTGGCCGCCCGCACGAGCGCGCCCGCCGGCCTCCCGCTCGAGCCGTTCGTGGCCTACGTGGGCGCCCAGTCGCGCCACAAGGGCGTGGCCACCCTCACCGCGGCGTGGGCCGATCCCGTGCCGGCGCCCCTGGTCGCACTGCTGTCGCGCCCCGAAGCCGATCCGCCGCCGCTGCCCGGCGCCGCCATCATCCGCCGGGACGCGGCGCCGGCCGAGGTGCTCGCCACCATGGCCCAGGCGTCGATCGTGGTCGTGCCGTCGATCTTCCCCGAGCCGTTCGGCCTGGTCGCGGCCGAGGCCATGTCCGTCGGCACGCCGGTCGTGGCCAGCGCGGTCGGCGGCCTCCCCGAGGTGCTCGACCACGGGCGCGCCGGCGTGCTCGTGGCCCCCGGCGACCCCGACGGCCTGCGTGCCGCGGTGGCGGAGCTGCTCGACGACCCCGGCCGGCGGGTGGCGCTGGGCTCCCGGGGCCGGGCGCGGGCCGCCGAGCTCGACGGCACCGGGGCGATCGTCGCCGTGTACGAGCGGCTGGTGCCTCAGCCGCAGGCGTCGCCGGCCTCGTTGCGGATGTAGAGCACGAGCGGGGCCACGCCGGCGGGCTTGCCGTTCGAGGCCAGCGCGACCGTGAGGCGGCTCATGCAGGCGTCCTTCGGGATCGTGCCCTTGATGGTCCCCGACCAGGTCTCGCCCGGGCGGAGCCGCACCGTGGGCGCCTTCCACAGCGCGCCGCCGTCGATGGCGGGGATCACCCGGTACGAACGGGTCGTGCCGGTGCCGTTCTCCACCTGCACCCGCACCGAGGCGGTGGTCCCGGAGTCCACGACGATCGGCGAGCCCGAGGTCTTCGACGTGCCGGTCACCGAGATCCGGCTGTAGGGGCTGTCGAGCGGGTCGGGCAGGAGGACCAGCGCCCCGACCACGACGATGACGCCGACGAGCGCGGTGAGCGCCAGCACGACGCCGCTCTGCGTCCAGTGCGGCCCGGCGGTCGCCGCCGCGCTCGGCACGTCGCGGTTCCACCCGGCCAGGGCCGCGATCGACACGACCAGCCACACGCCGGCCACCACCGAGGCCCGGCTCACCCCGAACA
>DATMGQ010000298.1:0-14910 GCA_035555395.1 Acidimicrobiales bacterium
TCGACGGCCTCATCCCCACCGATCCCGATGACCCCGACGAGGCGTTCTGGGACCGCGACCGCATCCAGGCCGAGGTCCACTCCCCCACCTACCTGGCCGCCCACCTCGACCGGACCACTGCGCTCGTCGACCCGGCGCGCCTCGCCTGGGGGCTGGCCGACGCGTGCGAGCAGCTCGGGGTCCGCATCGTCGAGCACACGCCGGTCACGGGCATCGAGCGCCGGGACGGCGGCGGCGTCCGGCTCCTGGCGGCGCGCGGGACCATCGATGCCCGCCACGTCGCGCTCGGGACCAACGTCTTCCCGTCGCTCATCAAGCGCACCCGGCTGCTCACCGTGCCGGTCTACGACCACGTCCTCGTGACCGAGCCGCTCTCCCCGGCCCAGCGCGACGCGATCGGCTGGTCGGCTCGGCAGGGCATCGGCGACAGCGCCAACCAGTTCCACTACTACCGCCAGACCGCCGACCACCGGATCCTGTGGGGCGGCTACGACGCCGTGTACCACTGGGGCGGACGGGTGCGCGAGCGCTACGACCACCGACCGGCGACGTCGGAGCTGCTCGCCGAGCACTTCTTCGCCACGTTCCCGCAGCTCGAGGGCCTCCGGTTCACCCACGCCTGGGGCGGCGCCATCGACACCTGCACCCGCTTCTGCGCGTTCTTCGGCACCGCCCTCGACGGCCAGGTCGCGTACGCCGCCGGCTACACGGGGCTCGGGGTGGGCGCCACCCGCTTCGGCGCCGACGTGATGCTCGACCTGCTCGCCGGTGACGACACCGAGCGCACCCGCCTGGCGATGGTCCGCAGCACCCCCGTCCCCTTCCCGCCGGAGCCCATCGCCTGGCTCGGCATCAACGCCACCCGCTGGTCGCTGGCCCAGGCCGACCGCAGCGAGGGCCGGCGCAACCTGTGGCTGCGCACCCTCGACCGCCTCGGCCTCGGCTTCGACTCCTGACCCACCCGAGACCCAACCCCACACGAACTTCGTAGGCGACGACGCCCGTCCGGGCGCTCCGGCATACGAAGTTCGTCGGGGTGGGGGTGTGGGATGCTCGGCCGATGCAGAGCGAACAGTTCATCGCACGGGGGATCGCGGTCGGGCGGGTGGCCTACGGGGTGGCGTGCATGGCGGCGCCCCGGGCGATGCTCGGACCGTCGGGGGCGCAGGCCGAGGGGTCCTCGGTGATGATGGCCCGCTTCTTCGGCGTGCGCGACCTGGTCCTCGGGGGCGGCACGTTCCTGGCCCTCCAGCGCGATCCCGATGCCGCCGTCAGCTGGGTCGAGTGGAGCGCGGCGGCGGACGCACTCGACGTGGGGACGGGTCTCGCCTTCCGCAAGGACCTCGACGCGGCCGGGCGCGTCGGCATCGCCGCGATCGCGCTGCCCGCCGCCCTCGGCGGGGCCTGGGCGGCTCGGCGCCTGCGCGCCGCCCGCTGAACCACGCTCCGGGTGCCGACGCCGGAGACGGGCGCTCGGTCGCGCCCGGGCCTCCGATGTGCGGGGTGATCAGGCGGCGTTGAGCTGCTCGACGAGGGTGTCGATGGGGAGCGAGGACACGTCGAAGTCGGGATCGACCGTCTGGACCACGACGTTGGTGGCGATGTCGCCGGTGCGCAGCACGAGCACGCCGAGGTTGATGTCGAGCGACGAGCCGTCGGGTGCCGAGACCGTGTAGGTGGCGCTGAGGGTGAGGGTCTCGTCGACGTCGAACTCCGCGTCGCCGACCTCCAGCTCGCCCTCGACGGTCACGCCCTCGCCGGTCGAGCTGTACGCCGACTTCAGCGTCTCGTCGATGCAGCTGAGCACGTCGGGATCGGAGAACGGGGCGACCGCCGCCTCCGCTGCGGCCTCGTCCTCGAACACCACGGTCCGGGCGGTGAACTGGGTGCCGTCGCCGTCCTCGAACGACCCGATGGAGAAGTCGTCGGTGGCGTGGCGGGCGAGCTGCGTCGACCGGTCGCCGAGGGCCGGGTCGCAGTCGTTCAGCGGCGACTCCTCGTCGGGGTCGTCGGCCGGCGTTCCCTCCCACCCGTCGGGGAAGTCCGAGGTGTCGAGGTCGATCGAGTCGGCCCGCTCCTGTGCGGCGGCCTCATCGCCGCCGTCGTCCTCGGCCGCGGTCGTGGTGGTGGCCTCGTCGGGCGCTTCGGTGGTGGTCGTCTTCTCGTCCGGGTCCGCCTCGGACCCTCCCGAGGTGCCGCATGCCGAGACGAGCAGGGCGAGCGAGACCGCCACTGCGCCGAAGATGGTCCGATGGGTGCTGCGCGTCACGACGTGCTCCTGCCTCTGCGATGGATGATCCGCCGCTCACCATGTTGCCCGACCTGACCAGGCCCGACGCGCCTCGGAGCGGCGGTCAGCCGGCGGCGGGGGCCCGGCGCACGCAGATGAGCGCCAGGTCGTCGCTGCGGTCGCCGGCCGACGCGACGAGGTGGTCGACGGCGTCGGGCATGGACCGGTCGCGGCTGGCCGCCGACGCCCGCGCCAGGTCCTCGAGGCAGGCCTTGAGCGGACGCGAGCGGTCCTCGACGAGGCCGTCGGTGAACAGCACGAGCAGGTCGCCCGGCTCGAGGGCGGCCGACGACGCCGGGAAGCGGGCATCGGCCTGCACGCCGAGCGGCGGACCGACCTCCGTGGGGAGGTACCTGGGGGCGCCGTCGACGAGCAGCGGCGCGAAGTGGCCGGCGCTGGCCCAGGCGAGGTCGCCGTGGACGGGATCGACGACCGCGTAGCAGCAGGTGGCGAACAGGTGGTGCTCGCCGAGCTGGCTGACGACGTGGTTGGCCCGCTCGAGGACGACCTCCGGGCGGCTGTGCTCGATGGCGAGGGCACGCACGACGTTGCGCACCTGGACCATGTAGGCGGCGGCGTCGAGCCCGTGACCCGACACGTCGGCGATGACCACGCCGACCTGCCCGCCGTCGAGCTCGAACGCGTCGTACCAGTCGCCGCCCACCGGTTGGGCACCGGCCGCTGGTGCGTAGTGCGCCGCCAGCTCGAGGCCGGGCGCCTCCGGCAGCTCGTGGGGCAGGGCTGCCCGGTGCAGGAGCTCGACCGCGGTGCGGTTGCGGTCGGCCACCCGCTCCGCCTCGCGCCGGGCCGCCTCGTCGGCGACCAGGTGGGTCACGTCCCGGGACGCGGTGATGTAGCCGTCGCCGAAGCGGACCACGCTGAGGCTCCAGTGCCCGACGATCGGCGTGCCGTCCGGCGCCACGTCGGTGTACGGGAGCCGGTCGGCGACGTAGGGCTCACCGGTCTCCACGACCCGGGCGAAGCGATCGAGCAGCCCCTGCTCGGCCCACCCGGGGAAGCACTCGAGCACGCTGCGGCCGACGAGGTCCTTGGCGGCGCGCCCGGCGCCGTCGAGCGACGTCTGGTTCAGGTACACCATCCGGAAGTCCACGATCGAGCCCTGCTCGCTGCGGATCGCCTCGCCGATGGCCACGTTGTCGAACATGGCGTCGAGCACGGCGCGGAACTCGCCCTCGGCCAGGAGCGGGGGGACGGCGGGTGCTGCTGATGCTGGGTCGGTGTGGTCCACGGGCCCTCCAGCCTGCGGCGCCATGGTAGCGACGGGCCTCAGCGATCCCGCCCGGCCTCCGGCAGCCGGCGCCGCAGCTCCACCACCACCTCCGGGCCCAGCACCCCGGTCAGCTCGTCGGCGAGCGAGTCGATCACCGGCCGATCGCCCACGTAGGCCCGGTCCCCCTCGGTGCAGCACCAGGCCATGTCCTCGCCCTCGTCGCCCCAGTCGGCGCGGGACCAGCGGCGCAGGGTGGCTCGCTCGCGTCCGCCCTCGATCGGCTCCCAGTCGACCCGGATCGGCAGCTGCCAGCAGACCGACGGCTTCCAGTCCATCGGGGCCTCGCCGTCGTCGAGGGCGCCGAGGTGCAGGGCGCAGCCCTCGCCGCCTGGGAACCCGGGCCGGTTCAAGAAGATGCAGGCGCCGTCGACGACCCGCGTGTTCGTGGCCGTCTCGTCGCTGAACACGCCGTCCGCCGCCTCGGCGTGGAACTGGAACCGCTCCGGGTCGAGCATCGCCGCGAGCGTGGCGGTCGTGCGGGCCTCGTCCTCGCCGTCGAGGTGGGCGCCGACCGAGCAGCAGCCCTGGTTCAGCTCCTCGGCCGGCTCGTCCAGGATCCCGAGGCACCCGCGCCCCCAGATGCACTGCCACGACGACGCCAGGAACGAGCCGTCGACCACCCACTCGACCTCCGTGGTGTCGACGCGGAGCCACTCGGGTCCGAGGCGGTCGGCGGGGTCCATGGTGCGAAGCCTGGCACGGCCGGGGGTCCTAGCCTGAGGCCGCTCCACCGGCCCACCCCAGGACGACCCGCCATGACCCACCCCCTCCGCTCCCTCGTGGTCGCCGGCACGATCGCGGCGCTCGCGCTGGGTGCGGCCGGATGCGGGTCCTCGGGCAGCGACGCCACCCCCACCACCGACGGCGCCACCACCACCACGACCGCCGCCGGGAACGCCACGACCACCACCGGCTCGACCACGACGAGCACGTCCGACCGCACCACGACCACCCAGCCGTACGACGCCGCCTCCGGCGACCTCGACTGCCAGGCGCTGCTCCAGGAGTACGCCGATGCGTTCGACCCGGACCAGCTCGCCGACGCCGTGGCCTTCTTCCGGAAGTACGAGCCGGCGATGCCCGACGACGTGGCCGCCGCCACCGAGCGCCTCGCCGTGGCGTACGAGGAGGCCGGCGACCTGGGCCACATCGACCTCGCCGACGTCGACCTGACCGCCGACGCGCAGACGTTCTCCGACTGGACCAACGACGGGTGCCCCGCGGGGTGAGCCCCCGAGGCGGGAGGGCGGGCTGATGCGGGCGTCGATCGACCGGTTCGTCTCGTTCGTCGCGCGCCTCATCACACGGGGCCTGTACCGGTCGGTGGAGGTCATCGGGTTCGACGACCTGCCCACCGGGCCGCGGCTCATCGTGGCGAACCACTTCAACGGCTTCGTCGATCCGGTGGTGCTCGCCGGCGCGCTCGGCCGCCTGCCGCGCTTCATCGCCAAGGCCACCCTCTGGAAGACGCCCGGCGTGCCGCTGCTCATGCGGATCGTCGGCGTGCTCCCCGTGCACCGCACGGCCGACGGCGGCGGCGACAACGCCCGCACGTTCGGCGAGGTGGTGCGCGAGCTCCACCACGGCATGACCGTCGCCATCTTCCCGGAGGGCACCACCCACGACAACCAGCACCTCTCGCCCGTGCGCACGGGTGCGGCGCGCCTGGCGCTCGACGCCGCCCACGACCGGGTGCCGGGCATGCACATCGTCCCGGTGGGCGTGACGTTCGAGGACAAGGTGGCGCTGCGGTCCCGCGTGGTGATCCGTGCCGGCACCCCCATCGACCCCGCGGGCCCGGCCTACCTCGACGGCGAGGGCGAGCCCCTCGGCTCGGGCGACCACGACGCGGTCCGGGCCCTCACCGAGGAGATCCGCTCCGGCCTGGCCGCCACCGCGCCGGACTTCGAGACGCTGCTCGACGCGGTCGAGATGCGCCGCGCGGCCGACGTCGCCCTGCGCACGCACGGTGTCGCTCCCCTCGCCGAGGTGTCACTGGCCAAGCGGGAGCAGCTGGCCAAGGACCTCGACCACCTGCCCGAGGCGCAGCGCGAGCCCATCGCCCGGGCCGCCGCGGAGTACGAGCTCCTGCTGGGCGCGGTGCGGGTCAGCGACCGCTACCTCGCACCCCGGGTCCAGGTGAAGGACCTCGTGGTGCGGCTGGTCCTGACCGCCCTCTTCGTCGCCCTGCTGGCGCCGTTCGCGCTCGTCGGCGTGGTGGTGAACGTGATCCCGACCCTGCTCGTCGTGGTCGCCGGCCTGGTCGCCAAGGCGCCCGTCTCGAAGGGGACCAACCGGGTCCTCGTCGGCTTCGTCGCCTTCCCGGCGATGTGGATCTCGCTGGCGGTGTGGGACGTCGGCGGCACCTGGGTGGCCGATGCCCTGAGCCTGGCCACCTGGCCGCTGACACCGGAGATCGAGTGGGTCTTCGGCTCGCGGGGCGGGTGGGGCGCGTCGCTGCTCGTGTTCGTGGCCTGCCCGGTGCTCGGGCTGCTCGCCGTGTGGCTGGCGGAGCAGATCAGCCGCCTCTACCGGACGTGGCGGGCGGTCAGCACCAGCGTGAACCGGCGGGGTCAGCTGGCCGACCTGCTCGACCGGCGCGCCGAGCTGGTGGCGATGGTGGCCGGGGCCGGGGCCGCTCCCGGCACCGACCCGCCCCGCCCCTGACCGAGCCGGCGCGGCCTCGGCCCGGCCGCCACGCTGTGCAACACTCGCACCACGCTGGCGGACCAGAGGATGGACGCGTTGACGACAGGTGATGCGGTGATCGGGCAGGCGACGAGCACCGGCCAGGTGCCCCAGGCGCTGGTGCGCCAGGCCGGGTCGGTGCTGCTCGGCAGCCCCGAGCCGATCGCGGTGGCGGTCGACGCCTTCCTGGCCCGGGGCCACGTGCTCTTCGAGGACGTGCCCGGCGTCGGCAAGACACTCCTGGCCAAGGCGCTGGCCCGCTCCATCGGCGGCACCTTCGGCCGCGTCCAGGGCACGCCGGACCTGCTCCCGTCCGACCTGACCGGCATCTCCCACCTCGACGAGGACCGCCGCACCTGGGTGTTCCGCCCCGGCCCGCTGTTCAACAACGTGGTGCTGGTCGACGAGATCAACCGGGCGACGCCGCGCACGCAGTCGGCGCTGCTCGAGGCGATGGCCGAGGGCCAGGTCACCGTCGACGGGACCACGCACCCGCTCCCCGACCCGTTCCTCGTGATCGCCACGCAGAACCCGCAGAACGACGACCCCGGCACCTTCCCGCTCGTGGCCGGCCAGCGCGACCGCTTCGCCGTGTCGCTGTCGCTCGGCCTCCCCGGCCGCGGCGCCGAGATGGAGCTGATCTCGGGCGTGGGCGGCACGCCGGCGCTCGACCACCTCCAGCCCGTCGCCGGCCTCCACGAGTGGACCGCGCTGCGCGACTCGGTCGACGACGTCTTCGTGCACCCGACGGTGGCCACGTACGCGCTCGACATCGTCGACGTCGTCCGCACCCGATCCAACTCGCAGCAGCCGATCTCGCCCCGTGCCGCGCTCGGGACCGTGCAGCTCGCCCGGGCCCACGCCCTCGCCGCTGGCCGGGACCACGTCCGTCCCGACGACGTGCAGTCGGTCGCGGTGGCGGCGCTCAGCCACCGCATCGTCGACGCCACCAACGACGACCTGGTCGCGGCTCGGAGCTGGATCGGCGAGTTCGTCCGCCAGGTCCCCGTCCCGCCGACGCCGGGCGGCTGATCGACGTGCCGTCGCCGGCGGGCGGCCCGGGACGGGTGCGGGTCCGCGTGACGGGCGCGGCCGTGGCCCTCCTGCTCCTCGCCGGGTTCTCGATCGTCTTCTGGCTGATCACCGACATCGAGGTCCAGCTCGCCATCGGCACGGCGATCGTCGCCGGCATCGCCATCGACGGCTTCCTCGCCTGGCGGGCGGTCGGCCCGGTCACCATCGACCTCCGCTGCCCCGACGAGGTCCCCGTCGGGGAGACCTCCCGCTGGACCGCCCAGGTGCTCGGCTGGTCCCGGCCGCTCACGCTGACGCCGCTGCTCACGCTCGAGACGCCGGACCTGCTGGTCGCCCACGGCCGGCTCGGCAGCTTCGACTGGCCCGGCCTGCGCCGGGGCGTGGTGCCGTTCGCGGTCGTCGACGCCAAGGCCAACGGCCCGCTCGGCCTGGCCTCGGCCGGGCGCCGGCACCTGGTGAACCTGCCGACGCCGCTGCACGTCACGCCCCAGCCGATCGAGACCGAGGTGCGCTGGCCGAGGGCCCGAGCCGTCGGGTTCGGCATGAACGAGGGATCGCCCATCGGCGACGACCTGTTCCGGTCGGTGCGGCCCTACCAGTCGGGCGACGAGCAGCGCCGCGTCCACTGGAAGGCCACCGCCCACCACGGCGAGCTGATGGTGCGCGAGTCCGACGGGCTGGGCGTGGTGGTCGTCCGCCTGGTGGTCGACCTCGGCCTGCCCGGCGTCGGCGCCGAGCTCGCCGCGGGGCGCGCCGCGTGGGTCGCGGCCGCGGCGATGGACCGGGGTTGGGCGGTCGAGCTGACCACCCTCGACGCCTCGAACGAGATCCCCCGCCTGTCGAACCTCGGCCGCACGTTCGGGCCCGGGCCCGTGCTCCTCGACCCACCGCTGGTCCCGCTGCCCACCGTGACCGCGCCGGTCCGCAACGCCAAGGAGGTACGGCGGCGCCTGTCGACCACCGCGTGCGGCACCCCGCTGACGCCCTCGGGCGGCGGCTGGCGAGGCCTCACCTGCACGGTCGATCGCGACGGGGCGCACTGGTCGTGACCGCGCCCTCGCTCCCCCCGCCGATGAGCACCGGGCCGACGCCGGTCGACTGGCCGACCGAGCCGTCGAAGCCGGAGGAGCCCGCCCGCCTCCGCAGCCAGGCCGCGGTGTACCTGGTGTGCGCCGCGGCGATGGCCATCGTGTGCGGCGCCGCGGGCTCGGTGTCCTGGGGGATCGCCGGCGCGCTGGCCCTCGGCGCCGGCGTGGCCCTCGGGCTCGCCGCCGACCTGCGACGCCCCTTCGGCGGCGTCCCCGGTGCGGCCGCGGCGATCGGCGTGATGCTCACGCTGGTCGTGGTCCTCCTGTTCATCGGGGTGGGATCGGGGACCTACGCGCTCGTGCCGCTCGCCGGCGCGTTCGTCCTCGGCCTCGACTGGCACCTCATCCGCCGGCTGCGGCCCCTGCCGTTCGCGTTCGGCTTCCTCGTGGTCATCGGCATGGCCGGCGGCGACCGCTGGACGTACCCGGCCGGCCTGCTCTGGCTGGTCCTCGCCCTGGGTGCGCTGACGTCGCTCGAGTCCGACCGCCGCGCCGCCCAGCCCCAGGTGGTCCCGGTGACCAACGGGCCGTTGGCACCCGACGTGCAGACCACCGACGTCGTCAGCAGCGTCCTCATCGCGCTGGCGATCGCGCTCGTGGCCGCCCTCGTGCTGTCGACGCCGTCGTGCCAGGCGCCCGATGCCCCGGACGGCCCGAACATCGATCCGCCGAGCGGGCTGCCCCAGGGCGGTCCGGGCCAGGGGTTCGAACCGGGTTCGGGCCGGGAGTACGTCCCCGACGCCGGCGGCCGGTTCCTCGTCCCCGGCGACGGCTCGGGGTCGGGCGAGGGCATCCCGAGCCCCGAGCTGCTGCCCGAGCCCGGCGAGCCGCCCCGCACGCTGCGCCTCGACGACGGCACGATCATCGTGGCCGAGCGCGACCCCGACGGGACCGGGCGCATCACCGTCACCGACCCCGACGGCACCACCCGCACCTACACCTACCGGCCCCGCCCCGATGGGACCACCGAGGTCCGCGAGTACGACGGCCAGGGCGGCGCCGGCCGCACCCTCGTCTACGACCCCGACGGCCGCCTCACCTCCGGCGGAGGCACGGAGGGCACCGGCTCCGGCTCGGGTTCCGGCTCCGGGAGCGGCTCGGGCTCCTCGGGCATCGACGCGCCGGCCGACGAGCACGACCAGGAGGACGAGGACGGGTCCTCCAACCTGGACTGGAGGCTCCTCGTGGGCCTCGTCCTGGTGCTGGCCGCGGCGGGCGCGCTGGCGTGGTGGTGGAGCAGGCGGCCGCCCAAGGCGCCTCCGGGAGCGGCCCCGCCGTGGGCGCTCCGCCTGGCCCGCGAGATCGAGCGGGAGGGCGCCGCCCGCGGGCCGCGGCGCGGCCGGTCGCAATCGCTGGCCCGCTATGCCGAGGCGCTCCGGACCGGGCCGCTGCCCGACGAGCGGCTCCCGGGCGTGGCCGACGTGGTGTCGACCGCGCTGTTCGCACGCCACGCCCCGAGCCCGCAGGCCCAGGCCTGGGCCGAGTCGACGTGGGCGGAGATCGTGGCTGCCCACCCGGTGCCCGGGCGGGCGGAGCGGCGCCGGGCGCGGGCCGAGGCGCCGTCGGCCTGAGGGCCGGTCAGTCGACCACGGCCTTGTCGATGGTGACCGGGACGGCGTCGACCGGCTCGCTGTCGCTGCCGGTGAAGACCTGGGTGGCCTTCACCTCGCCGTCGGCCGTCTCGAACGTGAAGGTCAGCTTCTTGGCGAAGCCCGGATCGAAGTCGACGCCGGCGAGCGTGCTCCCCGCGGCCAGGTCGAACGTGATCTTGCCGCCGTCGGCCGTGACGGTGCCGGCGTCGGGTGCCGAGCTGGAGGCCGTCACCACGTCCTCGCTGCTGGTGATCGTGCCCGTGAGCCCGTCGATGCCGTCGCCGTTCACGACCCACAGGTGCCAGCCGTCGAAGCTGTTCCAGATGTACACCCCGGGGTCCGCGGTGGGTGTGACGTCGGCCGCCTTCTCCTTCTCGCCGCCCAGTCCGGCGGGCCGGCCGTCGATCGACTCGGGCCACGCCCGCTCCTCCGGCTCCAGCGCACCGCTCAGGGCGATGCCGCCGGCGATGGCGAGGAGCAGCACGACGACGCCGCCGATGATCCACCACCTGCGGCTCTTGGAATCGCTGCGGATGGCGTCAGCGTCCTCCTCGTTCCAGGACGAGGGGAGGCCGGCATCGGATGGGGACGAGGTGTCGCTCATGGTCCGTCCAGGTTGGCCGGTCCGGTCCCCCAGGGCAACGACCCCGCTTGCCGGTCACCCTCTAATGGCCTACATTAGAACACGTTCTACTTTCGCGAGGAGCGCACCATGGAGTTCGGCCTGTTCTTCAACGGCTACCTGCCCGGGCCGGCGGCCCACGACAGCGAGTCCGAGCACACGATGCTGATGCGCGAGCTCGGCTACGCCATCCACGCCGACCGCTTCAACTGGAAGTACGCCTGGTTCGGGGAGCACCACGCCCTCGTCGAGTACTCCCACATGTCGGCGCCGGAGACGTTCTTCACCTACGTCACCGCCCAGACCGAGCAGATCCACGTCGGCTCCGGGATCATGAACCTCTCCCGTCCCGTCAACCACCCCGTGCGCAACGCCGAGCGCGTCGCCATGCTCGACCACGTCACCGGCAACCGCTACGAGTGGGGCACCGGCCGGGGCGCCGGCAGCCACGAGATGGCGACGTTCGACCTGCTCACCTCCGAGACCAAAGCGATGTGGGACGAGGCCGCCCCCGAGATCATCCGCATGTGGGAGCAGAAGGACTACACGTTCGAGGGCGAGTTCTTCCGGGTCGAGAAGCCGCACAACATCCTCCCGAAGCCCTACGGCATCGGCCACCCGCCGCTCTGGGTCGGCTGCGGCAACCCCGGCACCTTCACCAAGGCCGGCCAGCTCGGCATCGGCGCCATCGCGTTCAACTTCGAGCCGATCTACAACCTCCGCGGCCGCATCGAGGCCTACAAGGAGGGCATCGCCGACTGCACCGACCCGCTGGGGCAGTTCGTCAACGACAACGTGATGATGACCAACGCCGTCGTCTGCGTGAGCGACCGGGCCCGGGCCCGCGAGATCGCCATGTCCGCCGGCCGCGGCTACCTCAACACGATGGTCAACCTGTACCACGACACCATGCCGCCCCAGCCCGGCGCGGTGACGTGGCCCGGCGCCCCGTTCGTGATCGAGGACGAGGCCACGCTCGACTGGCTCATCGAGGCCGGCTACCTCCTCTGCGGCAGCCCCGACGACGTCCTCGAGCAGATCGCCAAGTACCAGGAGGTCGGCTGCGACCAGCTCGTCTTCGGCATCCCGAACGAGGGCTTCGAGCACGAGGAGGTCCTCGAGATGCTCGAGCTGTTCGGGACCAAGGTCATCCCCGAGTTCGACGACGAGCCCGTCCACCGCACGACCCGGATGCGGGCCACGGCCAAGCGGAAGCACCCCGACTTCACCCACCCGCTGCCGCCCGAGACCGCGCAGGTCGGGGTGATCCCGACCAACGCCCTCCTCCCGCTCGGGAGCTGAGGCCACGGCCCCCGTCGCCACCGCCACGCGCACCCGGCTGCTCGACGAGGCCGAGCGGCTCTTCGCCCGCGAGGGCGTCGAGGGCGTCACCACCCGCCAGATCACCGAGGCCGCCGAGCAGCGCAACACGTCCGCGGTCAGCTACCACTTCGGCTCGCGGCAGGGGCTGCTGCTCGCGGTCCTGGCCCGCCGAGGCGGCCCGGTCGACGCCGCCCGCGGCGAGCTGCTCGCCGACGTCGGCCCGGACCCGACCGCCGCCGCGCTGGTGCGGTGCCTGGTCCTCCCCTACGCAGCGCTCCTCGACCACCCCGGCGGCCGCTCGTACCTGCGCATCGTCGCCCAGCTCCGCGGCCGCTTCGCCGCGTGGCGGGTCGCCTCGGACGTGGCCACCACCCGGCACCTCGCCGCTGTCCTCGACCAGATCGAGCGCCGCCCCGCCGCGCCCCCACCGGTGCAGCGCGAGCGCGTCGTCGCCCTCATCATCCTGCTCACCGGCGCAGTCGCCGAACGGGCCCGCCGCATCGACGACGGCGCCGGCAACGAGCTCGACCACACCGCCTTCGTCGCCAACCTCACCACCATGTGCGCCGCGGTGCTGGGGTGAGCTACGAGGCCCAGTAGTCCTTCTCGGGCTTGGGGTCTGGGTCCGGCGCTGGTTCCTCGAGCTCGGTCTGGTCGACCGGTTCGGTGAGGACGGGTGCTGCCATCGCGGCGATCGGGTCGTCGAGCGGGTCAGCGGCCTCGACCGGGTCTGGGGTCTCGTCGGGCTTCGGGGTGACCTCGAGGTGGACCTCGATGGGTTCGGTCGTCGGGAGCGCCTTGGGGATGGGGGTGGTGAGGGCGACCTGCTGGGCTTCGCGCTGGCGGCCGACCCAGCCTTCGAGGGCCGACGGGATGCCGGCCTCGCGATCGCCCCAGTCGACGATCTCCTTGCACCCGGCGACCAGCTCGTGGAGCGCACGGCGGTCCTTCCGGGTGACCGCCGGGATGAAGCCGAGGCCCAGGACGAAGCTGAACGGGAAGACCAGCGTGCGCACGAGGGCGCGGGCCGGGCCGAGCGGCCGGCCGTCGAGGCCGACCACGCGCAGGCCGACGAGCGCCTTGCCGGGCGTGCGGCCGGCGATCTCGATGCTCCCCCAGAGGTACAGGCCGAACCAGGCGAAGTAGCCGATGGTCCACCCGATGCCGGCACCGCGGGTGGGCTGGACGATGTCGCCGGTGAAGAGCTCGATCAGCGAGCGGCCCAGGTAGGCGACCATGCCGAACAGGGCGGACACGAAGAACAGGTCGAGGCCGAAGGCGATCGTGCGGCTGATCGGGCCCGCGGACCGCCCGGTGGCGCTGAGCTTCGGCGCGTCGGGCAGCGGCGGCCGCTCCCGGCGGAACACCCGGTCGACCGCGCCCATGATGATCAGGTCGATCCCGACGAGCTGGCGGCGGGCCAGGTCGAGGGTGCGGGTGATGACGCCCGTGCTGGCCTCGGCGACGATCTCGTCGATGCCCGCCTTGGCGACGATGGCCTTGATGTCGACGTCGTCGAGGAGGGCGTTGAGGTCGACCTGGCCGATGACCTCGTTCATGTCGATGCGGGCGATGAGCGCGCTGACATCGATGCGGGTCAGCAGCGCGTCGACGTCGATCCGCCCGAGGAGGGCGTCGATGTCGATGCGGGTCAGCAGCGCATCGAGGTCGACCCGGCTGATGAGGGCGTCGACGTCGACCCGCTCCATGAGGGCGTCGATGTCGAGCCGGTCGATCAGGGCATCGGGGTCCACGGCATCGACGACCGTGGGCACGACCGCACCCATCAGACGACCCACGGGCGATCGGTGCTCGGTCACGTTCCGGACCGTACTCGTTGGATACACGGCCGGCCGGGGACGCCCGCGACCGTGCCCGGACGCGACGCGGCACGGAGTCCCGAGGGCCTCCGTGCCGCGATCGACGTCATCGTGCTGGTGGTCAGCTGGCGAGCAGCTTGGCCTTCTGGGCGTCGAACTCCTCGGCGCTGAGCACGCCGCTGTCGCGCAGGGCGGCCAGCTTCTCGAGCTCGGCCGCGGTGCTGTGACCGCCACCCGTGGAACCGACCGTCTGGCGGATGTACGCCTGCGCGGCCTCGTCGCGGGCCTTCGCGTCCTCGATCGCGTGCTCACCCATCTTGTGGCCGCGAGCGATCAGGTACACGAACACGCCCAGGTACGGCAGGAAGATGATGAAGAAGATCCAGAAGAACTTCGACCAGCCGCCCAGGTCGTGGCTGCGGAAGATGTCCGAGAACACCATGATCAGCAGCCAGATCCAGATGAAGAACATCGTGAACCAGAGGAACGACCAGAAGACCTGGCCGGTGCCGAACTCGGAAGCGAGCATCGAGGTTGCCTTTCGTTTCTGTTGGCCCGGCGACGTGCGCCGGGCGGCAGATCCTGCGGGCCGGCGCCAGGTCGGAGCCTGATCGCACCCGCAGCGATCGATCCAGCGGCACCCGAGAGCCCCACCGGCTCCGGAACACCCGGAGCGGCGTCAGTGTGATCGCACGGTCACGCCGGGTCAAGCCCGAGAACCCACCCGCACGGGCCAGGCGCGGTCATCGCTCCGGGTGGGGCACCGATCTCCTAGCGTCGTCGCCCGTGGACGTGACGGGAGCAGCGATCGCGGTGGGCGGCGCCGCCATCCTCGTGGGCTCCATCGCCGGGGCCCGCCACCCCACGATCCATCCCGCGGAGATGCGGGTCTTCCGCTTCGTGAACGGGTGGCCGGACTGGCTCTACATCCCGCTCTGGCTCCCCATGCAGATGGGCAACCTCGTGGTCGGCACGGCGGTCGGGCTGGTCATCGCCTGGGCGCTCGGCGCCGTCGAGGTGGCGTTCGCCGTGGTGCTCGCCATGGTGCTCAAGCTGGTGGTCGAGCGCATCGTGCGCCGCGAGCTCGCCGGCTACCTCGAGGTGCGGCAGCGGCCCGGCACCAGCGAACCCGGGGCCCGCCTGCGCGGCGCCGACGTGCCG
>DATMGQ010000299.1:0-2606 GCA_035555395.1 Acidimicrobiales bacterium
TGGGCCTTCTCCTCGGGGGAGTACCGGCGCGTGGTCGGCTTCCCCGGACTGATCTCCTTCGGCATGACTCCATCCTCGTATCCAAGGTCAGGAGCCTCCAACGATCCCAGGGCGATTCAAGGTGCTGCTCGCCACCAGCACGATCGGCGTCGTGTTCGTGCCGGTGAACTGGCACTTCTCGGTGGACGAGATCGCCTACGTCCTGGAGAACTCCGGTGCGTCGGCGCTCGTCGCCGACGCCGAGTTCGCCGCCAACGCCCAGGCCGCCGCGGAGCAGGCCGAGGTGCCGATCCGCATCGCCTTCGGCGGTCCGATCGAGGGGTTCGCCGACTACGACGAGCTGCTCGCCTCCGCCCGCGCCGAGGAGCCGGCCGACCTCGTGGCCGGGGCGACGATGTTCTACACGTCGGGCACGACGGGCCGGCCGAAGGGCGTCCGGTCCTCGGCGTTCCAGGTCGGCGGCTCGGTCGACGAGAACCGCGAGCGGCTGGCGCTGCTCATGTCGCTGTACCGGGTGCCGTCCGACGGGGTGGTGCTGTGCAACGCGCCGCTGTACCACGCCGGTCCGTTGGCGATGTGCTTCGTGCCGTTCTCGCTCGGGTCGGCGCTCGTCCTGCGCCGCAAGTGGGACGCGGCGGAGACGCTGCGCCTGATCGACGAGTACGGCGTCACCACCTCCTACGCCGTCCCCACCCACTTCACCCGGCTGCTGAAGCTGCCCCAGGAGGTGCGCGACGCGTACTCGGGCAAGACCCTCGAATGGGTCCTGCACACCGCGGCGCCGTGCCCGCCGCAGCTCAAGGCCCAGATGATCGAGTGGTGGGGCCCGGTCATCGTCGAGCTCTACGCCGCGAGCGAGGGCGGCGGCGTCGGTGCGTTCGTGGACTCGCACGAGTGGCTCGAGCACCCGGGCACGGTGGGCAAGCCGCTGCCGATCTGCGAGGTGCTGATCATCGGCGAGGACGGGGAGCGGCTGGGCCCGAACCAGGCCGGCCAGATCTACCTGCGCAGCCTGCTCGGCACCGACTTCGAGTACTACAGCGACGAGGGCAAGACGCAGGCCGCTCACCTGGAGCCCGGCGTGTTCTCCTTCGGCGACGTCGGCTACCTCGATGACGAGGGCTACCTGTTCCTCTCCGACCGCATGATCGACATGATCATCTCGGGTGGCGTGAACATCTACCCCGCCGAGGTCGAGGCGGTCCTCGTCACCCACCCGGCCGTGGCCGACGCCGGCGTCTTCGGCATCCCCAACGACGAGTTCGGCGAAGAGGTGAAGGTTGCCGTCGAGCTGGTTCCGGGCGCCGACCCCGCTGGGATCGAACCCGAGCTGCGCCGGCTCTGCGCCGACCAGCTGGCCGGGTACATGGCACCTCGCTCGTACGACTTCGGCCCGCTGCCGCGCACGGCCACCGGCAAGCTCCCGAAGCGGGTCCTGCGAGCGCCCTACTGGGAGGGCACCGGCCGCAGCATCTGACCGGTCTGACCCACGGGCCAACCCGTGGGTCAGCCTTCGGCGAGGCCGCGGACGTAGGCCGCCTGGCCGACGTGCTGCAGGCAGTCGCCGATGATCGACACCAGCCGGGCCGATGCCGTCACCGGCGGGTCCCAGTTCGTGTCGACGACCCGGGCCAGCTCGGCGGCATCGACGCGCTCCAGGTAGGCGGCCGTCGCGGCGTGGACGTCGGCGTGGTAGCCGAGGAGCAGGTCGCCCGGTGCGCCGTCGAGCGCGGCCACCTCGTCGGCCGAAGCGCCGTAGCCGGTGGCCCCTGGTGCGAGGTCGAGGTCGAACCGGTCCACCCACCCTGCCGCCGACCACACCGGTTCGGTGCCGGCGAGGTGCGCGACGTGCGAGTCCTGGACCCGGGTGAGGTGCCACACCAGCCAGGCGATGGTGTTGGCCCCGGGTGCGGGGTGGAAGGCGAGCACCTCGGGCGGCTCGCCGGCCACGTCGTCGACCAGGTCCCGGATGCGCCGGAACGAGTCGATGAGCAGTTCGCGGGCGGGATCGGCCGGTCCGGTGGCGTCGGGGCTCATCCGCCGAGCCTCGCGGATCGCAGCGCCGGAAGGAGGTCGGCTCCCGCCCAGTCGCGGAACGAGTCCTGCACGTCGCCGCCGATCTGCACCAGCGCGAGGTGGGTGAACCCGGCATCGGCCCAGGCCCTGGCCGCCTCGACCACGGCACCGACGTCGTCGCCGCAGGGGATCGACTCGGCCACGTCGTCCTCGGTCACGAACTGCGAGGCGGCGGCGAACGAGGCCGGACCCGGGAGCTCGGCGTTGACCTTCCAGCCGCCGCCGAACCAGCGGAACTGCTCGTGGGCCCGGCGGATCGCGGCGTCGCGGTCCCGGTCGAAGCTCACCGGCATCTGACCGACCCGCCGCTTGCCCTGCCCGCCGGCTTCGTCGAACGCGTCGCCGAGCGCGGCGTCGGGCTCGACGGCGATCATCACGTCGGCCAGCTCGCCGGCGAGCCGGCAGGACTGCGGCCCCGACACGGCCATCCCGATCGGGACCCCGCCGTCCGGCCGGTCCCACAGCCGGGCGGAGTCGACCTCGAAGTGGGTGCCCCGGAACGACAGGTCCTCGCCGTCGAGGAGCCGCCG
>DATMGQ010000300.1:0-1631 GCA_035555395.1 Acidimicrobiales bacterium
GTCCTGGTCGATGGTCTCGGTGATGCGGACGCCGCTGTCGCCCTCGCCGGAGACGACCACCGGGAGCTGCTCGATCTTCTCGTCGTGGGCGTTCTCGCCGATGGTCCCGGTGAGGGCCAGGAAGCCCACCACGAGGATCGAGAGGACGACGACGAGGTGGGACCAGATCTTCACGCGCGACACGCGCACCAGTGTTGCCGCCCGACGGGGCGAGCAGGAGCTACGCCGAGGCGCAGGCCTTCCAGAACGCCCGGTAGCTCGGGTACACGTACTCGTCGGTGACCCACCCGCTGTCGACCAGCTCCTGGTGGTACGCGGGCAGGTTGCGCCAGGGCACGCCCATGTCGGTGTGGTGGGCGAGGTGCCAACCGGTGCGGTACGGCACGATCCAGAAGCGGGCCGACCAGCTCTGGCGGATGTGGTGCGTGGTGCGGCGGCGGTCCTTGCTGCGCTCCATGCCGCCGTGCTCGGCGATGGCCCGCAGGCGGTTGAGGACCCGCCAGACCGTCAGCCACGGACCGAGCCAGCACAGCGGGTAGAGCCACCAGTGGCCGGTGCCGATCCAGATCGCCGCCCAGATCACGACCTGCGTGGCCCAGATGCGGGCGACCACCGGCCGAGCCCCCTTCGACCTCCACGAGGTGAAGAGCGGCTTCAGGTTCTTCCACCCGGAGCTGCCCGTGGCGTCGCGCAGGAGCTTGCGGCGCCAGGAGGCGGCCGGGATCGGGTAGCCGGAGTAGAGCGGGATGTCGGGCTCGTGGGGTCCGAACTCGTCCTTGTGGTGGGCGAAGTGCACCCGGCGGTAGACGTCGAAGGGGACGAAGGCCGGGTAGTCGAGCAGCCAGCGCCCGACGAGGTCGTTGGCCTTCTTGTTGCGGAACAGCAGCCGGTGCGCGGCCTCGTGGCCGAAGATGGCGAGGCGGGCGAACACCGGGCCCATCAGGACGAACAGGGCCGCGTACCCGAGCGGGTGGTCGAGCCATGCGGCGACGCCGAAGAGGGCGGCGATCACGACCCAGAGCGAAGCGACCGTCACGGCGTTGCGCCAGCTGGCGATGTGGCGCAGCGGCTCGCGCACCGGGGGGAAGGCCATGCCGGTGGCGGACAGCCGGTCGGTGGGCAGCACATCGGGCAGCGCCGAGGCCGGCGGGACCATGCCGCCCGTGCGGAACGAGCGAGGGGCCGGGGTGCTGTCGTCGACGTCGCTGGTGGGGGCGGCCATGCCCCTATGTTACGTTCACGGCTCAGATGGCGTCCAGACGTAATACCCCTGCCGGGACCTCGATCCCCGATCGGCCTCGGCTCACCGCTCGCTCGGTGATCGCGTCGACGCTGCTCGGTGTGGAACCGCCCGAGCTGCCGACCCGCTCGCTCGTGGCCAGCGCCGAGCTCCTGGGCGTGAGCCCCGGGACGGCCCGCGTGGCCATGTCGCGCATGGTCGCCGCCGGCGAGCTCCAGACCACGAGCGAGGGCTACCGCCTGGCCGGCCACCTCCTCGCCCGCCAGGCCCGCCAGGCCCAGTCCCGCACCGGCACCCCGGCGGGGTGGTCCGGCGCGTGGCGCACGGTGCTGGTCCCGGGCGAGGCCCGCAGCGCCGCCGACCGTGCCGACCTGCGCCGGGCGATGACCGC
>DATMGQ010000301.1:0-3855 GCA_035555395.1 Acidimicrobiales bacterium
CGCCCGCGCTCGACCCAGCCCACGACGCCCCCGGCCGGACCGTTCCTGCCGGGGCACGAGCGCGCCCCGGAGGTGCGAGCCGGTGAACCTGGGCCAGGCAGCGAGCCGGCAGGGTCGGCGGCTGACCTCGGCCGGCGACCGCTACCCGGTGTAGGTGGCGGTGCCGCCGACGGGTGCGGCCGGGATCGCGGGGGCGGCCGGGCCGCCGGGGGTGGACGGGGCACCGCTGGCCGTCGTGGTGGTGGTCGTCGCCGGCGGGTCGGGGAGGCAGGCGAAGGCCTCGGCCGGCGTGAGGAAGCGGACGCCCTCCTCCTGCAGCGGCGCCATGGCCTCGACGAGGGCCGAGTAGCTCGACTCCCAGACCGTGACGGCGAAGAAGGTCACGAGGGAGCGATCGGCGGCCGGGGCGTCGACGAGCGCCTGGATCTGGTCGGCGATGTCCTGGGCCCCGTTGTCGTACCCCTGCACCTGCGAGGCGAGGACCGGCACCCCGTCCACGGTGCGGAAGGCGGCGGGCCCGTCCCAGCGCTCGTAGTTGAGGAGCATCCCGTCGGGGGCGAGGCCGGTCTCGGCGGCCGCGGCGTGCACCGCGTCCCAGCCGTCGGCGTCGGGATCGGACAGCAGGGCGTCGAGCGCCCAGTGCGAGCGGAGTCCGAGCGCGGCGCGGAGGCGCATGTTGTCGGCGATGAACGCTGCGCCCTCGGGCATCAGCGACGGGATGGCGTAGCCCAGGCCCATGATGTCGACGACCTCGTCGGCCGCGGTGGTGGACCCGACGTACGAGTCCCAGATGGCGGGCATCAGCACGGAGGCGGCCGGGGTGAGCCCCCAGCCGATCGGGAGCTCGCCCCGCTGCGGGCTGTTCCAGTGCTCGGGCCCCTGGTAGTAGCCCTCGGGGATCACGAGGTTGTCGCCGTCGCTGAACGAGAGGACCACGTTCACGGTGTCCGCGGTGCACGGGGCCACGTCGGTCGGGTCGACGGCGGCGGGCCGCACCCGCTCGGCACCGCCGACGGCCTGGTGGAACGACAGGTTCGCGGTGGTGTCGGTCGGCACGAGGTAGCGGCCCATCCGCGACAACCGGACGATCGCGTCGACCTCCTCGGCACCGGTGTCGGAGATGTAGCCGTAGACGGGCCGCCGGGTCGGGAACGTGTCGATGAGGTCGTAGACCGCGTCGACGTCGGAGGCGGACGGACGGGTGAAGAGCACGAACACGCCCTGCTGCACGAACAGGTCGCGGGGCTGGTGGCCGTCGGCCTTCTGGATGGCGACGCCGCCGTAGGCCAGCTGGTCGCGGTACTCGTCGGCGACGGCCTCGTAGGCGTCGACGGCGTCGGCCCAGCGGCCGCGGTGGTCGGCGAGCTTCGGGATGCCTTCCGCGTCGAGCAGGGCCGCCGTCGCCTCGGTGGCCACCACGCCGCCCTCGGCACCGGCGGCCGACGTGGCGGTGTTGATGGTCCACGGCTCCGACGACGTGGCCTCCACGTACCCGGCCACCTCGCTGCGGAAGGTGTGGACCGCGGTGTCGAGGTCGACGGTGGCGGCGACGGTGATGAGGCCGCGGGCCTGGTAGTCGGCCAGCCAGTGCTGGTCGCTGCCGTCGCTGCGGGCGCCGACGAGGTAGATCCGGGCCTCGGTGCGATTGACGATGCCCTGGAGGGTGGCGGCGAGCAGCCGGCGGTCGCTCGACTCGCCCTGGACGTCGACCACGGTCACGGGGCCGAGCCCGGGACGCACCGCGAGGTACCGGTCGGCGAGCGAGGAGGGCACGGTGGGGTCCGCAGCCGTCCGACCCGACGACGACGCCGGAGGCACCGCCACGACGGCGAGCACGACCAGCGCGGCCGCCAAGGCACCACGAAGCGAACGACCCCTCCCCATCACCCGATCATCGTGGCATGCCGGACCCCGTCGAGGGTGGGCCAGGACTCCCCCGGACCTCAGAAGGCGACGCGGACCAGCGCAGCCGTCGCCGACAGCGCGGACACGGCGAGGACCGCGCTGCGGAGGCGGTCGCCGTCGATGCGCGAGGCGAGCCCGCGGGTGGCGTAGTACCCGATGGCGCCACCGGGGGCGAGGACGAGGCCGATGCGCCAGTCGACGGCCGACAGGTGCCCGGTCCGGGCGAGGGTGATCATCGTGAGGACCGTGGCGGCGACGAACACCACCGGGAGGGTGGCCCGCAGGGTCCGGGCCGGTGCGTCCTGGTAGGCGAGTGCCATCGGCGGACCGCCGACACCCGCCGTCGTGTTGAGGTACCCCGAGAAGAACCCGGCGCCCAGCAGGATCCGGCGGCCCGTGCCCGGCCGGGCACCGAACGCGCTCACGCCAACGGCGGCCAGCACCGCGAGCGCCGACAGCACGGCGACGGCGTTGCCGGTGGCCATCGACAGCACGACGGCCGCGACCACGGTGCCGGGAACGAGTCCGACGACGGCCCAGCGCGCCCCGCGCCAGTCCGCATCCTCGAATCCGACGCCCATGCCGATCAGGTTGATGGTGAGCCCGGCGACGGCGGCCGGACCCGGCACGAGCATCGGGTTCACGAGCAGCAGCAGCGGGATCGACACCAGCGAGGCGCCGAAGCCGATCGAGCCCTGGACGGCCGCGCCGACGATCACGCACAGCAGGGCCAGCACGATCTCGAGGGGGCTCATCGGCGCATCACGGCGGCGAGTGTGGCGACCTCCGATGGGGGCGGGCCAGACCTGCATCACCCTGGGGGAGCCGAGGGGAATCCAGGGGACCCTGGGGGACTCCAGGGGATCCTGGGGGACTCCGGGGGACTCGGAGGTGATCTGGGGGACTCCGGGGGATCCTGGGGGACCCTGACCCGCGGTCCCGGCCAATCCAGTGGGATGGCCGCGATCAGGCGATCGGCGGCTGGAGGTCGACGCCGACCACCGTCGCCGCAGGGTCGGCGGCGTGGCGGGCGAGGGCCACGTCGACGCGCCCCGTCACCGGTGCCCAGTCGTGGACCTCGGCGTCCCAGCGAGCCACTCGGGCGAGCGGGAACCGCACCTCGACGACCCGCCGCTCCCCCGGGTTGAGCTCGACCCGCTCGAAGCCGACGAGCTTCGCCGGGCCGCCGCCCGTGGATGCGTACGCCTGCACCACCTCCACCCCGGGACGCGCCCCGGCGTTGACCGCCGTGGTGGTGGCCACGACCTCGTCACCGTGCTGCGCCGCGCCCATGCCCACGAGCGAGAGGTCGGTGTAGCTGAGCCCGAACCCGAACGGGTAGGCGGGCTCGTGGCCGTCGGCGGCGAGCTTCCAGTAGCCGTGCCACCCGTCGTAGGTGGCCTCCACCGCGTCGCGGTCGAAGAACGGGAGGTGGTCGGCATCGGTGGGCACGGTGAAGGGCAGCCGGCCCGAGGGCTCGGCCCGGCCGAGCAGCACGTCGGCCAGGGCGTGGCCGCCCTCCATCCCGGCGTACCAGGACTGGACGATCGCCGGCACCGTGCGGTCCCAGCCCTCGACGAGCACCGCGCTGCCCGCCACCAGGCACACGACCGTGCGCGGGTTGGCGGCCACCACCGCGGCGATCAGCTCCTCGTCCTCGGGTCGGAGGCGCAGCGAGGCCCGGTCGCCGCCCTTGGCGAAGCCGAAGCCACCCGCGCCCGCGGCATCGGGCGGCGGCCGGAAGTCGTGCTCCTCGTCGGCGCGCATCGCCTCGTACGCGGCGACCACCTCGGGCTCGTCGGCTGCGGGCATGAGCGAGGTGAGGTGCGCCGTGCCGCTGTCGCCGATGAACTCGCCCTCGTCGGCCTTCGTGTAGCCCACGACGACGATCGCCACATCGGCGTCCGCCGCCACGGTGGCATCGTCGTCGTGGTGGCGGACGTCGGCGTC
>DATMGQ010000302.1:0-7401 GCA_035555395.1 Acidimicrobiales bacterium
CCAGCACCTCCTCGACGCCGTCACCGAGGACCCGGCGTTCATCGTCAACGGCCGCATGGACATCCAGGCCACCAACGACCTGGCCCGCGCCTTCTACGCCGATCTCCTGGCCAACCCCGACAACCGCGCCAACCTCGCCCGGTTCGCGTTCCTCGATCCTGCGGCGCACGCCTTCTACGCAGACTGGGACAGCACCGCGAGCATCACCGTCGCCATGCTGCGCACCGAAGCCGGACGGGACCCCCACGACCGCGACCTCCACGACCTGATCGGCGAGCTCTCCACCCGCAGCACCGAGTTCGCCACCCGCTGGGGAGCGCACGACGTCCGCCACCACGGCACCGGCGCCAAGCACTTCCACCACCCGGTCGTCGGCGACCTCGACCTGACCTACGAGGTCCTCGCCCTCGTCTCCGAACCCGGCCTCACCGTCACCATCTACACCGCCGAACCGGCCTCGCCGTCCAGCGAAGCACTCGGCCTCCTCGCATCGTGGGCCGCCACGGCCCAGCCGGCCCACGACGCGCCCGTCAGCACGGCTCGCCCGGCAACGGGTCGTCGTCGTACTCGCCGGTCTCGGTGAGCGTCTGGGCGACCTCGGCCAGCCTCACGTTCAAGCGCTGGGAGGTGCGGCGCAGCGCGTCGAAGGCCTGCTCGGGCGTCAGGCGGTAGCGCTCCATCAAGATGCCCTTGGCCTGCCCGATGACATCTCGGGAACCGAGTGCCGCATGGAGCTGGTCACCCAACTCGGCGAGGGCCTCTCGTTGGCTGACGGACCGGATCGCCAACGAGGCGTGGGCGGCGAGCACGACGCCGATCTCCTGTGCCTCGCCATCGAACGCCGACGGCGACCCGGCGTAGGCGTTCAGCGAACCGACCAGCCCGCGCTGGCGGCCCGAGCCCTCCGCCTCGACGTGGTTGGACAGCGCCGATCCGACACCCGAGTCGCCCAGGCGGTCGCCGAGGTTGGGCCAGCGCGGATCGGGAAACGACTCGGCGTAGGTGGTGCCACCGCCCGCCGCGTCGAGGCACGGGCCCTCACCGGTCTCGTACTGCGCCACATCGGCGGCACTGGCCGCGGCCGCGCTCGACGCGACCGTTCGGTAGCCGGCGGCCTCGAGCGCGGTGACGCTGGCCTGGTCGCATCCATCGAGCGCGGTCACCGTGGCGAGGACGACGCGGTCGAGCACCTCATCGACGTCCTCGGTCTCGTAGAGGCGCGCGGCCAACCGGGCGAACTCCTGCGCCAGCCTCGATTCGGAGCCAGCCTCACGGCGCTTCGTCGCGTCGGCCCGATCGGCATCCGCCACACCCCGTTGCGCCGACCGATCGGCTCGCGCCCGGCCCGCCTGGGCCCGGGCCCTGGCCTCCTCGGCCCGAGCGGTGCGCTCCTCGCTGGAACCGGGCCGGGCTCCGGGCGGCTGTCATCTCAACCGACGCCCATCGTGCCACAGCAAGGGGTCAGACGGGCACCCCCGTCGCTGCCCGAACCGTCGGTTCGACCACGAGGTCGACGGGGCCGGGGCTAGACGTCGAGGAAGCGGCGGGTGGCGATGAGGGAGCTGCCCACGGAGAGGACGACGGCCGTGATGCCGACCCACAGGCAGGCGAGCAGGACGTCGCTCCCGTTGATGGTGAAGGACTGCAGGAGCTCCAGGCCCTGGCCCTTGTTGAGCAGGTCGTCGATCCAGCCGCGGAAGAAGAACACCGCGCCGATCGCCAAGAGGCCGCCGATGACGCCTTGGACCAACCCCTCCAACATGAACGGCACGCGGATGAACCAGTTGGTGGCGCCAACCAGCTTCATCACCTCGATCTCACGTCGGCGGGCGAACATGGCCGTGCGGATCGTGTTGAGGATCAGCAGCGTCGATGCCGCGAGCAGGAAGCCTGCGGAGAAGAAGAGCAGCTTGTTGACGAAGTCCGTCATGCCCTTCATCTGCTTGATGACGTCGGTGGCCGCTCGGACCTCGAAGACGTTCGGCTGCTTCCGGTAGTAGTTCACGAGGCCTTGGACGGTGGCCACACTGGAGTCCTTCGGCCGCACCCGGAAGCTGGTGGGCAGGTCCGACGCCCGCACGTTCTCGAGCATCGTGTCCTGGCCCTTGAACAGCTGCTTGAAGTCGGCGTAGGTCTCGTCGCGGTCGATGTAGGTGGCCTCGGCGATGCCGGGGTTGTCCTCGAGCGAGGTGCGGACCTCGGCGAGCTGGGACTCCGACGCGTCGGGCTCGACGTAGACGATGAACTCGACGCCGTTCTCGAACTGGCGGGTCAGGTTCTGGGCGCCCTGTCGGACGAGCACGGTGGCGCCGACGATGGAGAGCGAGATGAAGACCGTGAGGACGGACGCGACGGTCAGGGTGATGTTGCGGGTCAGGTTCGCCGCGGTCTCGCGGAAGACGTAGTTGCCGTTGATGGCCATGGGTGCCTCTCGCTGCCTTACTCGTAGACGCCGCGGGCCTGGTCGCGGATGATCGAGCCGCGGTCGAGCTCGATCACGCGGCGCCGCATGGTGTCGACGATGCTGCGGTCGTGGGTGGCCATCACGACGGTGGTGCCGGTGCGGTTGATCCGGTCGAGGAGGCGCATGATGCCGACCGACGTGGCCGGATCGAGGTTGCCGGTGGGCTCGTCGGCCAGGAGGATCAGCGGCCGGTTCACGAAGGCCCGGGCGATCGAGACGCGCTGCTGCTCGCCGCCCGAGAGCTCATCGGGGTAGTTCTTGTGCTTCTTGGCCAGGCCGACCAGCTCGAGGATGGCGGGGACCTGCGTCTTGATGACGTGGCGGGGCCGGCCGATCACCTCGAGGGCGAAGGCGACGTTCTCGTAGACCGTCTTGTTGGTGAGCAGCTTGTAGTCCTGGAAGACGCAGCCGATGTTGCGGCGCAGGAACGGGACCTTCCAGCTGTTGAGCTCGCCGATGTCCTTGCCGGCCACGAAGATGCTGCCGCTGCTGGGCTCCTCCTGCTTGTTGAGCAGGCGGATCATCGTGCTCTTGCCCGATCCGGAGGGGCCGACGAGGAAGACGAACTCGCCCTTGTTGATCTCGCAATCGGCCTCCCGGAGGGCGACGACATCGCCCTTGAAGACCTTCGAGACGTTTTCGAGCTTGATCATTCCGTGGGGACCCCGGTCGCGGTCGGTGGGCTTGCTCCCTCGCCTGGCTGTCGGCCGAGCACGGATCGACGTTACCGCAGGGCCCTCGTCGTTCCGCGGCACCCCGGGCGGAACGAGGCGCTGACCAGGGCGTTCGACCTCAGGCCTCCAGGGCCTGGCTGCGCTGCCAGCGGAGGTAGGCCTCCATGAACTCGTCGAGGTTGCCGTCGAGGACGCCGTCGACGTTGCCGGTCTCGTGCTCGGTGCGCAGGTCCTTGACCATCTGGTACGGCTGCATCACGTACGAGCGGATCTGGGAGCCGAAGCCGACGGAGTGCTGCACCCCGCGGATGGCGTCGAGCTCGGCCTGGCGCTCCTCGCGCTGCACCTCGGCCAGCTTGGCCTTGAGGTACTGCATGGCCTTGTCCTTGTTCTGGTGCTGGCTGCGCTGGTTCTGGCAGGTGGTGACGATGCCGGTGGGGATGTGCGTGAGGCGCACGGCGGAGTCGGTCACGTTGACGTGCTGACCGCCGGCGCCCGACGAGCGGTAGGTGTCGACGCGGAGGTCCTTGTCCTCGATGACGATGTCGGGGACGTCCTCGAGGAACGGCGTGACCTTCAGCGCGGCGAAGGCGGTCTGGCGCTTGCCCTGGGCGTTGAACGGGCTCATGCGCACCAGGCGGTGCACCCCGTGCTCGGAGCGCATCAGGCCGTAGGCGTAGCGCCCCTTGACCAGGAACGAGGCCGACGAGATGCCGGCCTCGGAGCCCGCCGAGACGTTCTCCAGCTCGGTGTCGAGCCCCTTGCGCTCGGCCCAGCGGAGGTACATGCGCAGGAGCATGTTCGCCCAGTCCTGCGAGTCGGCGCCGCCCTCCCCCGCCTGGATCTCGGCGATCACGTCGAGCTCGTCGTGCTCGCCGGTGAAGAGGCTGCGCAGCTCCAGGTCGCCGAAGTCCGCGGCCAGCGAGACCAGGGATGCCTCGATCTCGGCCTCGACCGAGTCGTCGTGCTCCTCGCGGGCGAGCTCGGCCAGGGTCTCGACGTCGTCGATGCGCTCGCCGAGGCCGTCGTACTTCTCCAGGTCGTCGTTCACCGAGGACAGCTCGCCGGTGATCTTGCGGGCCTGCTCGGCGTCGTCCCAGAGGTCGGGGCGCGACGCCTCGGTCTCCAGCTGGGGCTGGCGGGTCCGCAGCTCGTCGATCTTGAGGTACTGGGCGGCCTCGCCGAGGCGCTTGCGCAGGGCGCTGATGTCGTCGCTGACGTCTCGCATGGTCCTCTGATCCTGCCCGATCCTCGGGCGTTGCGGGCAACCGGCGTCCGAAGCCGGCCGTGCAACCGGCACACTGGACCCGTGCCGCAGCCCGTGTCGCCTCCCGTCCTCCTCTTCGACGGCGACTGCGCGTTCTGCTCCACCTCGGCCCGGTGGCTCGACGCTCGGGTGCCGACGCCGACCGCCCTCGAGCCCTGGCAGTGGACCGAGCTCGAGCCGCTCGGCACCTCGGTCGACGAGGTCGAGGCGGCGGTGGTGTTCGTCGACGTCCGGCTCCAACGCACCCACGGCCCCGAAGGCATCTCGGACTACCTCCGATCGAGCACCTCGGCGTTCTGGCGGGCGCTCGGACGGCTGCTCGCCCTGCGCCTCGTGCTGCTGGTGGCGTGGCCGGTCTACCGGTGGATCGCGCGCAACCGGCACCGGCTCCCGGGCGGCACCGCGCAGTGCTCGCTGCCCCAGGCCGAGCGCCGCCTCTGACAAATCCCTGAACAGATCGGGCGGTCGGTCCGTACCGTGGTCGGGCTGTGCACGGTTCCCCCTCCCCCGCCGACAGCCGCCTGCTGTTCCAGTACCTGCGCCCCGAGCGCCGGCCGCTCAGCGCGCTCCTGGCGCTGCTCGTCGTGGCCATGGTCCTGCCGCTCGCCGGCCCGCTCCTCATCGGCGCCTTCGTCGACGCAGCCCTCGACGGCGAGTCGGCCTCGCAGCTCGCGGCGCTGGGCGGCCTGTTCCTGCTCACCACCCTGACCGGTGACGCCCTCCAGCTCGTCGTCACCTGGTTCTCGGTGCGCCTGGCCTGGCGGGTGGGGAACCGGCTGCGCCTGGACCTGTGCCGCCACGCCCTCGGCCTCGACCTCGACTGGCACGGCGACCACAGCGCCGGTCAACTCATCGAGCGCATCGACGGAGACATCGACGCGGTGACCCGGTTCGCCTCCACCGCGGTGCTCCAGCTCGCCGGCAACACGATCCTCGTCGCCGGCGTGCTCGTCATCTCGGCGGTCATCGACTGGCGGGCCAGCCTCCTCATCGCCATCACGGTCGGCATCGCGGTCGTGGTCCTCATCCGGATGCGCCGGATCGCCGTGCCGTACTACGACGAGGAGCGCGAGGTGCAGTCCCACCTCTACGGCGACCTCGAGGAGCGGCTCGGCGGCCTCGAGGACATCCGGGCGAACGGTGCCGGGCCGTGGGCCGTCCACAAGCTCCACGAGCACTCGGCTGGCTGGTGGCGCACCGCCCGCCGGGCCGCAGCACGCGGCGACGGCGGCCTGACCCTCGCCGGCGGCGTGTTCGCCGCCGGCTCCGTCGGCGTGCTCGCGCTGAGCGCGTGGCAGTGCCGCCAAGGCGAGCTGAGCGTGGGATCGGTCCTCGCCCTGCTCCGCTTCTCGCAGATGGTGAGCGATCCGCTGTGGCGCGTCGCCGAACAGCTGGCCGAGGCCCAGAAGGCCATCGCCGGAACCCGGCGAGCCGCCCGCCTGCTCGCGGAGGAGTCCGCCCTCCCCGACGGGACCCGCGACGACCTGCCCGACGGCCCGCCCGCCATCGCGTTCGACGGCGTGTCGTTCGGCTACGGCACGGGCACCGACGTGCTGCGCGACGTCTCCTTCTCGCTCCCGGCCGGCACGTCGGTCGGCGTCGTCGGCCGCACCGGCAGCGGCAAGACCACCATCGGCCGCCTCGTCGCCCGCCTGTGGGACACCGAGGCCGGCACCGTGTCGGTGGGCGGCGTCGACGTACGCGAGCTCACGCTGCGCGCGCTGCGGAGCCGCATCGGCATCGTGACCCAGGAGGTCGAGGTCTTCCGGGCGACCGTCCGCGACAACCTCACCGTGTTCGGCACCCTCGACGCCGACGACGACGCCGTCACCGGCGCGCTCGACACCGTCGGCCTGGGCGACTGGTTCGGATCGCTCGAACACGGCCTCGACCAGCACCTCGAGGGCGACACCGAGCTGTCGGCCGGCGAGGGCCAGCTCCTCGCGTTCGCCCGGCTGCTGCTCGCCGACCCGGGGGTGGTCATCCTCGACGAGGCGTCGAGCCGCCTGGACCCAGACACCGAGACCCGCCTGATCGCCGCCACCGACCGGCTCCTCGCCGGCCGCACGGCGATCATCATCGCCCACCGCCTCTCCACGCTCGACCGCGTCGACCAGATCCTCGTGCTCGACCACGGTCGACTGGTCGAGCACGGCCAGCGCGCCGTGCTCGCCGAGGATCCCGAGTCCCGGTTCCACCACCTGCTGGCCACCAGCCGCGCCGCCCAGGAGGTGGGCCGATGAGCGCGCCCGAGACCCAGAGCAGCGCCCGCTTCGCGTGGCGGATCCTCAAGGCCGACCCGTGGACGTGGGGCATCTCGCTCGTCATGTGGGTCACCTTCTTCTCGCTGCCCCTGCCTGCGGGCCTGGTGCTGCGCGCCATCCTCGACCAGCTGCCCGACGGCGACGGGGCCCCGCTCGGGGTCCTGCTGGCGATCCTCCTCGGGTTCGAGGTCGGCCGCTGGATCGTCCTGTTCCCCGCCATCGTCCAGTGGCACGGCGCCTGGGTGTTCTGGCACACGGTCCCGCGGGTCAACGCGCTCCGCTCGCTCGTGTCCGACCCGGGGCCGGCCACGGACCGGCTCCCCGGTTCGTCCGGTGAGGCGGTGAGCCGCTTCCGTGACGACGCCCGCGACATCGCCCAGGTGCTCGACGTCTGGCTGGACCTCATCGCCGCTGGCATCACCACGGTGGCCGGCGTCATCGTCCTGTTCCTGATCTCGCCCGTGGCCGCCACGGCGATCGTCGCCCCCATCCTCCTCGTCCTCGGCATCGGCCACCTGCTGGCCGCCCGGTTGCGCGAGTGGCGGTGGGCCGAGCGCGAGGCCACGGCCGGCGTCACCGGGTTCATCGGCGACGCGTTCGGCGCCATCGCCACCGTCAAGGTGGCCGCCGCCGAGCCGGCGATCCTCGATCGCTTCGCCCGCCTCGGCAGCACGCGCGCCGACGCCGCCCGCAGCGATCAGGTCGGTACCCAGCTCGCGCAGACCCTCGGCG
>DATMGQ010000303.1:0-3571 GCA_035555395.1 Acidimicrobiales bacterium
GCGAACCCATTGACTCGTGGGTGGACGGACGTGTGGTCCTCACCGGTGACGCCGCGCACCCCATGCTCCAGTACCTCGCCCAAGGTGCCTGCCAAGCACTGGAGGACGCGGCATGCCTCGCGGAGCAGGCCGAGAAGCACGACGACGGTGAGCGGACCGACTGGGACCGGGCTCTCGCGAGCTACACAGCAATCCGGAGCGTCCGCACAGCGACGGTCCAGCGACGAGCTCGTCAATGGGGAGATCTGTGGCACTGCGGTGGTCTCTTCCGGGACACCCGCAACGCGCTGCTTCGTGACCGAGCCACCAACGACTACCGCTATATCGACTGGCTCTACGGCTCGGGGCTCTGATCCCCCCGCGGTCACGGCCCCAGAGACACAGCGGGCCGGGCGGCGGTAGTAGTCGGCACGCGGCGTCGCGCCCCGGTGTGTGAAGCCTCGGCTTCCGCAGCGTCGTGGGTCGCACCTGTGACAGACGTCGTTGCCGCATCCATACGGCGACCCCGGGTCCGTTCGATCATGGATCTAGATGGAAGGCACTGGCTGGCCTGCTGACCAAGGAGCCGGACCTCCGTTATGCGGACGTCCTCGGTCCGCAAACCCTCGCGAGATCTGGACGTAGTTCTCCGCGAACACATGGTTGACAGGCTTGCGGTCTGCAGCTTCACCCGCAGCGCCCGGCTCCGAGCTTGCTAGAGACAGGAAGACAACCGTCCATCCGGATCAACGGGACGAAGCGCGCAATACAAATGCTAAGGCGGACGGCACCGAGGCAGGCAGCCTTCCCGCTTACTCGGCCGGGCGAGAACGACTACGGACGTCTCGCCTCGAGCAAACGGCCGGGCAATCGAAGACCAGACGATGCAGGCTGATTCACCCTCCGAAACGGGGGTCATCCACGGCGTAGGAGAGCTGAGCACCATGAGCACGCAGGAGCACGTCTGCGCCGGAGACGTCCTCATCCGTGAAGTCGACAGGGCGACATTCGACTCGGGGCTATTCGATTTGCTCGGCCAGCTCCGCCCAGGCCTCACCCGCGACCTATTCGCAGAGCTGACAACCGTCGGTTACGACCAGGGCTTGAGATTCCTCGTCGCGTATGACTCCGACGGCCTTCCCACCGCTGCAGCCGGATATCGGATCCTGACGACAAGTCGCGGTCGGATTCTCTACGTCGACGATCTGGTGACCTCTGAGGCGCTCCGCTCGCGGGGGTTCGCCAGCCGGCTGTTGGCCGAGCTTCGATCCAGGAGCCGCGATGCAGCCTGCGCGTGTCTGGAGCTCGACTCCGGTGTCACGAACACCCGCGCGCACCGGTTCTACCTCCGGGAGCGACTCGACATCGGCGCGTACCATTTTGCAGGGAGGGTCGATGACTGATCTCCGCGTCACTAAGCAGGGCAATGGCCTCGGCGCCGTTGCCATAGGCGTGTCGCTCCGCGCATGCGACCGGCCGACGCGGCGCGACATCCAGGAGCCGCCGGCCACGCCGGCTCGCTGCACCACCCGCGGCGACGAAAACGGCCGCCACAACCTCGATATGGCGAGCTCCGTCGGCGGGCTGGGCTGGGGCGTCGGCGGCATACGCCACACTGCCGACGTTGTCACGGTCAATCTGGCCAACATCGACGAGTTCTTCGCCCTGATTTATTGACGTATCCTGATTCTTCACCTGTTTGCCAAGCAGCGAGGGCGGCTGACAGCGGAGGTTCTTGGAGGTGGCCGGGGAGTGTCTGATCTTCGGTGTAGCTGGTCTGTAGCTCCGGGCGTGTCCCGGGGGAAGGACCGGTAATGACGGACACGATCGAGCCCATGCCACCGGGCCGGCTCGACCAGCAGCAACTCGCCCAGCAACTCGTGGAGGCCGCCCGCGCCGAGGGTGTGGAGCTCGTCGGCCCAGGCGGGCTGCTCACCGGGTTGACCAAGACGGTGCTCGAGACCGCGCTGGAAGCGGAGATGAGCGAGCACCTGGGGTATGACCGTCACGATCCGGCCGGGCGTGACGGGGGCAACTCGCGCAACGGCACCCGCTCCAAGACCGTGCTCACCGAGATCGGCCCGGTCGAGATCGAAGTCCCGCGTGACCGCGACGCCAGCTTCGACCCCGTCATCGTGCGCAAACGCCAGCGCCGCCTCGACGGGATCGACGAGATCGTGCTGTCGCTGACCGCCCGCGGCCTCACCACAGGCGAGGTCGCCGCGCACTTCACCGAGGTCTACGGGGCGAAGGTCTCGAAGGACACCATCTCCAAGATCACCGACAAGGTCCTCGACGAGATGGCCGACTGGCAGAACCGGCCCCTCGACGCGGTCTACCCGGTGATCTTCATCGACGCCCTCTACGTCAAGGTCCGCGACGGCCAGGTCACCAACCGGCCCTTCTACGTGGTCATCGGAGTCACCGTCGACGGGCACCGCGACATCCTCGGGATCTGGGCCGGTGAGGGCGGCCAGGGCGGGGAGGGCGCGAAGTTCTGGCTGCAGGTGCTTACCGAGGTCAAGAACCGGGGCGTCTCCGACGTGTGCATCGCCGTCTGCGACGGACTCAAGGGCCTGCCCGAGGCGATCACCACGGCCTGGCCGCAGACGGTGGTGCAGACCTGCGTGCTGCACCTGATCCGCAACACCTTCCGCTACGCCTCACGCCGCTACTGGGAGCAGATGGCCAAGGACCTGCGGCCGGTCTACACCGCGGCGACCGAGGCCGCCGCCCTGGCCCGGTTCGACGAGTTCACCGACACCTGGGGCGGGACCTACCCGGCGATCATCGCGCTCTGGCGCAACTCCTGGTCGGAGTTCGTGCCCTTCTTGGACTACGACGTGGAGATCCGCAAGGTCATCTGCTCCACCAACGCCATCGAGTCGCTCAACGCCCGCTACCGGCGCGCGGTCAAGGCCCGCGGTCACTTCCCGACCGAGCAGGCCGCGCTGAAGTGCCTCTACCTGGTCACCCGCTCGCTCGACCCGACCGGGAAAGGGCGGGCGAGGTGGGCGATGCGGTGGAAACCGGCGCTGAACGCCTTCGCGATCACCTTCGCCGGCCGTATCGTCCCCAGCAACGGAAACTAGCCATCACCGAGGCCGGTTCCACCGTTCATCTGACACTCCCGTGCAGCCGGCCGGAGCGCGAAGCCAGAGTCGATCACCGGGTGTGTCCAGGATGGGGGCGTTCTGCGGTGAGCACCCCGGCGCGGCCGGTGGTGGAAATGATGGCGCCGACGTCGCGAACCTGAGGGAGGTCGTCGCGGTAGTCCAGCAGTGGGGGTCGGGACCCGCCGCGGCGGAGTAGCTCGCCCACCCCGGAGCCGACGAATCTCTGGACTCCGAGGAGGGCGCACGAGGCTCCGTTCTCGAGGAACTGCGCGGAGAGATGCGGACGACCCCGTCGGCGGTCGGGCAGGCCGGGTACACGCTGTCCCCGCTGAGCGCGTCGATGTCCTTGGGCGGGTCGAGGTACGTCAGTATCCGGGCAAAGTGAGCGGGGCCGGTTTGCACAATGACGCGGCGACGTCCACCGCTGAGTTCGCGGCCCCAAGGTCATCGAAGATCTGCGGCGTCTAACGAGCGCT
>DATMGQ010000304.1:0-5669 GCA_035555395.1 Acidimicrobiales bacterium
CCCACCACCCCGACCACCCCAGGAACCGACGCGCACCGCAAGGCGACACCGGACCGCCCCAGCACGTCGAACAGACCACCCTCTGCTGAACCCCACCGCACGGGCAGCCGATCCGAACGGTGGGCACGACCCCAGGTCGTGCCCACCGGCGCGCCCGGACGGTCGACGGTCTGCCGAGGGGCGCTGATCCGGGTCCCAGGTCTGATCCGGGTCCCACTGCGAGCGTGCCCGGGGAGCCCAGCGCCTAGGGCAGGTACGGGGCGAGGTCCTCGAGGAGGCGAGCTCGACCGCGGGCGCCGACCAGGGTGTGGACGGGCTGGCCGTCGAGGTAGAGGACCATCGTCGGGGCGCTGAGGACCTGGTGGCGCAGGGCGAGGTCCGGGCTCTCGTCGATGTCGACCTCGACGATCTTCAGGCGGTCGGCCTGCTCGATCGCGAGGGCGTGGAGGACCGGCGTCAGCTGCTTGCAGGGCGGGCACCAGGTGGCGGTGAAGTCCACCAGGACCGGCCGGTCCGAGGTCACGATCGCCTCGTCGAACGTGCCGCTCGTGAGGTGGTCCACCCGGCCGGTGGACGGGGCCGGGTCGGCGGGCGTGGAGCGGGTGGGGTCGTCGGTGAGGTGCATGAGCGGACCGTACGATCCGTACCTCGGTACGGAGTCAAGCCCTTCGTCGGGCGCGGTCCAGGTCAGGCGAGGCAGGGGTTCTCGAGCGAGAGGCAGCCGCCCTCGTCGTCCTGGCAGACGAGCAGCAGCGAGCGCAGGCGGGCGCGCACCGCCTCGAGGTCGCGGAGCTCCTGCTCCACGACGGCCAGCCGGGCCGATGCGGTGGCGAGGACCCGGGCCGAGGAGCGCGCCCCGGACTCGTCGGTCTCGAGCAACCCGGCGATCTCGGTGAGGGTGAACCCGAGGTCCTTGGCCCGGCGGATGAACGACAGCCGCCAGAGGACCCCGTCGTCGTAGTGCCGGTAGCCCTGGGCGGAGCGCTCGGGCTGGTCGATCAGCCCCCGGCGCTCGTAGTAGCGGATGGTCTCGACGTTGACGCCGGCCGCCTCGGCGAGCCGGCCGATCGTGCGCGCAGCCATGCCCCAACGCTACGGGCCGTACCCGGGTACGGGGTCAAGGACCGCGGCGGGCCGGGACGGGAGCCGGTCACCCCACGATCGACGGTCGGGCCACGCCGGCGGCGACGTGGGCGAGGAGGGCGTCGGACCACGCCGGCCCGAGGAGGGTGACGCTGGTGGGCGGCCCGTCGGTGGCATCGAGGTCGGTGGGCACCGGCAAGGCGAGCGCGGCGAGGTCGAGCAGGTTCACGAAGTTGGTGTAGGTCCCCACCATGGCGTTCACCGCCACGGGCTCGGCGAGCACCTCGGCCACGGTCGGGATGCGCGGCACCGTCGGCACCACGAGCACGTCGATCCGCTCCCAGACCGGGGCCAGTGCCCGGGCCTGCCGGGCCAGTTCGGCCTGGTCGCGGAACACCTCGAACGCCCGGAGCTGCCCGGCCCGCAGGACGATGTCGCGGACGACGGGATCTACGGCGTCGCGGTGCTCCTCGATGAACCCGCCCACCGCGTCGTAGCGCTCGGCCACGAAGGCGCCCTCGTAGAGCAGGCGGGCCACCTCCAGGAACGGGGTCAGGTCCACGGGGACGGCGATGCTCCCCGGCGCGGAGGCCAGGACCGACCGCACCGCGGCGGAGAACCGCTCGTCGCCGTCGGGGTCGCCGTCGAAGGTCAGTCCCGACGCCATGGGCACGCCGACCCGCAGGGGACCGCCGACGTCGTCGACGAGCGCGGGCGGGAGGCGGCGCCACGGGTCCTCGTCTCCCGGCGGGGAGGAGGCCGCGATGTCGGCGGCCTGCACGGCGCCGTCCACGGTCGCCGCCAGCACCGAGACGCAGTCCAGCGACCGGCACGCGGGGACGACGCCGCCCAAGCTCAGCCGGCCGCGGGTCGGCTTCACACCGACGAGGCCGTTCGTCGCCGCGGGCACCCGACCCGATCCCGCGGTGTCGGTGCCGAGCGCCAGGTCCACCAGGCCGGCGGCGACGGCGGCACCCGAGCCCGAGCTCGATCCGCCGGCGATCAGCTCGGGCCACCGCACGTTCGGCACGATCCCGTACGGGGACCGCGTGCCCACGAGGCCCGTCGCGAACTGGTCCAGGTTGGTCTTGCCCATGACCACGGCACCCGCCCGCACGAGGGCCCGGACAGCCGGCGCATCCGCGGTCGGGTGGTAGGCGTAGGCGGGGCAGGCGGCCGTCGTCGGGAGGCCGGCCACGTCGATGTTGTCCTTCACCGCGAGGGTCCGGCCGGCGAGCGGCAGGTCCTCGCCGGCCGCCACCCGCCGGTCGACGTCGGCGGCCCGGGCCCGGGCCACCTCGGGTTCCACCAGCGAGATCCAGATCCCGTCGCGCCGTTCCGCGGCGATCGCCGCGAGCGACCGCTCCACCGCGCCGCCGGCCGTCACGGTGCCTCCACCAGGTCGTCGAACTCGCCGGCGTCCGCCCATGCCTGCCGCTCGGCTTCGAAGGCCGCCTGCTGGGTCGACCGGAAGGCGGCGATCGAGCCCGCCTCCTCCGCGAGGAACCGCTCGTGGTCGCGCAGGCGGAACGTCGTCTCCTCGATGTCGATCGCCAGCTCGCCCGCGCCCTGCTGCTCCCGGAGGTCGAGCAGCTCGTCGGCCGACACGGGGTACCACCGGAGCTGGTCGAACGGCCGCAGCAGCCACGGCTCGGCGAAGTGCGGGCCCCGGGCATCCCGGTTCCACACCTGCACGGTGCGGCCCACGAACTGGTAGCCGCCGGGCCCCTCCATCCCGTAGATGCAGAGGTACGACCCGCCGATGCCGACCGAGTTCTCGGCGGTCCACGTCCGGGCCGGGTTGTACTTCGTCGTCACCAACCGGTGCCGGGGGTCGAGCGGCGTGGCGAGCGGGGCGCCGAGGTAGACGTCGCCCAGGCCCAGCACCAGGTACGAGGCGTCGAACACGATCCGCCGCACGTCCTCGACCGACTCGAGGCCGTTGATCCGCCGGATGAACTCGATGTTCCAGGGGCACCACGGCGCGTCGGCCCGCACCCCGGCCACGTACCGCTCGATCGCCTCCCGAGTGGCCGGGTCGTCCCACGACAACGGGAGGCGGACGATCCGGGAGGGGAACGCCTCGTCGCCCAGGTCGCCGAGGTCGGCGCAGGCCTCGCGCACGGCGGCGAGGGCGGCGGTGGTCGTCAGCTGGCGCCCGTCGACCTGGATCAGGAGCGAGCGGACGCCGGTCGTGGCGTCCACGAGCCCGGGGCCGAGGTGCTCGCGCACCCAGCGGTCGAGGGCCTGCACCCGCAGCCGCAGCTGGAGGTCGAGCGCCATCTCGCCGAACTCCACCAGCAGGAAGCGGTCGCCCGCCTGCCGGTAGGTGATGGCCGGGCTCCCGGTGGTCTCGTCGCGGGCGAGGACCCCGGTGCCGGGCTGGGAGGCGCGCACGAGGGCGCCGTTCCACAGCGGCCGGGCGATCGGCTCGATGCGCCCGGTCGCCCGGTCGAGCCACGCCCGCCGGCGCTCCCCTGCCTCCTCGGCCTGGGCCAGGGTCCACGGCACGAGGCGGACCGCGTCGCCGGGGCGCAGCTGGCCCAGCTTCCACCGCTCCGGTTCGGCGACGACCGCGGGGCACACGAAGCCGCCGAGGCTCGGCCCGTCGGGGCCGAGGATCACCGGCATGTCGCCGGTCAGGTCCACCGCCCCGATCGCGTACCCGGTGTCGTGGATGTTCGACGGGTGGAGGCCGGCGTCGCCCCCGTCGGGCCGGGCCCACCGGGGCTTGGGGCCGATGAGGCGCACGCCCGTGCGGGCCGAGTTGGCGTCGATGCCCCAGGTCGTCCGCCACAGGGCGTCGACGCCCGCCGGGGTGAGGAACTCGGGCGCGGTGTGCGGGCCCACCAGCACCCCGATCTCCCACGTGCCGTCGAGCCGGGGTGCCATCCCCGGAGGCAGCGAGCCCGGCCCCGCCTCCGCGTCGGCCCCGATGGCGAGCACGTCGCCGGCAACCAGCGGCCGGCCCTCGTGGCCGCCGAAGTTGGCGAGCGTGAACGTGGCCCGGCTCCCGAGGTAGGCGGGCACGTCGATGCCGCCCCGCACGGCCAGCGTGGCCCGGACGCCGGTCCCGTCGATGCGCCCGATCGAGACCGAGCCGCCGGGGGCCACCGGCACCGGCTCGTTGGCCGGCGCCAGCCGGCCGTCGACCTCGAGCGCCATGGCCGCCCCGACCAGGGCCACCACCGCCCCGTCGGGGAAGCGGAGGGTCGGACCGCTCGTGGTCAGCTCGAGGGCGGCAGCGTGCGCGGCGTTGCCGACGACGCGGTTGGCGAGACGGTGGGACAGGTCGTCCATCGGTCCGCTCGGCGGCACGCCGACGTGCCAGTACCCGGTCCGCCCGGGCACGTCCTGCACGGTGGTGAACGGTCCCCCGTCGACCACCTCGATCCGCGCCGCCACCGGCCCGACGGCCGGCTCGACCTGCACCCGGTCCGGTGCTTCGTCCACGACGGTCACCACGGTCACGACGCACCCGGACGGGAGATCGTGAGGCGTACGGGGGTGGGGTCGAAGCCGTTGCAGGGGTTGTTGATCTGCGGGCAGTTCGAGATGAGGACGAGCACGTCCATCTCGGCCCGGAGGTCCACGTGGAGCCCCGGCGCCGAGATGCCGTCGACGATGCCGAGCAGCCCGTCTGGCCCGACCGGCACGTTCATGAACCAGTTCACGTTCGAGACGAGGTCCCGCTTGGACAGCCCGAACCGCGAGCCGGCGTCGAGGAAGTTGTCCACGCACGCGTGCTGGTGGAGCGTGTGGTGGCCGTAGCGCAGCGTGTTCGACTCGCGGCTGCAGGCCCCGCCGATCGTGTCGTGGAACTCGATCGCGGTGTCCGCCACCGTGAGCATCGGGTTGCCCTCGTTCGAGCGCAGGACGCTGCCCTCCACCAGGAAGATGTTGCGCTGGGCGGCGATCGTGTCGGCCGCCGAATAGCGCTCGACGTGGTCGTGGGCGTTGTAGAGGAGGCAGTCCACGGCCTGGTTGCCGCCGAGGTCGACGATGCGGAGCACCTCGCCCGCTCGGACCACGTGGGCCCACGCCGCCCGGGCCTCCACGACCTCGTCGTGCACGACGGTGCCCGCGAGGGGCGGGGCACTGATGGGTGCGGCGCTCATCGGACCGCCCCCACGAACTGCTCGGAGTTCTCGAACGCCCGCAGCCGCTCCGGTGTGGTGGCCCGGAAGGGATCGGGTTCGGGTCGCTCCGCCTCCCACGAGGTGATGCGCACGCGCCCGGCCGTCGCGTCGGGCCGGTCGTCGAGGGGGTGGGGCGCGACGGCGAGGAGGACCACGAGGTCCAGCTCGGCACGCAGGTCGAGATGTGCCCGAGCCCCGGTGGGCGGGGCCAGGTGGAGGCCGCCGTCGGCCGCGACCCGCACCGGGGCGAACAGGTTGATGCCGGCGGTCAGGTCCCGGCGGCCGAGGTCGTGACGGGCCGCGGCGAGGGCGAGCAGGTCGCGCGCTGCGGGGTGCGGCCCGTGGGCGGCGCCGTGACCGAACCGGGCCTCGTTCGTGCGCCGGTTGCTGTGCCCGCACAGGGCGTCGTGACCGGTCGAGGTGTCGGCGGTGATCGTGGCCAGCACC
>DATMGQ010000305.1:0-17776 GCA_035555395.1 Acidimicrobiales bacterium
CCGCCCCACGGACGCGCCCCCCGTGGGCACGACGCCCGACCCCACGGACCCGCTCGTGCTCGTGGACCGCCAACGGAACCTGCCCCAGGACTGGGCCCCGAGCGGCATGGTGGCCCCGAAGCTGGCGTGGGCCACGACCGATGCGGTCGAGCGCCGCCTGCTCCGCCCCGAAGCTGCCCGGGCCCTCGACGAGATGGGGTTCGCCGCCGCGCGCGACGGGGTGCCGATCATCGGCATCTCCGCGTTCCGCTCCCAAGGCTCGCAGCAGCAGGTGTTCGACCGCTACGTCCGCACGGAGGGCGAGGCCGCCGCCCGCACGTTCAGCGCCCGACCCGGCCACAGCGAGCACCAGACCGGCCTGGCGGTCGACGTGACCTCGGCCGACGGCACCTGCCCGACCGAGCCCTGCTTCGGTGCGACCCCGCAGGCCGCGTGGCTCGCCGCCCACGCCCCGGAGTACGGCTTCATCGTCCGGTACCCGGCGGGCAAGCAGCTGATCACCACCTACGAGGCCGAGCCGTGGCACCTCCGCTACGTGGGCGTGGGGCCCGCACAGGAGATGCAGCGCCTGGGTCTGACCCTCGACGAGTACCTGCGAGCCGCCTGACCGGTCACGGCACGAGCACCACCTTCCCGACCGTGGCCCGAGCAGCGATGGCCTCGTGGGCCTTGGCCGCCTGCGCCAGGGGGAACGGCGGGTTGGTGATCGGCCGGAGCCGGCCCGATGCCAGCTCGGCGAGGGCGGCGTCCTCGAGACCGCGGATCCCGCCGGGGCGCTCCATCATCGGCTTCCCGAGGACCATGGCGGTGGTGACCCCACGTTCGGCGAGCAGCTCGGCCGGCGGCGCCTCGTACGCCCCTGACGACCAGCCGTAGACCCGGATCCGCCCGCCGGGGGCCATGAGGTCCAGCAGCGTGCGGCCGACGTCGCCGCCGACGCTGTCGAAGCCCAGGGTCACGCCCCGCCCGCCGAGGCCATCGCGGACCCGGTCGGCCCAGTCCGGCTGCAGGTAGTCGACCGCCACGTGGGCGCCCAGCTCCCGCACCAGGGCCACCTTCTCCGGGCCTCCGGCGACGCCCGCCACCAGCGCGCCGGCCTCGTGGGCAGCCTGCACCAGCAGGGTGCCGAGCCCACCCGCGGCTGCCGTGACGAGCACGACGTCGTCTGCCGTCAGGTCCGACTGCTCGAGGATGCCCATGGCGGTGCGCCCGGTGCCGATCATCGCCACGGCCTCCTCGTCGCTCACGCCGCGCGGGATCGGCTGGAGCGCCGTCGCGGCCGCCACGGCCAGCTCGGCGTAGCCGCCGCTGGCGATGCCCAGGTGGGCGACCACCCGAGCACCGAGCAGGTCGGGATCGGCGCCCTCGCCGACCTGGTCCACGACGCCGGCGACCTCGCGGCCGGGCGTCATCGGCAGGTCGGGCAGCGGGAACGGACCGCCGCTGACCCCGGCGCGGATCGTGGTGTCGACGACGTGGACCCCCGCGGCCCCCACCACGATCCGGACCTGGCCGGGACCGGCCTCGGGGTCGGGGACCTCCTCGTAGACGAGCTGGTCCGGCGGACCGAACTGGTGGAGTCGGATGGCGTGCACGGTGGATCCCTCCCGATCGGGCCGCTCCTGGCGAGCGGCGGACCGGGACCGTAGGACCTCAAGGGAACTTGAGGTCAAGGGCTACCCTCACCCGCATGGACGACGAGCTCACGATCGGCCAGCTGAGCGAGCGGTCGGGCGTCGCCCACTCCGCCCTCCGCTACTACGAGGAGGAGGGCCTGCTCGCCAGCGAGCGCACCGCCGGCGGGCAGCGGCGCTACCACCGCGACGCGCTCCGCCGCGTGGCGTTCATCCGCGTGGCCCAGCAGGTGGGGCTCTCGCTCGGCGAGATCGGCGAGGCGCTCGCGTCGCTGCCGGCGGGGCGGACGCCGACCGCCAAGGACTGGGAGCGGCTGTCGGCTTCCTGGCGGCCCCGCCTCGACGCCCAGATCGCCCTGCTCACCGGCCTCCGAGACCGGCTCGACGGCTGCATCGGCTGCGGCTGCCTGTCGCTCTCCGCCTGTGCGCTCGCGAACCCCGGCGACCGCGCTGCCGCCGGCGGGCCGGGTGCCCGGGGCCTGCCGCTCCCGACGCGCTGAACCCGTCCGCGGCGAGCGGCGTCAGTGCAGGCGCCAGGGCTCGCAGGTCTGGTCGCGCAGGCAGCCCACCCGGACCGCGGCCTCGGCCGCCAGCTCGGGCGACCGGTCCCGCACGCCGACCGACCACGCCGTGACCCACAGCTCGTAGACGGCCAGGCAGGTGGCGAACCCCGACCAGCTCCGGGGATCGGAGCCCTGGGCGTCGAGGAACGCATCGAGCGTCGCCGACGACGCGCCGTAGCGCTCCACCATCACGACGGCGGGCGCGGTGTCGTACGAGCTCGGACCGGCGCCGGCCAGCTCCAGGTCGGTGAGCAGCGCACCCTCGGCGGTCCGCAGCACGTTGTCCTGGTGGAGGTCGCCGTGGACGATGGCGGTCCCGGCCGGGTCCCGGTCCGCGATCCGGGCCCAGTCACCGGACAGCTCCTGCGCCCGCCGCCGCACGAAGTCGCCCTGCGGGTCACCGATGGGCGTCGCCGCCACGGCGCTGCGGATGGCCGACAGCGGGTCGAAGCGGGGGACGTCGAAGACGTACGTCCCCACGGTCCGCTCCCGCAGCGCCCGGGCCAGTCCTCCCAGGTCGGCGGGTGACGGTGCGCCCGCCACCTCCTCCCAGCGCCAGGCGGTCACCACGCAGCCATCCACCACCCAGGGCTGGCCGCGCCCGGCCACCAGCGGGACCGACGGCACCTCGGCATCGGCGAGCGCCCGGGCGACCTCGACCTCGCGCGCCGCCACCGGCTCCTCGGAGCGCAGGCGGGACCGCACGAGCACGCCGTCCTGGCGCACCAGGAGCGACAGGCCCTCGCGGACCAGCGTCGGCGGGGTGGCCGACGCGTTGATCCGGTCCAGCACCTCGACGGCCGCGGCCCACCGCGGATCGCTGCCCTCACCCATGCGGGCACGCTACCGCCGCGCCGCACCCCCTCCGACCAGCGGAGATCAGGTGTCGAGGCCGATGGCGTGCTCGTCGCCCGACCGGGCCGCCTCGGTGTACACGCCCTTCGCCATGAGGCTGGTCTCGTGCTCCGCCCGGGCCAGGTAGATGCGGGACCGGAGGCGCCACACGCCGGGGTCGGTGCTCGCCTGGGCCGCCAGCTCCACCAGCTGGCACGCCATGCGGTGGTCCCCGGCCTCCGAGCGGGCCTGGGCCCGAGCTGCGAGGACGTCGACGCCGCCGGCCAGGTCGGCCAGCTCCCGAGCCAGCGCCTCGGCGGGCGGCGGCTTGAGGTGGGCGGGGTCGCCGTCCCACCATCCGCCGTAGAGCCGGTAGGTGTTGCGGACCACGAACTCGGGCTCGTCGTAGATCGGCCGGAGCCACGGGCGGCGGATGAGGTCGTCGCTGACCTGCACCGACCGCACGATCTCGTCGAGCGTCGCGCCCTGGTTCATGGCCGCCACGACATCGGCGACCAGCCGCTCGAGCGCCGTCGCCAGGTCGCCGAGCACCGTGGCCACCCGCTCCTTGCCGGCGACCGCCAGGCCGTGGGCGGGGAGCAGCAGCTCGGGCTCGAGCGCCAGCATCGCCCGCAGCGCGGCGGCCCACTCCCCCGGGTACCGCTGCACCTTCTGCGGGTTGCCCGCGTTGGGGAAGACCCAGGCCACGAAGTCGCCGACCGCCACGGCCCGGTGCGCGGGGATCCACGCCCACGTGTGGTCGTCGGTCTCGCCGCGGGCGTGGTGGAGCTCGAGGTCGAGCCCGCCGATCGAGCGCTCGAGGTGGTCCTCGTAGGTCTCGGTGCACTCGAGGGTCTGGTCCGGCAGGAACGGCCGGGGCTGGCCGTCGCGCCCGACCGTGCCGCCGCCGAAGCCAGGGCCGAACTGGCGGGCGTTGATGGCCTTGTTCCAGCCGTCGGTGACGCGGTAGCGGTCGAAGCGGGCCCCGACGTTCTCGTGGCCGAGCACGGCGGGAGCGGCGTGACCCCGGGCCTCGGCGTCGGCCAGGAGGAACCCGCTGCCGCCCACGTGGTCGACGTGGCCGTGCGTGTAGACGAGGGTGTGCACCGGGTCGTCGGCCCAGGCCCGCAGCGACGCGGTGCAGCCCCGCCCGGTGAACGCGGACGACGCGTCGAACAGGACCAGCCCGTCGTCGGTCCGGAACGTGACGATGTTGGAGAACGACTCGATGAACGACAGCCCGTCGTCGATCTCGGTCAGCTCGTTCGTGACCCGGTTGGTGGGGCCGTCGATGGATCCAGCCGGCGGACCGCCCGGCGTGGACCACGCGTCCACGATCGCCGACGACAGGTCCAGCAGCTCCGAAGATCCGGTCATGCCGCTGACCCTGCCACATCGGTGCGCCCGATGGCGCGGCGGCTCAGTCGAGCGGGGGCAGGGCCTGCTGCTCGTCGAGCATCTGGGCCATGACCATCTTGATGAACTCGTCGGCCTCGTCGTTCATGCCACCGGCGACGCCGCCGTAGATGGCACCCGAGGCGGCAGGCTCGTGGCCCTTCTCCTTGGCGTACTCGACCGCGGCGGCCAGGTCGTTGGCGAACGCCTCGACCACGCCGTCCTGCGTCTGGGGCCGGGTGACCGCCATGTGCAGGGCGTTCGGGTACTGCTGGCCGTTGAAGCGCCAGCCCTTCGGCCGCATGAAGTCGTTGACGTGGTAGATGTCGAACTCGTCGCTGGTGAAGCTGAACAGGAACGAGGGCGTGCCCATGATCCGCAGCTCGGGGTGCGAGCGCACCGCCTCCTGCATGGCGAACGACGTCTCGAAGATGGCCTTCGCGTAGTTGCGGTAGCCCTCGCGGCCGAGCTGGACCATCGAAGCCCAGGTGGCGGCGAGCAGGCCGCCGGAGCGGGAGCCGTCCATGCCCGGCGAGGTGTACTTGCCGCCGGTCCAGTCGGTCAGGAAGAAGTACTGCGAGTTGCGCCACGACTTGTCGCGGAACAGCACGGTCGAGGTGCCCTTGAAGGCGTAGCCGTACTTGTGGGTGTCGGCCGAGATGCTGGTGACGCCCGGGAGGCGGAAGTCGAAGACGGGGATGTCGTAGCCGAGCTCCTCGCCGAACGGGAGGATGAACCCGCCGAGGCAGCCGTCGACGTGCAGCGGCACGCCCTTCTCGATCGCCAGGTTGGACATCTCCTCGATCGGGTCGATGGTGCCGTAGCCGTAGTTGCAGGCCGAGCCCATGAAGCCGATGGTCTGGTCGTCGATGTTGTCCTTGATCCAGGCGACGTCGGCCTGGAGCGTGACCGGGTCGATCGGCGCCTGGCGCAGCTCGACGCCGAAGAGGTGGCAGGCCTTGTCGAACGCCGGGTGCCCGGTCTCGGGCTTGATGAAGTTGGGCCGGGTGACGCCCCGCTCGCGGGCGACCTCGCGGTAGGCCAGCACGGCATGGCAGATGCTGCCGGTGCCGCCGCTGGTGACCAGGCCGGCCGGCTCGCCGTCGGTGACGGCGTCGGCGTGGAACAGGTCGAGGGCCATGGCGATGACCTCGCCCTCGTACCGGGTGGCACTGGGCGTGATGTCCCGCTGGAGGATGTTGACGTGCGCGTAGAGCCCGAACACCTCGTTCAGGAACTCGTAGTGGTCGTGGTCGCCGCAGTACATGGTCCCCGAGACCCGGCCGCCCTCCCAGGAGGCGTCTTCCTCGCGGGCGAGCGCAGCCATCTCGGCCACGATCTCCTCGCGCGGGCGCCCCTTCTCGGGAAGCGTCCGGTTGACCGGGAACCGGTCCTTGTACGGGTAGCTGCTCATCTCGATCCCTCTTCCCACCCACTAATCCGAGCGATTGCTCGGATTACATACCCACTCTGCCCGAAATCCAGACCTGAGCCAAGGCACCACGGTAGGACAGTTGGCACACCCCCGCCCCGTTCCTGGACACACCCCGGCACCGGGAACGGCCCGCGGCGGGCTCAGGCGGCGACCAGGTCAGCCGGCACGAACTGCTCGGTCAGCAGGCGCTCGAAGCGGTCGGCGTCACCGCCCACGAACGTCCGGCAGCGGGGCAGGCCCTCGACGTAGCAGAAGATGTAGGCCCGCCAGGTCGGGTGGGTGAGGAACGAGATCGACTTCGCAGCCCGGTCGCGCGGCAGCAGCGCCCAGCGCGACAGCTCCTCGATGGCGTCCTCCTCGCTGCCGCCCCGGTCGTGGAGGATCAGCGCGGCGTTGCCCCGCACGGCGCTCAACGCCTCGCCGGCCGCCGCGACCGCGGCGACCACCTCGGTGTCGTACCGGATGCCGAGCGGGTGCAGGAGCTCGGCGAGCTGCGGTTCGGGTCCATCGCCCAGCAGGACCTCGAGCGCGAGGTCGGCCAGGCCCTCGGCCAGCAGGCACTGGGGCGTGCCCACCAGGAAGATCGACTCCTCGAGCTGTCGGCGCTGGCGCACCAGGCCGACCTCCTTGCGGCAGTGCTCGGTGTGGTGGCCGGGGTAGGCCTCGTGGGCGATGAGGTGGCCGATGGCGGTGGACGACACCGGCAGGTCGGTGTTGATGGCGACGCGGCTGCGCAGGCCGCCCTCGTAGTAGTTGAAGCCGGACCAGGGCTGGTCCGTCACCAGCTCGAACTCGACGTGCTCGCCCTCGGGCAGGCCGAACCGCTGGCCGGTCCGCTCCCGGAACGCCTCGGCCAGGACGTGCACGGCCTCGGTCAGCTGGGCGGGCGTCATGATGTGCGAGCTGCGCCAGGCCTCGTAGCGCTCGCGCACCGGGCCGGAGCCGGGCAGGACGCCGTCGAGCCGGGTGTGGGCCGCGGCGAGCACGTCGTGGTCGACGAACTGGGGGCGAACGCCGTAGCAGGACTCGACCTCCTCCACGAACGCCACCTCCTCCCCCGCCAGCTTCCGGGCCGCGGTGTGGAGGCCAGCCGCCTGGGCGCGCAGCCAGCGGCGGCGCACGGGATCGAGGTCGCCGTCGCCGGCGTCGAGCGCCGCGACCAGGGAGCGGACGTCGTCCACGAGCGCGGGGAGCGGGCGCAGCGGCTCGTCAGCCACCCGCGCGGCCAGCGCCTCCGGCCCGTAGTACGCGTCGACCATGCCGTCGAGGTGGCGACCCAGCCGCAGGCCGACCTCGAGGTAGCGCCCCACCGGGTCGTCGAGGTCCAGGCCATCGGTCGCAGCGGTCATCGGCTCACCGTACCGGGAGCGTCCCGACGGCGGACCGGGTCAGGGCACGAGCCCCTGGACCGCGGGCGCCGGCCGCGACGGGGTCCCGGTCGTCGTCCGCCGGGGGCGCCGTCAGTCCTTCTCCGGGTACGACACCACGTCGCCCTTGCCGGACACCGGCAGCGATTGGAGGAGGTTGTCGACCGACACCATGAGGCGGTCGCCGGTCTGGCCCTCGATCGTGAGCGAGACCGTGCCGGTCTCGTAGCGGGTCAGGAACCCCCGGCGGACCTCGGTGCCCAGCTCACCGGTGGCCAGGTCGACCGGGGCGACCGCGAACGTGCGCTCCGTGCCCTCGAACACGAACGAGTTGATCCCGCCGTCCACCGGGACGAGCAGCGACCGGGGCGTGCCGTCGAACAGGGCGTCGGAGGTGTGGGAGGCGCCCCCCGACACCGGCTGTGCCGTGCCCAACGAGGCGTTGGCCCAGAGGCGCTCGCCCGAGCCGAGGTCCCAGGCCGCCATCCCGCCCTTGGGCGTGCCCCGGGTGGTCACCGTCAAGGCCACCAGGGTCCGGCCGACGATCTGGCTGGGCTGGGCGTCGACGTCGCCCTGCAGCGCGAGCTGGACCGCCTTGCCGCTGGCCAGGTCGATGGTGACCATGGCGTTGCTGGAGGTCCCGATCACGAGGTCCTCGGACCCGACGACGACGTCGTCGTCGTCGTAGTGGCTCAGGCCGTTCATCCGCGACGTCCAGCGCACCTCGCTCGTGGCCGGATCCCAGCGGACGGCGCACGAGTCGCCGAACCCGAAGATCATCATCACGTCCTCGCTCCCGGGGACGGCACGCACCTGGTCGCCGGCCGACGGGGCCAGGTCCCACGGCGTGTCCTGGCCCTTGGGGCACCGGAGCGTGGTGGCGCGGATGGTCTTGCCCGTGGCCGGGTCCACGAGCAGCACCGGGGCGGGCGTGCCGGAGGATTCGGGGTCGTCGACCAGGAACAGCCGGTCGCCGACGACCGACATCGAGCCCGAGGTGGAGACCAGGCGCTTGGACCACTGCGGCTCGGCCGAGCGGGTGCCGTAGGCGGTCACGTACGCATCGGTGGTGCGCACCACCAGGCGGCCGCCCGCCGCGGCGAAGCACTCGTCGCAGCCCGCGGTCAGCTTGTCGTGGAGGGTGGCCTGCCACCGCGTCTCGCCGGTCTTCGCGTCGAGGGCGTAGAGCTGGTCGTCGACACCGGCGAACAGGGTCCCGTCCACCTCCGCCACCTCGATCCGGTAGGCGTCCTCGTCGAGCGGCTCGCTCTGCCACTGCAGCTCGGACCGGTCGCCGGTGAAGCGGATGCGGGCCACGCGCCGGGTCGTCGTGGCGTCCTCGGTCTCCTGGATGAGCATCACCACGTCGGCGTCGTCACCGGAGCCGGACAGGATCGTCCCGCTCCCGCTGAGCGTCATCTTGGTGCTGTCGAAGTCGGAGGTCGACCCGGACGTGAACGTGTCGGGATCGCAGCTGGCGACGGCACCGAAGATGCCGAACCCGATCGCCATCACGATCACGATGGGCACCACCGCGCAGCCGATGCGCCGGCCGACGCGACCGGCGTCGTCGCCGCTGGACGACCGGCGCTTGGCGCCCGACGGCGGCGGCGCGGCCACGGGCGGCGCCGGCCAGCCCTGCAGGCTCGGTCCGGACGAGGACGACGGCGCGGCCGCGGGCGGCGGCTCGGCCGGAGCGTCCTCGCTCGCCTCGAGGGTCGGCGTGGACCCCGGCATCTTGGTGACGCCGCCGCACCCCGGGCACGTGATGAGCCCCAGGGCGTCCGCCTCCGGAAGCTCGTACCCGCAGTTGGCGCAGACCCCGCTCACGGCCACCCTGTTTCTCCCGCTCCTCAGCGACGCAGCTCCGCGGCGTCGGGTGTGTCCACCGTAGCCAGCGCATCGGCCACGACCTGCAGACCGGCGGGCCCCGCCACCTGGTCGACCAGCTCCAGCGGGAGGGGGTCGAGGCCCCGCTCCCACGGGGCGCGCGCGGCCCCGCCGAGCCGCGCCTGCAGGGCGGGCCACAACCCGGCCGGCACCACCCGCCCGCGACCGCCCACCAGCCACACCGGCCGCTCGCTGGTCCGGGCCACGGCGGCCACCGCCCATCCGCCGGGCGCCACCAGCGCGTCGCGCGGGCCGATGGCCGAGGCGTCGATCACGACCAGGTCCGATGCCGCCACCGCCGGGGCGAGGCCGCTGACCGCCACGTCGACCGCTTCGACGTCGAGCCGATCGAGCGCCCGGACGAACCCGGGGCCGTCGCCGTCGACGTCGATCACCCGCACCTGCACGTCGCCGCGGCGGGCGAACGCGCCCGCCAGGCGGTCGGGCCAGCCCACCACCGCGACCGCCGCCCCGTCCGGCAGGGCGTGGGCCAGCTCGTCGACCGTCGGGTCGGCGTGGAAGTCGCTGTGGCACCGCCAGGCCTCGTCGCCTGGATCGGCGGCCACGAGCGTGCGGGCGCACAGCCACCAGATCGGCCCGTTCGCCGGATGGCGGTCGATCAGGCGCCGGCACGCCGTGACGAGCGAGACCGGATCGTCGGCGAACGTCGCCAGCGACGCCGCCGCCTCCTGCACCACGTCGTCGGGCGGCGCGCCGGTGGCCCGGGCCACGTACCGCAGGCGCTCGATCGGGTGCACGCCCCGGACGCTACCGGCGCCGACCCCGAGCGGGGCTGGTGATCAGGGCCAGCCCGGCTTGAAGATCATCAGGAACAGCTCGACGGCGAGCAGCAGGTGCATGATCCCGCCGGCCATCGACACCAGCTTGTCGGCGTCGGCATCGCCGGCCGCTGCCTTCTTCTCGGCCGGGAGCATCAGGCCGAAGATCACGCCCAGCATGATGAACCACACGAGCATCGCCGCCGAGATCCACGGGTCGGAGAACTCGAACGCCTTCTTGCTCATGCCCACGAGGCCGAAGCCGAAGATGCCGGCGATGACCAGCGCGGGCCCGTGCACCTTGACGGTGTTGCCCGCCGCCAGGTCCCCGATCGCGGGCCCGACCGGCTTGCCCTGCTTCTTCAGCTTCACCGAGACGAACGGCCACACGAAGGCCGGCGCGAACGCGACGATCACCGCCAGGATGTGGATGAACAGCATCAGCTTGTAGGCCGTGGTGTTCACGGGGACGATTGCGAGCATCGGGGGCGCCTCCGGTTCAAGGGGTTGGGGCGAACCTAGTCGGCGGCCCCTGACCAGCAGACCAGAGCCGAATCTGCTTCGCGCCAGGCCGACCCACTACCGTTCCCGCCGTGGTCACCCAGGTTGCAGAAGACGTCAAGCTCACCGCCGTCGGAGGGCGCACCGCCACCATCGCCGAGTGGACGACGACCTTCCAGCTGCTGACCGTCGTCATCGACCCGTACACGCACGAGAGCGCCTGGCTGCTCGAGACGGCCGGCCGGGTCCTCGCCAACTTCCGGGGCGCCGACTGCCGCGTGGCCTGGACGGTCACCGCCGACGAGCGCGACGCCCAGCGGTTCCTCGGCCCCTGGGCCGAGGAGTTCCTGACCTTCGCCGATCCCGACCGGGAGCTGGTGAAGGCGCTCGAGCTCGAGCGGCTCCCCGCCCTCGCCTACATCCGCCAGGACCTGGCCATCGTGGGCACCGCCCAGGGCTGGAACCCGCCGGAGTGGGAGCACCTCGGTGCCCTCGTCGGCAAGGTCAACTCGTGGAGCCACCCCACGCTGCCGGGCAACGGCGACCCGGGTCCCTTCGCCGGCTCCCCGGCCCTCGGCTGACGCCGCCCTCCCTCACGGGGCCGGCGGGAGCCCGCCCTTCGTGAGCGCCTTCACGTCGAGCGCCCGGTCGAGGTCCTCGTCGGACACTTCCCCGGTGGCCCGGACCAGCTCGCGGATCGGCGTGCCCGTCCTCTGGCTCTCCTTGATCAGCTGCGCCGTGCGCTCGTAGCCCAGGTACGGGTTCAACGAGGTGGCGATGGCCGGGCTCGACTCGGCGTTGGCACGGCACCGCTCGACGTCGGCGGTGATGCCGGCGACGCAGCGGTCGGCGAACAGGCGGCTCACGTTGGCGACCAGCTCGATCGACTCGAGCAGGTTCCGGGCCATCACCGGCATGAACACGTTCAGCTCGAAGTTGCCCTGCGAGCCCGAGAACGCGATGGCCGCGTCGTTGCCGATGACCTGGGCGCCCACCTGGGTGACGGCCTCGCACAGGACGGGGTTCACCTTGCCCGGCATGATCGACGACCCGGGCTGGAGGTCCGGCAGGTGGATCTCGGCGAGGCCGGTGGCCGGGCCGCTGGCCATCCAGCGCAGGTCGTTGGCGATCTTGACCAGGGCGACCGCGGCGACGCGGACCTGGCCCGACGCCTCGACCAGGCCGTCGCGCGACGACTGGGCGGCGATGTGGTCCGACGCCTCGGTGAGCGGCAGGCCGGTGCGCTTCGCCAGCCGCTTCACGACGTCGGCGCCGAAGCCGGCGGGGGTGTTGAGGCCGGTGCCCACCGCGGTGCCGCCGATGGGCAGCTCGCCGAGCCGGGGCAGCGTGCTGCGGAGGCGCCGGACCGACTGCGACACCTGGGTGGCGTAACCGCCGAACTCCTGGCCGAGGGTGATCGGCACCGCGTCCATCAGGTGCGTCCGCCCGGCCTTCACCACGTCGGCGAACTCGTCGGCCTTGGCGCGCAGGGCGTCGGCCAGGTGCTCGAGCGCCGGGATCAGGTCGTTCACCACGGCCTCGGTGGCCGCCAGGTGGATCGCCGTCGGGAACACGTCGTTGGACGACTGGCTCGCGTTCACGTGGTCGTTGGGGCTGACCTTCGCCTTGCCCTTGGACCCCAGGCTCAGCGACGCGAGCCGGGCGATCACCTCGTTGGTGTTCATGTTCGACGACGTGCCCGACCCGGTCTGGAACACGTCGATCGGGAACTGGGCGTCGTGCGCGCCGGTGGCGACGACCTCGGCGGCCTTGCGGATGGCGTCACCGAGCTTGTCGTCGACCGTGGGCACCTCGCGGCTCTTGGCGTTCACCACCGCGGCCTCGGCCTTGACGAGCGCGAGCGCCCGGATCAGCCGCCGGTCGATGGGCCGGCCCGAGATCGGGAAGTTGTCGACGGCACGCTGCGTCTGCGCACCCCAGAGGGCGGCCGCCGGCACCTGCACCTCCCCCATGGAGTCGTGCTCGGTCCGGAACTCGTCGCTGCCAGCCATGCGGATCGTTCTACCCCCGCCGCACGGGAACGACCCGGATGCGCGCCAGATGGCCCGTCGCCGGGCGGGAGCCGTACCGTTGACGGCGATGACGGACTTCACGCACACCGAGCTCCTGCCCCTCGGGCCCGACGCCACCACCTACCGCCAGCTCGACCTCGACCTGCCGAACGGCGGCGTGTCGACCATCGAGGCCGCCGGCCACACCTTCCTCCAGGTCGACCCGCAGGCGCTCACCGCGCTGGCCGCCGAGGCCATGCACGACATCGCCCACTACCTCCGCTCGGGCCACCTCGCCCAGCTCGCCCGCATCCTCGACGACCCCGAGGCCTCGGCCAACGACCGGTTCGTCGCCCTCGACCTGCTGAAGAACGCCAACATCGCCGCCGGCGGTGTCCTGCCCATGTGCCAGGACACCGGCACCGCCATCGTCAAGGGCAAGAAGGGCCAGTTCGTGCTCACCGGCGGCGGCGACGAGGAGGCTCTCGCCCGCGGCATCTTCGACACGTACCAGAAGGACAACCTGCGCTACTCGCAGATGGCGCCGCTGACCCTCTGGGAGGAGAAGAACACCGGTACCAACCTCCCCGCCGAGATCAAGATCAGCGCCATCGACGGCGACGCCTACAAGTTCCTGTTCATGGCGAAGGGCGGCGGCTCGGCCAACAAGAGCTTCCTGTTCCAGGAGACCAAGGCCGTCCTCAACCCGGCCGGCCTGCGGAAGTTCCTCGACGAGAAGCTCCGCCTCCTCGGCACCAGCGCCTGCCCGCCGTACCACCTCGCGGTGGTCATCGGCGGCACGTCGGCCGAGTTCGCGCTCGAGACGGCCAAGCTCGCCAGCACCCGCTACCTCGACACCCTCCCCACCGAGGGCTCGGCTGCCGGCCACGGCTTCCGGGACCTCGAGATGGAGGCCGAGGTGCTGAAGCTCACCCAGGACTTCGGCATCGGCGCCCAGTTCGGTGGCAAGTACTTCTGCCACGACGTCCGGGTCGTCCGCCTGCCCCGCCACGGCGCCTCGTGCCCCGTCGCCATCGCCGTCAGCTGCTCGGCCGACCGCCAGGCCCTCGGCAAGATCACGAGCCAGGGCGTGTTCCTCGAGGACCTCGAGCGCCACCCGGCCCAGTTCCTCCCCGAGGTCACCCACGACGAGCTCGGCGGCGACGTCGTCACCATCGACCTCGACCGCCCGATGGACGAGATCCGCGCCGAGCTCACCAAGTACCCGGTGAAGACCCGCCTCTCGCTCAACGGCACCGTCGTCGTGGCCCGAGACATCGCCCACGCCAAGATCGCGGAGCTGCTCGACGGCGGCGGCGAGATGCCCCAGTACCTGCGGGACCACCCCGTGTACTACGCCGGCCCGGCCAAGACCCCCGAGGGCTACGCCTCCGGCTCGTTCGGCCCCACCACCGCCGGCCGCATGGACTCCTACGTCGGGAAGTTCCAGGCCGAGGGCGGGTCGCTCGTGATGCTCGCCAAGGGCAACCGATCGCAGCAGGTCACCGATGCCTGCAAGCAGTTCGGCGGCTTCTACCTCGGCTCCATCGGCGGTCCCGCCGCCCGCCTCGCCCAGGACTGCATCCGCAAGGTCGAGGTGCTCGAGTACCCCGAGCTGGGGATGGAGGCCGTCTGGCGCATCGAGGTCGAGGACTTCCCCGCCTTCATCGTCGTCGACGACAAGGGCAACGACTTCTTCGAACAGGTCACCACCCCGGTCGCGCTGGGCGCCAAGGGCTGACCGGCCGATGACGCCCGTCGCCGGCGTGGTGCTGGCGTTCGAGTTCGTGATGCCCCCGTGGTGGGGCTTCCTGGTCGCGTTCGTGATCGTGGTCCTCGGCGGGATCCTCGTCACCGCGTACTCCGGCCCGAACATGGCCGCCGTGGGGGTCAGCCCCGACGACAAGCTCATGGTCCGACCGGTCGGGCTCGTCCGGTTGTGGGCGCTGAGCAAGGGGCTCGACTGCCCGGTCACCTCCATCAGCGACGTCGGCGTGTCCGAGCGCAAGGCCCTCCCCCGGCGCTGGAAGACGGTCGGCACCCACCTGCCCGGCGTCATGACCGCCGGCCGGTTCCGCTCCCACGGCGACAACGACCTCTGGATGGTCGGCCGGGCCAAGGAGGTCCTGGTCATCGAGCTCCACGACCAGCCCTACCGCCACCTCGTCGTCCAGGTCGAAGACCCCCACGCCGCCGTCGAGGCCCTCAGGGCCGCCATGAACCGCGAGCGCTGACCCATGGCTTCGACGGCGGTCGAGCGGGCCGAGGCGGACGAGCGCGCTCGAGGCTGGCTGACGCTCGCCGCGGTCGCGGCCATCGGCGCGGCGACCCTCCTGCTGCTGTTCCTCGCCCCGATCGCCTACTGGTTCATCACCGGGAACGGCCCGCTCGACGGCATCGACTGACCTCGGCACCTAGGGTCCGGCCGTGGTCGACGATGCCGCGCTCGAGACCGGCCTGGCCGGAGCCCTGTCCGGCGGTGGGCTCGCCGATCACCGCATCGAGGACCTGCGGCGGCTGTCGGGCGGGGCGTCTCGGGAGACCTGGTCGTTCACGGCCGTGTCCGGTGACGAGCGGCGGGCGCTGATCCTGCAACGGGTCCGGGGCGGGATGACCATGGGCGGGCCGTCGCTCGCAGCCGAGGACGCCCTGCTGACTGCGTCGGAACAGGCCGGCGTGCCGGTGCCGCCGGTGGTGGTCGACGCCGCGGGGTGCGAGCCGTTCCTCGGGGCGGCCCGCATCACCGAGCACGTCGACGGCGAGGCCCTCGGGCCGCGCATCGTGCGGCGCGACGAGTTCGCCCCGGCCCGGGCGCTGCTGGCTGCGCAGTGCGGGCGGGCGCTCGCCGCCATCCACTCGATCGACCCAGCCGACGTGCCCGGCCTGGAGGCGGTCGACACGCTCGGCCGCCTGCGCGACGGTCTCGACCTGCTCGACGAGCACCGGCCGGCGTTCGAGCTGGCCCTGCGCTGGCTGCACGACCACCGCCCGCCCGAGCGGCCCCTGTCCGTCGTGCACGGCGACTTCCGCGTCGGGAACCTGCTCGTCGACCCCGACGACGGCCTGCGGGCCGTGCTCGACTGGGAGCTGGCCCACCTGGGCGACCCGCTCGAGGACCTCGGTTGGCTGTGCGTGCGGGCGTGGCGCTTCGGCGGTGAGGGCGAGGTCGGCGGCGTCGGCCCGCTCGAGGACCTGCTCGACGCCTACGCCGAGGCCAGCGGCACCGCCGTCTCGGCCGACGAGGTGCGCTGGTGGATCGTGGCCGGCACCCTCACCTGGGGCCTGATCTGCGCCGTACAGGCCCACCGCCACCTCGACGGCCACGTCCGGTCGGTGGAGCTGGCGACGATCGGCCGCCGGGTCTGCGAGACCGAGTACGACCTGCTGGGGCTCATCGGTGTGACCGAGCGGAAGGCCGCCGCGGTCGAGGCTGCGCCGGATCCGGGCACCGCCCACGGGCGGCCCACCGCGGCCGAACTGGTGGAGGCGGTCCGCGAGCACCTGGCCGACGTCGTGGCGCCGGAGCTCGACGGCGCTGCCGCCTTCCAGCTCAAGGTCGCCGGCAACGCGCTCGCCATCGTCGAGCGCCAGCTCCGAGCCGAACCGACCTCCGTGCTGGACGACCGCCTCGAGCGCGCCCTGGCCGACGCCATCCGCTCGGGCGGCGAGCTCGAGGACGAGGTCCTCGTCGAGGTCCGAGCCGCCGTCGTCGACCGCCTCCGCGTCGCCAACCCCAAGTGGCTCCTCCCACCCGACGCCTGACCCCCACCCAATCAGGTCGTTCATGCCGCATAGCGCGGCTCACATGACCCGATTCGCCGTGACCGACCCTGCCCCCCACCACCGAATCAGGTCGTTCGTGCCGCATAGCGCGGCTCACGTGACCCGATTCGCCGTTACTGCCCCGAACCCCCACCGAATCAGGTCGTTCGTGCCGCGTAGCGCGGCTCACATGACCCGATTCGCCGTGACTGCCCCGAACCCCCACCGAATCAGGTCGTTCGTGCCGCGTAGGGCGGCTCAGGTGACCTGATTCGGGGTGGTCGGCGGGGGGGTCAGCCGGAGAAGGAGTGGGTGCCGCCGTCTCGGTAGGTCTTGAGGAGGCGGCGGGCGACGGACTGGATGTGGACCTCGTCGGGGCCGTCGTAGATGCGGGCGAAGCGGGCGGCGCGGTACATGTGGCTGAGCGGGGTGTCGTCGGTGAGGCCGGCCGCGCCGTGGGCCTGGACCGCCCGGTCGATCACGTCGTGGAGCATCTTCGCCCCGACGACCTTGACCGCGCCGATCTCGACGCGGGCGTCGCCGCCCCGGTCCACCGCCTCGGCCGCGTGCAGCGTCAGCAGTCGGCACGCCTGGATCTGGGCGTAGCTGTCGAAGACGTGCTGCTGCATCAGCTGCTTCGACGCCAGCGGCGACCCGAACGCCTCACGGGAGACGAGCCGCTCGCACAGCAGGTCGAACGCGCGCTGGGCCTGGCCGAGCCAGCGCATGGCGTGGAAGATCCGGCCCGGACCGAGGCGCTCCTGGGCGATCACGAAGCCGCGCCCCCGCTCGCCGAGCAGATGGTCGGCCGGCACCCGCACGTCGTCGTAGACCACCTCGCAGTGGCCGCCCCGGATGCCGAGCACCGGCGTCTCCCGCACGATCGTGTAGCCCGGCGTGTCGGTCGGGACGATGATCATCGAGAAGGCCGCGTGGTCCGGCGCATCGGGCTCGGTGCGGCACATGACCGTCGTGTACGCCGCCCGGTTCGCGCCGGTCGTGAACCACTTGCGGCCCGAGATCACCCACTGGTCGCCGTCGAGCGTGGCGGTGGTCTGGAGCTGGGTCGGGTCCGACGACGCCACCGCCGGCTCGGTCATGGCGAAGCTCGGCCAGATCTCGGCGGCCACCAGCGGTTCGAGCCACCGGGTCCGCTGCGACTCGCTGGCATGGGCGTGCAGCATCAGCGAGTCCTGCAGCGTGAAGGTGCCGAGCGCCAACTGCCCGTACTCGCTGCGGCCCTGCACCTCGTTGACGAACACGTAGTCCGCGAACGGCAGCCCTCCGCCGCCGAGCCCCTTCGGGTGGCCGAGCGCCCACAGCCCCTCGGCCTTCGCCTGGGCTTGGAGCCCGGTGAGCCGCTCGGCCGCCTCGGGCCCGCCCTGGTGGAGCACCGGTTCGGCCGGCTCCACGCGCTCCTTCATGAAGGCGAGCACCTGGTCGCGGATCGGACGGACGTGGTCGGGGACGTCGAAGCCGGACACGGGGGACCTCCGGAGCTGGGCGGCGCCCGGACCCTACGGCCGATGTCCCTCCCCTGCCCGATGACCGACGACCGGTACCGTTGCGTCCCGAGACCGGACATCGAGAAGGATCGAAACAGC
>DATMGQ010000306.1:0-20203 GCA_035555395.1 Acidimicrobiales bacterium
ACCGACCCCCTCGGGGGCGTCGAGCGACCCCCGACCGGTGGCGGCCGTGACCAGATCTCGGAGGAACACCGCGTCAGCCTTGCGCAGTGGTGGTGGTCCCGGCGACATCCTGGCCGTCGACGTCCTTCGCCGAAGCCGACAGCTCGGGCACGTCGTGCTTCGTGTCGCCCAGGAGGGCGGGGGGCGGCACCTCGTAGCGGCGGAGCGACGACGCAGCGAGGTGGGCGAACACGGGAGCGGCGACGTCGCCGCCGTAGATCGAGGTCTTGGGGTCCTCGAGGGTCACGATGATCGACAGGTCGGCGCCGATGACCATGCCGACGAAGCTGGCCTGGTACTCGTACTGGCCCTGCTCGTTGAGGTAGCCGTCCTCCGGGTCGATGTTCTGCGGGATGCGGGCGGTGCCGGTCTTGCCGGCCGAGGCGTAGCCGGGCACGGCGGCGAGCTCGCCGGTGCCGTCGGAGACGACCTTGGCGAGCATGGCCTGCATGGCCGCCGCCGTGTCCTTCGAGACGACCCGGTGGCTGGCCGACGGCTCGGTCGAGACCCGGCCGCGGCCCTTGTCGGTGGAGGCGACGAGCTTGGGGGCCACGTAGACGCCGTCGTTGGCGACGACGTTGTAGGCGCCGAGCATCTGGAGCGCGCTGACGGCGACCCCCTGCCCGATCGGGATGGCACCGATGTCGACGCCCGACCAGTCGTCGATGTCCTTCATGATGCCGGCGGTCTCTCCGGGGAACCCGAGGCCGGGCTTGGTCCCGAAGCCGAAGTCCCGCAGGTACGAGTCGACCCGGGCCTTGCCGAGCTGCTGGGCGATCTTGATCGTGCCGATGTTCGAGGAGGTCGCCACGATGTCGGTGACCGACCAGTCCGACGTCGGGTGGGGGTGGCTGTCGGTGAACTCCCGGTCGTAGAGCTGGAGGTAGTCGGGCACGTTGAGGATGGTGTCGGGGGTGACGACCCCCTCCTCGATGGCGCCGGCCACCGTGATCATCTTGTTGACCGAGCCCGGCTCGAACACCGACGTCACCGACCGGTTGTCCCGGGTGTTGACGACCTTGCCGTCCTCGCCCTCGGCCACGCTCGCCATGGCGAGGACCTCGCCGGTGCTCGGGCGCATGATGACGGCCTGGCCGCTCTTGGCGCCGGTGGCCAGCACCTGGTCGGCCATGGCCTTCTCGGCCTCGTACTGCAGGGCCTGGTCGAGCGTGAGGTACAGGTCCGTGCCCTGCACCGCCTGGTCGAGCTTGCGCTCGCCGCCGGCGATGGGCGTCCCCCACACGTCCTGCTCGTAGTACAGCTTCCCGGGCTTGCCCTCGAGCTGGCGGTTGTACTCGGCCTCGATCCCCGACACGCCGCCGGTCTGGCCGTCGGGCGTCGTCTCCCCCTCGGCGAGGGCGTGGCCGATGACGCCGATCGCGAGGTCGTCGCTCGGCGTGCTGCGCTGGTACTCGTTCTCCAGCGAGATCCCGACGAGCTCGTCGTCCTCGAGCTTCGCCTTGATGGCCTCGGCGTCGTCCTGCGAGACGGTCTTGGCGATGATGCGGTAGCGGTAGTCGCTGGTGAGCTGGGCCTCGATGTCGGCGGCGTCCAGCCCGAGGATCGCGGCGAGGGTGCGGGAGGTGGCGATGGGGTGCTCCACCTGCGCCGGGTCGGCGATGACCATCGGCTGGGCGACGGACATGGCGAACGCCTGGCCGCTGCGGTCGTAGATGGCGCCGCGGGAGGCGGGCAGCTCGCGGAAGCCGTCCCGCTGGGACTCGCCGTAGGCGACGTAGCGGTCGGTGCTGGTGACCTGGACCTTGACCAGCTGGATGGCGACCGCGGCGACGATCGCACCCATGGCGACGACGAACACCACGAGCCGCTTGAGGGTCCGGGTGCGCAGCTGGCTGCCCGACAGCGCCGGGACGACCCGGCGGGGTGCCGGCCGAGGCGCCGGCCGGGGCGTCGGGGCGATCGGGGGGCGGCCGACGGCCTCCGCGGCGCGAGCCGATCGGCCGCGGCTGGGCGACGGGCGGGGCCCACGGTCGAGCGGCGGCGTCGACCGGCGCGGGGGTGCCTGGCGGCGGGCGGCGGGAGCGGGGGCGGACTTCTTCGGTCCCCGGCGGGTGGCCGGGCGCGCCGGCGCCGGCCGGGCGGCCGGGCGCGGGTCGAGCGTGGTGGTGCTGCGGGTGGGGCGACCGAAGAAGTCGTCGTTCACTGGGCCGTGCCTCCCCCGTCGGCGACGGCCAGCTCGTCGGCAGAGCCGGACGAGCTGGAGCCGTTCGCGTCGGTCGTGTCGGTCGTGTCGGTCGTGTCGGTGGTGTCCGAGTCGGTCGCCTCGGTGTCGTCGGGCTGGGCGGTGGTCCCGGTCACCACCGGGGCGTCCGTGCTGCCCGGCGTCACCCAGTGCTGCTGGTCGGCGGGGACCATGCCCAGCTTCCGGGCCTCGTCGGCGATGCGCTCGGGCGACTGGAGGTTGGCCAGCTCGAGCTGGTCCTGGTCGAGCGCCGTCTGCTCGTCCTGGATCTGCTGCTCGAGCCGGTCGAGGTCGGACTGGCCGCTCACCAGGAGCCCGTGGAACATCGCCGAGGCCATCAGCGAGCCGAACACGATGACCATGGCCACGCCCAGCACCGCACCGGTCCGGCGGCGGCGCACCGACGGCCGGAGCGACGGCTTGGCCGGAGGCGGGACGACGCGCAGGTGCGGCCGGCGAGGAGCCGGGGCCGGCTGGGGTGCGCGGCGGGGCGTGGGGCGCGGGGCCCGGACGGGACTGGTCATGACGGGTCCTCAGGGGAAGGGACGGGCAGCTTCTCGACGGCTCGGAGGCGGGCGCTGGCGGCCCGCGGGTTCGCTTCGATCTCGGCGGTGGAGGGCGTCCAACCGCCGCGCTTCAGGAGCCGGGCCTCCGGGACCGCGCCGCAGCCGCACGGCAGGCCGGGCGGGCAGGTGCAGCCGCCGTCGTCGGCGCGGCGCAGGCGCTCCTTGACGATGCGGTCCTCGCCCGAGTGGTAGCTGATGACCAGGAGCCGGCCACCGGGGGCGAGGACGTCGATCGCCGCGTCGAGGGCGGGCGGCAGGACGTCGAGCTCCTGGTTCACGTGGATGCGCAGCGCCTGGAAGGTCCGCTTGGCCGGGAAGCCGCCCTTGCGGCGGGCCGGCGCCGGGATGGCGGCGACCACGACGTCGGCGAGCTGGCCGGTGGTGGTGATGGGCCGGGCCGCGACGATCGCCTTGGCGATGCGGCCGGCGAAGCGCTCGTCGGCGTTGCGGCGCAGGATGTCGGCGAGCTCCCGCTCGTCGGCCGTGTTCACCAGGTCCGCGGCGGACTCGCCGCTCCCCTGGTCCATCCGCATGTCGAGCGGTGCGTCGTGGCGGTACGAGAACCCCCGCTCGGCGTCGTCGAACTGCGGCGAGCTGACGCCGAGGTCGAACAGGACCCCGACGATCGGTTGGCTGGCGGCGCCGGCCGCGGCGACCACCGTCGCCAGCTGGTCGAAGCGGGCATGGTGTGCCTCCGCCCGGTCCCCGAACGGGGCGAGCCGGGTCTGCGCTGCGGCCAGAGCGTTCCGATCGCGATCCAGTCCCAGGACCCGCAGGTCCGGGCGCGACTGGAGCACGGTCGCCGCATGGCCGGCGCCGCCAAGGGTGGCGTCCACGTACGTGCCGGCGGGGACGGTGGCGAGCAGCTCCACCACCAGGTCCACCAGCACGGGATCGTGGACGAACGGTCGTTGATCGGTCATGAGCGCCGCCACGTCCTCACATCGGATCCGTGGACAGGCCGCCGAACGTCTCGAACATGCGGTCCACGTCGTCGACGAGGGCCGCCTGCTCGGCGTCGTAACGGGCAGCGGGCCAGATCTCGAGGCGCTCGATCGCACCGGCGACGACGACCTCGGAGTCGCCCTCGATGCCCACCTTCGCCCGCAGCTCGGGCGGCAGGACCACCCGGCTCTGCCGGTCGACGGCGATGCGGGGCGAGCCCATGAACAGGAGCTGGCGCTTCCGGTTGTCGAGCATCATGTCGGGGTCGTTCGCCTTGAGGGCGTCGACGACGAGCTCGAACGCTCGAGGCGTCATCAGGAACAGGCACTGCGCCCCGCCCGACCGGACGATGGCGGCGTCGGTGAACGCGGGCTTGAACGTGGCGGGGAGCGCCAGGCGGCCGCTCGCCTCGACCCGGGTGCGGGCGGTGCCGGAGAAGGGGTGGTGGCCGAAGGCGGGCAGGCGCGTCGAGGTGGCGGTGCTCGTCGCCTCCCCTGCGATCCCGGCATCTCCCTGACTCACCATTGGGCTCCACTTTATTCCAATTTGATCCTGACGCAAGGAGAAATGTGCTCTGACCAGGGCGAACACCCGTTCGTGCACCCTTCGCCCGACGCCCCGATCCGCGCCGATCCGCCCATCGAGCGTCCGCAGGAATCGGACATCCCCAGGTCACGGCCCGTGCCGCCCTCGTCACCCTGTGCTGCTCAGCCCCTCCCCCGGCTCACCGATCACGCCGTCGCCCGTCCCGCTCCCGCCGCTCGCGGGTCGCACCGTCGCCCTCGCCGCTCGCATCGTCGTGGGGACCGGGACCTCACCCGGGCTCACCGTTCGAACGACGCGCCCGCCGCCATGGGTCCGGGTCCCACCTCGTCGCCGGGCTCGGCCCTCAACCGTTCTTGTCGTCGAACGACACCTCCTGGGTGCCCATTGACGACAAGAATCGAGGCCCAACCGTTCTTGTCGTCGAACGACACCTCCTGGGTGCAGAACAACGACAAGAACCGACGCCGATCCGTTCCTGGCTCTGGAACGGGCGGAGCCCGGTGCCCGACCCCTGGGAGGTCGTCAGGGGGTGGCGGCGACGGAGGTGCGGAGGAGCTGGACGACGTGACCGGGGTCGACGCCGCCGATGCCGAGGCCGGCGTCGGCGAGGTCGCGGGCGGCGTGGGCCCGGTCGTCGGTCGAGAGGTCCAGGACCTCGAGGAGGAGCGCCGGGTCCCAGCGTTGGAGCAGGGCGCACTGGAAGCGGGCGCCGGCTCGGGTGCGCCGCTGGGAGATGCCCACGACCTTGCGGTCGCCGACGGTGACCTCACCCGGCCCCAGCCCGGCGAAGCAGACCAGGTCCGACCACGGACGGCGCAGGAGCGGGCCGGCGTGGACCTCGGCGTCGGCGAGGCCCATCTCCCGCAGGACGCGCACCCACGCCTCGCCCAGCCAGGCGAACGAGCGGCCGACGTCGTGCTCCCAGCGGGCATCGCCGGCCGGGAGGATCACGTCGATCCAGATCGCCCCGCCCGGCTCGAGCAGGACCGCCCCTCCCCCGCTGCGGCGCTTGGCCACCTCGACACCGGTCCGCCGGGCGGCGGCGGCATCGATCACCTCGTCGCGCTGCGTGCTCCCGAGGACGACCGCAGGCCGCTCGACCTCGAACCACCAGAGCGCGGTGCCCGGGGCATCGGGGATCGTCCGGGCGTGGAAGTCGGCCGCCGACCCCCGGTGGTGCTCGACGGGCCAGTCGGCCGTGGTCACGGGGTCAGGACGAGCCGGTCGACCGCGAACCGGTCGAGGCGGGCCGGGACCGGGGCGACGCCGATGCCCGGCGCGGTGGGCACGATCATCCGGCCGGTGCCGTCGGCCAGCAGCGGCTCGGTCACGTCCTCGACGAAGGAGGCGAGCGACGGCCCGAGGTCGGTGGGCAGGGTGCAGCCCGGCAGCGCGGCGACGGCCAGGGCCGCCGCCCGGCCGATGCCGGACTCGACCATGCCGCCGACGAACACGTCGAGCCCGGCGTTGCGCGCCTGGGCGACGAGGGCGGCCGCCGCGTGGGGTCCGCCGCAGCGCGCCGGCTTGATGTTGGCGATGCGACCGGCACCGAGCGCCACCGCGGCATCGAGCGCGCCCGGCGAGGTGATCGACTCGTCGAGGGCGACGGGCGCATCGATCAGCGAGGCGAGGTACGCCGAGCGGACCAGTTCCTCGGCGGCGGCCGGCTGCTCGACGTACTCGAGGTGGAGCCCGTCGAGGCGCCGCAGGGCGTCGGCGTCGGCGGTCCCGTTGAAGTCGACGGCCAGGGCGAGGTCGGGCCACGCCTCGCGCACCTCGCCGACGGCCGCGAGGTCCTGCGGGTCGGGCGAGACCTTGAGCTTCACCATCGCCACCCGCTCCTGCACCCGGGCCTCGACCCGTGCGAGCACGCCGTCGATCCCGTCGGACCGGCTGATGACCGCACAGGTCTGGACCGCCAGGATCGGGTTGGTCCCGTGAGCCTCGGCCAGGTCGGTGGCGAGGGATCGCTCGGCCCGTTGCAGCACGGCATCGCTCAGCGCCGTCAGGACCGCGGCGCCGGCCATCGGGTGGCCCACCACCTGCGGGACCCGGCCGGCGAGCACGGCCGGCACGATCTCGTCGCGCAGCACCATCCACGAGACCGGCGTGTGCTCGCCGGAGTACGTGGGACGGGCGAGCGCCGAGCACTCCCCCCACCCGGAGGTGCCGTCGTCGAAGTCGGCCCGGACGAGGATCAGGTCCCGCACCTCCTCCGATCCGTGGGCGGCGCGGTGGGCGTGGCGCAGGGGCATCCGCAGGCGTACGAGCTCGACCGAGGTCAGCGTCGGCACGTCTGCGGTGGGGCCGGTCATGCGACGTGGCGGAAGGTCCGGCACCAGTGGAGGTAGGTGACGACGTCGTCCGGTTCGGGCTCGCGGTCCGAGCCGTACTGGGTCTCCAACCGGAAGCGCAGGTACGCCGGATCCGGGACGGGCAGGAACGGCGGGCGGCGCCACCAGCCGGACGGGGCCATCCGCAGGGCCTGGGCGATGGCCACGCCCCACAGCGACGGCCGGCGCAGCACGGCCAGTGCCGCCTGGACCCACCATCCCCCCGAGCTCACGACGCACGCTCCATCGGGATCAGCTTGGCACGCCGAGGCCAGGGCGCCGCGGCGGACGACCGTCGAACGGGCCTCTATCGTGGGCGACCCATCACCGATGAGGAGCGGCGCGTGGCAACGCAACCGATGGCGGAGCGACCAGACAGCTTCAACGACCTCCACCGGGCGCTCGCCCGGTCGGTCGGACAGGTCATCCAGGGCAAGCCGGAGGCGGTGGACCTCGTGCTGCTCGCGCTCATCGCCGAGGGCCACATCCTCGTCGAGGACGTGCCCGGGGTCGGCAAGACCACCCTCGCCAAGGCCCTGGCCCGGTCGATCGACGGCGTCTACGGCCGCATCCAGTTCACGCCGGACCTCCTTCCCTCCGACGTGGTGGGCGTCAACGTCTGGAACCGGGCCACCGGCGAGTTCGACTTCCGCCCGGGTCCCGTGTTCGCCAACGTCGTCCTGGCCGACGAGATCAACCGGGCGTCGCCGAAGACGCAGTCCGCGCTGCTGGAGGCCATGGCCGAGCGCCAGGTGACGATCGACGGGACCACCCGCCACCTCCCGCCGCCGTTCCTGGTCATCGCCACCCAGAACCCGATCGAGAACGAGGGCACCTACCCCCTGCCCGAGAGCCAGCTCGACCGGTTCCTCCTCAAGGTCTCGGTCGGCTACCCCGATCGCGACGCCGAGCTCGAGATCCTCTCCAGCCACGGCGAGCGCAACCTCCTCGACGACGTCCGCCCCGTGGTCTCGGCCTCGCAGGTGAACGGGCTCGCCGCCGCCGCCCGCACCGTCCACATCGCGCCGGCGCTCCAGGGCTACCTGGTCGACCTGGCGCAGGCGACCCGCCGCCACCCCCACGTCTCGGTCGGCATGTCGCCTCGCGCCACGCTCGCCCTGCAGCGCGTCGCCCGGGCCCGAGCTGCCACCCGCAACCGCACGTTCGTCACCCCCGACGATGTCAAGGCGCTCGCCATCCCGGTGCTGGCCCACCGGCTGCTCCTCTCGCCCGCCGCCCGAGCGGGCCAGGCCACGGCGGAATCCGTCATCGCCGACGTGCTGGCACAGGTCCCCCAGCCCGAAGCCCGTCCCGTGCAGACCGCCGGCTGACCATGCTCACCCGACCCGGTTGGGCCGTCGTCGCCGGCGCCTTCGCGGGTGCCGTCGCCGGCCGGCTGTTCGGGGTCACGGAGCTGTACGTGCTGGCTGCGGTGGCGGCGGCGCTCGTCGTGCTGGCGCTGCTGTGGGTCCGGCGCCCGATCCCGCCGGTCGCCGTCGAGCGGCGGGTCAACCCGCCCCGTCTGGCCGCGGGCGGCCTCGGCCGGGTCGAGGTGTCGATCGCCAACCGCGGATCGCGCCGGGTCCCGCCCGTGGCGATCGTCGATCCGGTGGAGGGCACGGTCGGCGCCCGCATGGCGGTCGGTCCGCTGGAGGCGGGGGCCCGCCAGGACGTCGGCTACCGGTTGCCGCCGCTGCGCCGCGGCCAGCTCCACGTCGGTCCGTTGACCACCGAGGTCATCGACCCGTTCGGCCTCGCCCGGCGGCGCCTCCCCGGCGCCCCCGAGCAGGCCATCACCGTGCTGCCCGCCATCGACCCGGCCCCGTCGCTGCCGATGGGCGGCGGTCGCCACGAGCCCCTCGCCGGCCTCAGCCGGCGGACGGCATCGGCGTCGGGGGTCGAGGACCTCGTGACGCTGCGGCCCTACGTGGTGGGCGACGACCTGCGGCGGGTCCACTGGCCGTCCACCGCCCATGCCGACGAGCTGCAGGTGCGGCGTGACGAGGAGCGGTGGCAAGGACACGTGGCCGTGCTGCTCGACACCCGCAGCGACGTGCTCGCGCCGACTGACTTCGAACGGGCGGTGAGCGCCGCCGCCGGCATCGTCGATGCCGTGTCAGCCTCCGGGGATCGCATCCGCCTCGCCACCACCGCCGGCGCCGACTCGGGCATGGTCGATGCCGCCCGCGCCGGGCACGGCCTGCTCGAGGACCTGGCGCTCGTCCGCCAGGAGCGCACCGAGCCCGTGCTGCCGATGGCCGATGTCCGCCGTCCGGTGGCCCTGATCCTGCTCACCGGGGCCGACCCGGGCGGCCTGCCCGACGCGGCCCGCCACGCCGGCTTCGGCCACACCATCGTGGTCTGCTTCACCGACGACCCCCTGCTCCACCGCACGGCCCTCGCCGTGCCGTCGGGCGTCCCGTTCGCCGCGGTGTGGCTCGAGGCCGCCCTCGGGGTGGGGGCACCGTGACCCGCCGCCGCACGATCCCGTGGTGGGCCGAGGTGCCGCTCGTGGCCGTGAGCGTCGCGACCGTGATCGGCTTCGTCCGCGTCTACGACGGGTGGGACTTCCTGGGCCAGCTGCTGGCGTTCGCCCTCGGCGCCCACGTGGTCGCCATCGCCGCCCGGCGCCTCCGGGTCCCCGCCCCGGTGGTCGTGGCGGCGGCGCTCGGCGGCGCGTTCGTCGCCACCGGCCTCATCCTCTTCCCGGACACCACGTTCCTCGGCCTGCCCACCACCGAGACCTGGCACGCCGCCAGCGGGTCCCTGCACACCGCCCGGGACCAGTACCCGGTCGTGATCGCCCCCACCGAGGTGCTGCCGGGGTTCCAGCTCGCGGCCGGTCTCGCCCTGTGGCTCGCCGCCTGGTTCGGTGATTGGGCCGCCCACCGCCTCCGGGCCACGGCCGAAGCCGTGGCGGCCACCACGGCGATCTTCGTGTTCTGCTCGGTGCTCGGGTCGGGCCAGTACGAGATCGCGTGCGCAGCTGCGTTCGCCGCCGCCGTCCTGTGGTTCGTCGCCGTCCAGCGGTCCCTCGCCATCGACCGGGACCAGGCGTGGCTCCCGACCCACCGCACCACCGCCCAGGCGATGCTCCGGTCCGCGGGGGCCATCGCCGTGCTCGCCCTCCTGGCCGGCGTGGTCGTCGGGCCGGCGCTGCCCGGCGCCCGATCCGATGCCGCCGTCGAGTGGCGGGGCGGCCAGGCCGGCGACCGGTCGCGCGTCACGGTCAGTCCCATGGTCGAGATCCGCAAGCGCCTGGTGGACCAGAGCAACCGCGAGGTGTTCCGGGTCCGGGCCAGCGAACCGGCCTACTGGCGCCTCACGTCGCTCGACTCGTTCGACGGCGAGATCTGGTCGAGCAGCGGCGAGTTCAAGCAGGCCGGGGAGGAGCTGCCCACGTCGGAGCCCGCCGACCAGGACTTCCGCCGGGTGCGCCAGCAGGTCACGATCCGCGCCCTCTCCGCCATCTGGGCGCCGACCGCGTTCGAGGCGGTCAGCCTGGACGCCACCGAGACCCCGCTGCGGTGGGACCCGGACTCCTCGACGCTCATCGTCGACTCCTCCGAGCCGACGTCCGACGGCCTCACCTACTCGGTGGTGTCGCAGGTCCCGAACTTCGGCCGGGTGCAGCTCGACGATGCCCGGGGCACGGACCCCCAGGTGATCCGCGAGCGGTACCTCGGCCTGCCCGACGACTTCCCCGCCGTCGCCAGCGACACGGCGCGGGCCATCACGGCCGACGCCAGCAGCCGCTACGACAAGGCCCTGGCGCTCCAGGACTGGTTCCGCCAGGAGTTCGACTACTCGCTCGAGCCGGAGTCGGGGCACGGCGACACCGCCATCGAGCAGTTCCTGGCCAGCCGGGAGGGGTACTGCGAGCAGTTCGCCGGGACGTTCGCCGCCATGGCCCGCTCGCTCGACATCCCCGCACGGGTCGCGGTCGGCTTCACCCCCGGCAACACCAGCCCCGACGACCCGAACCTGTACCGGGTCTACGGCCGCCACGCCCACGCCTGGCCCGAGGTGTACTTCCCCGAGACCGGCTGGGTGGCGTTCGAGCCCACCCCGGGGCGCGGCATGCCGGGTGCCGAGGAGTACACCGGCGTGGAGGCGGCCCAGGACCCGGCCCGACCGGTCACCACCGTGACCAGCACCACCACCGCCGTGCCCTCGTCGGTCCCCACCCAGTCCGAGGACCAGCCCCAGGCCACGCGCCCGCCGCGCAGCGAGCAGACCGAGACCGGCCCCGGCGACGCCGCGGCCGCCGGCGACCAGGGCGGCGGCAGCACCGGGCGCATCCTCGTGCTGGTCGGCCTGGCCGTGGCCGCCCTGGTCTACGCCGTGGTGCGCCGGCGCCAGCGGACCGCGCTGCGGCTCGCCGCCCTGAGCCCTGCCGACCGGGCGTGGGCGCGCGTGGCCGAACGGCTCGAGGCCAAGGCCGAGGTCCCCGCCGATCCCGCCGAGACCGCGTTCGAGCTGGTCCGGCGGGCGACCCCGCAGGTGGGCGATGCGGTCGCCGCCGACCTGCAGGTGCTCGCGGAGCTGGTCACCGAGGCCCGCTGGTCACCCGACGGGCTCGCACCCGCCGACCAGGAGCGGCTCGAGGCGCTCGCGGCGTCGGTGGTCGACGCCCTCGACCACCCGGCCCCGGCCCCCGCCTAGTTCCGCTCCGGTCCCGTCGACCGGGCCGGTGCTGCGGTCAGGAGCGGTCGGTGTCGGCTTCGTCCTCGGCGTCGCCGTCGTCGTGGGGGCGCAGGCGGTTGCGCACCCGATCGCCGGTGTCGCCGAAGTAGTCCCGCAGGCCACCGGTGTGCAGCGACGCCGACAGCTGGGCCATGCCGGCCCGGCCCATCTTGCGCAGGCTGCGCTCGAACCAGAGGGCGGCGCCGAGCATCACGACGAAGCCGCCGAAGGAGACCACGAAGTTCACCGCCGTGGCCAGGGCGACGACGAGCACGACGAGCCCGACGACGAAGATCGCCGCAGCCCAGCGCATGCGCCGGAGGCAGTGGGTGTAGAGCGAGTGGTTGCCGATCTCGCCAGCGAGGTCGGGATCGGTCGCGTAGAACTGCTGCTCGATCTGCTGGAGGATCCTCTGCTCGTCCTCAGATAGCGGCACGTCCGTCAACCTTTCGACCACCGGGCCCCGACCCGGTCTGTTCAGTGTCGCACAGCAGCGGGCACGCGACAACGCGTTGGGCCCGGTTCGCGCAACGATCTCACGGCTTCTCGGGGTCCTCGTCGGGTCCCCACTGCTGTTGGCCCTTCCGGGCCACGCGCAGCCCTCCTGGGCCGGCCAGGCTGGCGGGACCGAGGGCGGCGTCGCCGAACCGGGCGCGCACCGCGTCCATCGCCTCCTCGGCGGAGGACCAGTCCGCCTCGCTCCCCGCCTCCTCGGCGCTCAGCAGGTCGTCCAGCGACAGCTGGCGGCCGCCCCGGTCCGAGGTGGCGCCGAGCTGGGCGACGCCGACCCCGAGCAGCCGGACCCCCGCCGACACGTCGACCTCGCCGAGCAGGCGGCGGGCGATCTGGGCCAGCTGGTGGCCCGAATCGACGCCCCCGTCGATCGTGGCCGACCGGGTGATGGTGGTGAAGTCGCCGAAGCGGACCTTGACGGTGACGGTGCGGCCGACGAGCCCGTTGCGGCGCAGGCGGGTCGCCACCGCGTCGGCCAGGCGGACCGCCTCCACCTCGAGCTCGTCGCGCCGGAACCGGTCCCGCGGGAAGGTCTCCTCGTGGCTGATCGACTTCGCCTGCTGCACGGCCACGACCGGGCGGCTGTCCTGGGCGTTGGCCAGGGCGTGGAGGTGCGCGCCGGAGGCCCGGCCGAGCGCGCCGGTGACGGTGTCGAGCGGCAGCGCGGCGAGATCGCCGACCGTGCGCACGCCCAGCCGTTCGAGCCGCTCGAGGGTGGCCGGGCCCACGCCCCAGAGCGCCTTCACCGGCAGCGCGTGCAGGTACGCCAGCTCGCGCTCGGGCGGCACCTCGAACACGCCGTCGCCGAAGACCGGGCCCTGCGGCGAGGCCTTCGGCTTGGCCTCCTCGGACGCCAGCTTGGCGAGGAACTTCACCCGGGCGATGCCGACCGAGCAGGTCAGCCCCTCCTGCTCCAGGATCCGCGCCCGGAGGCGGTGCGCGATGTCCACGGGGGTGCCCATCAGGCGGCGGGCGCCGCGCACGTCGAGGAACGCCTCGTCCAGCGAGATCGGCTCCACGAGGGGCGTGAACGACCGGAAGACCTCCATCACCCGGCCGCTGACCTCGCTGTAGAGGGCGTGGTCGCCGGGGAGGAACACGGCGTGGGGGCACAGGCGGCGGGCCCGGGCGCCGGGCATCGCCGAGTGCACGCCGAACGACCGGGCCTCGTAGGAGGCGGCCGCCACCACGCCCCGGGCCCCGCTCCCGCCCACCACCACGGGTCGGCCGCGCAGCTCCGGGCGACGCAGCAGCTCGACCGACACGAAGAACGCATCCATGTCGACGTGGAGGATGCCCGCCTCGGGTGGCGAGGCGGAGGGACCGCGGGGCCGGTCGACCCGCCCGGTCACAGGACCGACGAGACCCTGAGGCTCGCGAGGTCGGATCCGGCCACGTGGTACTTGAAGTCCCGAGCCAGCGTCCAGCGCTGCCCGAGCCAGGCGGACAGGGGCTCCCGCACCCAGAGCTGCGACTGGGCGAGGCGCTCGTCGCACTCGCCGACGGCGACGTAGCCGGCGTCGAACACGATCCCGTCGGGGTCGTCGATGGCGAGCTCGCCCTCGACCGATCCGGCCCGGTGGACCTCGACCCGCAGGTGCCACCCGAGGTCCGGCGCCTCGACCTCGATCCCGTAGAGCAGCCCGTCCCAGCGGGCGACGACCAGGCCGGTCTCCTCCTGGACCTCGCGGGCGAGGCCGGACATGACGTCCTCGCCCTCGTCGATGACGCCGCCCGGGGTCGACCAGTCGACCGCGCCGTTGTGCCGGCGGTTGGCGACGAGCAGGACGCCTTCGGCCCCCTCGATCACCGCTCCTGCGACCAACCAGCGCTTCACGGCCGCCATTCTGCCCGCATCGGGAGGTGCCCCGCTCCCGCTCGTGACCCGGCCGTCAGCGACCGCGTCGCAGCTTGCGCACGCGGTCCCGGACGCCCCAGCGGGTGACCAGCATCAGCGCCTCGCTGACGATGCGCGGGTGCATCTTGGACACGCCCCGGACCCGGTCGCGGAAGGTGATGGGGATCTCGACGATGGTGCCGCCGGCCTTGCTGACCTCGTAGGCCATCTCGATCTGGAACCCGTACCCGTCGGCGCGGACCTGATCGAGCCCGACCTTCTCGAGGATCGACGACGTGTAGGCCCGGAAGCCCGCCGTGGCGTCGCGCACCGGCATCCGCAGCATGAAGCCGATGTAGCGGTTGCCCCACTGGGAGAGCAGCCGCCGGTGGGCGGGCCAGCCGGGGACGGCGCCGCCTGGGATGTACCGGGAGCCGATGGCGAGGTCGGCCTCGCCGGACTCGACGGCGGCGATGAGGGCCGGGAGCATCGACGGGTCGTGCGAGAGGTCCGCGTCCATCTCGAGCAGGACGGTGTGCTCGCGCTCGAGGCCCCAGGCGAAGCCGGCGCGGTACGACGGCCCGAGCCCGGACTTCGACGCCCGGCGCAGCACGTGGACCTGGCCCAGCTCGGCGGCGGCCGCCTCGGCCAGGTCGGCGGTGCCGTCGGGGCTGCCGTCGTCGACCACGAGGACGTGCGCATCGGGGGCCGCCTCCCGCACGCGGCCGAGCACGTCGGCGATGTTCTCGGCTTCCTGGTACGTGGGGATGATCACGAGGGCAGACATTCGGGGCGTCACCCTATGGGAAGCCAGGACCCGAATCCCGCCTTTCGCCGAGATGGGCCGCCGTGGTACCCGCCGGTAGCTTGGACCCATGCCCGACGCCGCTCCCCCGCCTGGTCACGCCCCGATCCCGTCCGCGCTCCCCTCCACCGGAGCGCGGGCGCTCGCGATGGTCGCCATCGTCGTGGCGGGCATCTGCGGCGGCCTCATCGGGTACAAGGTCGCCCAGCTGTCCCTCACCGACGAGGGCGACCTGATCCCCGGGCTCATCGGCCTCGCCGGCGCCGCGTTCGCCGCCGGCGGCGTGGCCGTGGTGTCGGTGCTCGTGCTCCGGGCCATGGGCGAGTGGAAGACCATCGTCGAGACCGGGGACCCGGCCGCGGCCCGCAAGGCCCAGCTCGACGCCAAGCGCCGCTCGTGACCGTCGACCCGGCCGAGCTCCTGGCCCTGGCCGAGCCCCTCGCGCTCGAGGTCGCCGACCACCTGCGCACGTCGCTCGACGGCGACGGACCGGCGGTCAGCTCCAAGAGCACCCCCACCGACCTCGTGACCGAGCTCGACACCTGGGCGGAGGCGCACATCACCGAGCGCCTCCTCGCCGCCCGGCCCGACGACGCGATCCAGGGCGAGGAGGGGGCGAACGTGGCCGGCACCAGTGGCGTGACCTGGTGCGTCGACCCCATCGACGGCACCGTGAACTTCGTCCACGGGATCCCCGGGTTCTGCGTGTCGATCGCCGCCCAGGTCGACGGGCGCAGCATCGCCGCGGTGGTGGCCTCGCCGCTGCACGGCGAGGTGTTCACCGCCACGCTCGGCGGGGGCGCGTTCCTCGACGGGCGCCCGATCCGGTGCGCCCAGCCGGTCTCGCTCGCCCGCTCCGTGGTGGCCACCGGGTTCGGCTACGACCCGGCGCGCCGCACCCGCCAGGCCGAGGTCGTGGCCGCGGTGATCGGCCAGATCGCCGACGTCCGCCGCTTCGGCGCCGCCGCCATCGACCTGTGCTGGGTCGCCTGCGGGCGCGTCGACGGGTACTGGGAGGTCGGCCTCAACCCGTGGGACCACGCCGCCGGGGCGCTCATCGCCCGGGAGGCGGGCGCGGTCGTCACCGGGATCGCCGAGGGCACCGAGCCCAGCGAGCGCTTCACGCTCGCCGCGCCCCCCGAGGTCTGGGCCGACCTCGCCGCGCTGCTGGCCGGTGCCGGCGCCGCCGACCTCTAGACCGGCTTCCGGCCCCACCGCGGGGCGCGGCGCTCGTAGCATGCACCGACCGCATCTCCAGGGGGATCATCCGTGCGCGCTCGCCACCACCGCTTCGCCATCGCCGCCACCGTCGCCGTGGCGTGCGTGCTCCTCGCAGCCTGCAAGCCGCTGCACGAGACCACGCCGTCCGGCTCCTCGCCGCTGCGCTACCGGGACCCGGTCTTCGCCCGCGTGTTCAAGACCGCCGACATCACCTACGGCGAGGCGCCTCGGATCGACGGCACGCCGCAGACGCTGACGCTCGACCTGTACCAGCCCACCGGCGACAAGGTCGCCAAGCGGCCGGCGATCGTGTGGGTGCACGGCGGCGGGTTCAAGAACGGCGACAAGGAGTCGCCCGAGATCGTCGACCAGGCCAACGCGTTCGCCCGACGGGGCTACGTGAACGTGTCCATCGACTACCGGCTCACCAAGGGCTGCGCGCCGTTCACCGACGAGTGCATCAAGGGCATCGAGATGGCGTACCACGACGCCCAGGCCGCGGTGCGCTTCCTGCGGGCCAACGCCGACACCTACCGGATCGACACCGCCCGGATCGCCGTCGCCGGCAGCTCCGCCGGGGGGATCACCGCCTACAACGTCGCCTACGGCTCCGAGAAGCCCGGATCGAGCGGCAACCCGGGGCAGTCCTCCAAGGTCGCCGCCGCCGTCTCCCTGTCGGGCGCCTCGCTCACCACCACCGTGAACCCCGGCGAGCCGCCGTCGCTGAACTTCCACGGCGATGCCGACCAGGTCGTCCCGCTCTCGTGGAACGACGCCACCATGGCCGAGGCCCGCAAGGCCAAGGTCATCGCCGAACGGGTGGTGTGGAAGGGCGACGGGCACGTCCCGTACGCCAAGCACCGCACCCAGATCATCACCGAGACGCGCAACTTCCTGTACGCCGCCATGGATCTCGGGAACGCCGCCCGGTAGCCGCTCCCGCAGGTCAGGCCGACCGCTCGGGCAGAAGCGACGCGCTTCTCGGGGTCCGCTCCCCTACGATCACCAGCCGTGGGCACCCGGATCTTGAGCGTTGAGGACGATGAGCGGATCCGCACGGCGGTTCGCCTGGCACTCGAGGACGAGGGCTGGACGGTCGACGAGGCGGAGAACGGCGAGGAGGCCCTGGTGCAGTTCGCCCAGTCGCCCACCGACGTCGTGCTGATCGACATCATGCTCCCCGACATCGACGGCTTCGAGGTCTGCCGGGCCATCCGCCGCCAGTCCGACGTGCCGATCGTCATGGTCACCGCCCGCGACGACACCCACGACGTCGTCGCCGGCCTCGAGGCCGGGGCCGACGACTACCTCACCAAGCCGTTCGCGCCCAAGGAGCTCTCGGCCCGCATCCGCGCCCTGCTCCGCCGGGCCCGCACCGCCGACCCGGCCAGCCCGCACCTCCGCTTCGGCGACCTCGAGGTCATCCCCGACCAGGGCGTCGTGCGCCGCAACGGGCAGGAGGTCCACCTCACCAAGACCGAGTTCAAGCTGCTCGTCGAGCTGGCCACCTCCCCCGGCAAGGTGTTCAGCCGCGAGACGCTGCTCGACAAGGTGTGGGGCTACGACTACTTCGCGGACGGCCGGCTCGTCGACGTCCACGTCCGGCGCCTGCGCACCAAGGTCGAGACCGATCCGGCCAACCCCCGCCACGTCGTCACGGTGCGCGGCCTCGGCTACAAGCTCCAGACCTGAGGCCCGTGGCCGCCACCTCGGATCCGTCCCCCGGTCCGGACGAGTCCTCGCCGCACCGGTGGTGGCAGGGCGTCCGCATGCCCCGCCTCGGCCTCCGCGCCCGGATCACCCTCGCCTTCACCCTCGGCGCCCTGTTCCTGTCGACGATCCTCGCCGGCACCACCTGGGCGCTCACCCGCGAGAACATCCTGGGCCAGCGCGAGAGCGCCGTCACCCGCCAGGCGTTCCGCAACTCCGAGGTCGTGCAGTCCCAGCTGGCCAACGGCCAGGAGGACGACGACCTCCGGGCCGTGCTGGACTCGCTCGACAACGAGACCCCGTCCCGGGCGGTCGTGCGCGACGGCTACGGCCGCTGGACGAACCAGAGCGTCGAGTTCGACGAGTCCGCGATCCCCCCGGCCCTGCTGGAGATGGTCGAGCAGGGCACCCCGGCGCGCATGCGGGTCTCGATCGACGGGGAGCCCGAGCTGCTCATCGCCGTGCCACTCGCCGACCAGGGCCTGTACTTCGAGTTCGTGCCGCTGGCCGACGCCGAGAACACCCTCGAGTCGCTGTCGACCTCGCTCTTCGGCGCGGCGCTCGTCACCACCCTCGCCGGCGCCGCCGTGGGCTGGTGGGCGAGCCGTCGCACGCTGCGGCCCCTGGCCGACGTGTCGATGGCCGCCGAGGCCATCGCCGGCGGCCACCTCGAGACCCGGCTCGGCGCCGTCGACGACCCCGACCTGGGGGTGCTGGTCACCTCGTTCAACCACATGGCCCAGGTGCTCGAGGAGCGCATCGAGCAGGACAACCGCTTCGCCTCCGACGTGAGCCACGAGCTGCGCTCCCCGCTCATGACGCTCTCGGCGTCGATCGAGGTCCTCTCGTCGCGCCGTGAGGAGATGCCCGACGCCTCGGCGCAGGCAGCCGTCGACCTGATGGTGGCCGACGTCGCCCGCTTCAAGCAGCTCGTCGAGGACCTGCTCGAGATCTCCCGCTTCGACGCCGGCGCGGCCCGGCTCGACCTGAGCGAGATCCGCCCCGGCGAGCTCACCACGCAGTCGGTGGCCTGGTCGCAGAGCCCCGACGTGCCCATCGAGCTCGATGCCGAGCTGGCCGGCGTGCTCATCCGGGCCGACAAGCGGCGCCTCGTCCGCGTCATCACCAACCTGCTCGACAACGCCCGCAAGTACGGGGGCGGTGCCACCCGGGTCCAGGTCCGCAAGGTGCCCGAGGGCATCCAGTGGGCGGTGGAGGACGGCGGCCCCGGCGTGCCCGAGGACGAGCGGGAGCTGATCTTCGACCGCTTCTCCCGCGGCGCCGGGTCCAACCGGCGAGCCGGGAGCGAGGGCGTCGGCCTCGGCCTGTCGCTCGTGGCCGAGCACGTGGCGCTCCACAAGGGCTCGGTGTGGGTCGAGGATCGACCCGACGGCGAGAGCGGTGCCCGGTTCGTGATCGAGCTGCCGGTCGCCTGGGACGAGCCGATCGAGCACGACGAGACCGCGGACGACGTGCCGTGAACCGGCCGAACCCCATCCGGGCGGCGGTCGCCGCGTCGCTCGCCCTCGTGCTCGCCGTCCTGGCAGGCTGCGGCGTCCCCGTCGACGACGCCCCGCGCGCCATCAGCCAGACCACGGTGGCCCGCACCGCCACGGTGCCCACCACCATCGCCCCCACCGGCGCACCCACGGTGTCCGTGTACTTCCTGAACGACGGCCGCCTCCAGGCGGTGGAGTACCCCGTCGAGGGCGAGGTGACCCTCGGCAAGGCGCTCGACTACGTGCTGGCGGCGCCGCCGGAGGAGGGCGGGAGCGGGCTGCGGACCTCCGTCCCCCCGGGCACCAAGCTGCGGGGCGCCGAGGTCACCGAGGACGGCGTCGCCACCATCGACCTGTCCGTCGAGATCAACGACATCGGGGGGACGGCGCAGAAGGAGGCGTTCGCCCAGATCGTCTTCACCGCGCTCGGGTTCGACGAGGTGCGCGAGGTCCAGTTCTCGATCGACGGCCGGCCCATCGACGCACCGACCGACGCCGGCAACCTGCCCCGGGTGTCGGCCGACGACTACCAGCCGCCGCTCAACCCCCGGTAGCGGGCCGCTGCGGCGAGAACAGGGCCGACGTGCGCAGCAGGTCGGGCTCCACCAGCTTGAGGTGGCCCACGCCGTCGGCGACCGGCACCCGGACGATGTGGTTGCCCTGGAGGGCGACCATCGTGCCGAAGTCGCCGTCGGCGACGGCATCGACCGCAGCCACGCCGAAGCGCGTCCCGAGCACCCGGTCGAACGCCACGGGCGTGCCGCCCCGCTGGACGTGGCCGAGGATCGTGGTGCGGGTCTCGATCTTGGTCCGCAGCTCGAGCTCGGCGGCCACGACGTTGGCGATGCCGCCGAGGCGCTGGTGGCCGTAGGCGTCGACCGTGGGCTCGTTGATGGCGAGCGTGCCGGGCTTGGGCAGCGCGCCCTCGGCGACGACGACGATCGTGGCCCAGCTGCCGTGGTCGTGGCGTGCGGTGATGCGGGTGGCGACGTCGTCGAGGTCGAAGGGCTCCTCGGGCACGAGCGTGACGGCCGCACCGCCGGCGATGCCCGACCACACGGCGATGTGGCCGACGTGGCGTCCCATGACCTCGACGACCAGGACGCGGTCGTGGCTCTCGGCCGTGGTGTGGAGGCGGTCGATCGAGAAGGTGCAGATCTGCACCGCCGTCTGGAACCCGAAGGTCATCTCGGTGCAGGCGATGTCGTTGTCGATCGTCTTGGGCACGCCGACCACGGCGATCGGCAGGTTGCGCTCGAGCGCCTCCTCGGCGATCGCGTGCGCGCCGCGCATCGAGCCG
>DATMGQ010000307.1:0-24558 GCA_035555395.1 Acidimicrobiales bacterium
CGAACTGCTCCTCGCCGGCTGCGCCGACCAGCTCGACGACCTCCCCGACGCCGTCGAGGCCGACGTCGAGGCGCCCACCGTCGCTGCGGCCGCCCCACCCGCGCCGCCTCCGCCGTTCGACCAGTGGCGTGCCGACCTCGACGCCGCACTCGCCGCCGGGTCCCGGCCCACCACCGTCGCCGCCACCGCGCTCACCGCGGAGGGCACCCCCGACCTCGCCCGCGACGAACCCGAGGCAGAGCCCGACCCGCTCGACGAGGCCGACCCCTCCGAGGCGCGTGACCGGCGGAGGCCGGCCGCACCTTCGGGCTCGCCCGTGGGCGACGAGCCCGAGCCCGTCGAGGCCGGGCTGCAGAAGCGGCCGCGAGACCTGGACCTGCCGCCGTGGCTCAAGGGCCGGTACGGCACGGCCGTGGGCCGTGCCGTCCACGGCACCCTCCAGACCATCGACCTGGCCGACCCCGCCGGGCTGACCGGCGCGGTCGCGGCCCAGTGCGAGGCGGAGTCGATCCCCGATCGAGCCGCCGAGGTCGAGGGGCTGGTGCGGGCCGCCCTGGCGTCGCCGGTCATCGCCGCCGCAACCGACGGGCCGCACTGGCGCGAGGTCTACGCCTGCACGCCCACGCCCGGCGGCCGCCTGCTCGAGGGCTACATCGACCTCCTCTACCGGAGCCCCGACGGCATGGTCATCGTCGACTACAAGACCGCCGCCACCGACGACCCCGCCGAGCTCCGCCGCCGAGTCGACGGCTACCGGCTCCAAGGCGGCTCGTACGCCCTGGCGGTGCGCCAGACCACCGGCGAGCCCATCGCCCGCGTCACCTTCGCCTTCCTCACCCCGGCGGGCGCCGTGGAGCTCGATCTCGACGACGTCGACGGCGCCATCGGCGAAGTGGAAGCCCTGGTCGCGGCGGGTGCCGAGCGGGTCACCGCGTAGCCCCAGGCCACGCGCCATCCGTTTCGCTGTCACACCCCCTCGGTACGTTCGTGGTGTCCCCTGAACAGGCGATCTGACCCATGCCCTTCTCCTTCCTCCACGCCGCCGACCTCCACCTCGACACCCCCTTCGCGTCGGTCGGCGGGTTCCCCGACGATGTCGCCGCCACCCTCCGCGAGGCCTCGCTGCGAGCCTGGGGGGCACTGGTCGACACCGCCATCGAGCGGGAGGTCGCCTTCGTCCTGCTGGCCGGCGACATCTACGACGGCGCCGAGCGCGGCATCCGGGCCCAGCGGGCCTTCCTCCAGGGCGTGACCCGCCTCGCGGACCGCGGGATCCGCACCTTCCTCGTCCACGGCAACCACGACCCGGTCGGCCAGGGGTGGACGGCCATCGACGGCTTCCCGGAGCTGGTCCACACGTTCGCCGCCTCCAAGGTCGAGTCCATCGAGTTCGAGGCGGGCGGCGAGCGGGTCGTCGTCCACGGCATCAGCTACGCCACCCACGCCATGGAGGAGAACCTCTCGCTGCGGTTCCCCCGGGCCGCCGGCGGCGGCTTCCAGGTCGGGCTGCTCCACGCCAACATCGGCGGCTCCGCCACCGGCCACCAGGACTACAGCCCCTGCAGCGTCGACGACCTCCGTCGGCCCGGCTACCAGTACTGGGCGCTCGGCCACGTCCACAAGCGCCACAACCCGCTCGAGGGCGAGCCGTGGGTCGTCTACCCCGGCAACCTCCAGGGCCGCACCACCCGCCCGTCCGAGCAGGGCGCCAAGGGAGCGGTCATCGTCCAGGTCGACAACGGCATCGCCTCGGCGCCCGAGCTGGTCGTGCTCGACCAGGTCCGCTTCGCCGACGTCGCCGTCTCCATCGACCACCTCGCCGACGTCGGCGCCGTGCTCGCCCAGCTCGAGCAGCAGGCAGCACCGGCCCGCCACGACGGCCGGGCCATGGTCGTGCGGGCCACCATCGGCGGCAGCGGCCCGCTCCACCAGGAGCTGTCGTCCACCCGCCGCCGGGTCGAGGTGCTCGAGGAGCTCCGCCGCTCCGGTGCGGCCTCCACGCCGTTCGTGTGGTGGAACCAGGTCGTGTGGCAGACCCGCCCGGCGGGCGAGGTCATCGACATCCGCCGGCGAGACGACTTCGTCTCGGACCTCGTCCGCTTCATGGACGACACCGCGCCGCACGAGCGCACCACCTGGGCCGACCTCCTGCCCGCCGACGTCCTCCGGGAGCTGGGCGACCTGCTGCCCGACGGCGACGACGACGCCATCTGGCAGGCCGCGCAGCTCGCTGCGCTCGACGCCGTCACGGGAGCATCGTCATGAGGATCGACGGCTGGCACATCGACGGCTACGGCGTCCACGCCGACCTCGGGGTGAACGACCTCGACGGCGGGCTCACGATCATCGCCGGCCCCAACGAGTCCGGGAAGACCACGCTCCAGCACTTCCTCGTCGGGATGCTGTTCGGGTTCACCGCCGTCAACCGCCCGGACCACCACCCGGCCCTGCGCGGCGGCACCTACGGCGGTCGCCTGTTCGTCACCGACGACGACGGCCAGCGACTCACCATCCACCGCGGCGCCCGCAAGTCCTCGCTGCGCGTCACCCACGCCGACGGCTCCCCCTACGAGGGCGACCTCGCCGACGTGCTCGGCGGCGCCAGCAAGGAGCTGTTCCAGAGCGTCTTCTCCGTCCACCTCGACGACCTCGCCCAGCTCCGGGCCCTCACCGAGGACCAGGTCCGCGACCGCGTCTTCTCCGCCGGCATCCTCGGGGCCGGCCGCAGCGCGCAGGTCGCCCTCACCCAACTCGGCGGCGAGCGCGACGTCCTCCTCAAGCCCAACGGCCGGGGCGAGCGCTACCGCATCAAGGAGCTCCGGGCGCAGCTGGCTGCGGCCCGGCTCCGGCTCGACGAGGCCAAGCGGGAGTCCAGCGCCCTCCCGGCGCACCTCCGCCAGCTCGAGCTGCTCGCAGACCGAGCCGGCACGCTCAGCGCCGACGCCGAGGCCCTCCGAGCGGACCTGGCGCTCGTCACCGCCGTGACCGAGCTGTGGCCGCGCTGGAGCGCCGCCACCGATGCCCGCCACCAGCTCGACCAGATCGGCACCGTCCCGACCCTGCCGGCCGACGCGCCGGCCCGGCTCCACACCGCCATCGAGCGCCACCGCGCTGCGGCCGACGCCGCCACCCGGGCCGCCGATGAGCTCACCGGGGCCGAACAGCACCTCGCGTCGCTCGACGCACCGGTGCTCGACACCGCCGCCATCGACCGGATCGAGCGCCTCGCCCGCCAGGTCGACGGCGAGCGCGAGCGAGCCCGTCGCATCGGCGAGCTCGCCGCCCGCCTCGACCAGCAGCGGATCGAGCTCGACCAGGACCTGGCCGTCCTCGGCGGAGGCCGAGACCTCGCCTGGCTCGAGGCCCGGCCGGCTGGCGCCAGCGACGCCTCCGGGCTGCGGCAGGCGGCGGCCGCGGTCGCCGACGCCCGCAACGAGGTCCGCGACGCCACGCGTGCCGCCGACCAGCTGGCCACCGAGCTGGCGGTGGAAGCCGCCGACCTCGACCGCGCCGAGGCCGCGCTCGCCGACCTGCCGACCCTGCGCCCCGCCGACGCCACCGCCGGGCTCGACGCCGCCAACGCCCTCGCTGCGCTCGCCACCCAGCGCGAGGTCGCCGTCCGCCGCCTCGACGACGCCCGCGCTCGCCGCGACGCGGCCCTCGCCGACGCCACCACCTCATCGGGCTCGCCCGCCGCCCTCCTCGCCGCCGCCGGCGTCGCGCTGGTTGCCGGCGCTGCACTGCTGGCCCTGGGGCAGCCAACCATCGGGGGCGCCCTGCTCGCCCTGGCCGCCGCCGTCGGCACCATCGGCTTCGTCCAGCGGTCCCGGGCCGCCACCCCCGCGCCCACCGCCGACCTCGATGCGGTCATCGACCTCGCCGCCGACGACGTCCGCCGGATCGACACCGACCTCGCGGGACCGCTCGCCACGCTCCGACTCGACGTCGTGCCCAGCGCCAGCGACGCCGCCGGCATCCGAGCCCACGCCGAGCGCGTGGCGGCGTCGGCCCAGCACGCCGACGAGCAGCGCACCCGGGTGGCCGCCGACCGGGCCGGCCTCCAGGACCGCACCACCCGCCGCACCGAATCCGCCCACCGGCGCTCCGAGGCCGCCCACGCCCAGCTCCAAGCCACCGAGGCGGCGTGGGGCGAATGGCTCGCCGGCCACGACCTCCCGCTCGACCTGGACCCGGCGGGCGCCGCCGAGTTCCTGAGCAGCATCGACCGGGCCCGGGGCGTCGCCCGCCACCTCGCCGTCACCGAATCCGACCTCCAGGCCCAGCGCACCGCCGCCGCCGCGTTCGCCGCCGAGGTGGCGGAACTGGTCGGCCACCTCACCCAGCTCGGCGACCTCGGCGAACCCGACGTCGACCCCGTCACCGTCGTCGACCGGCTCGCCACCCGGGCCGCCGGGCAGCGAGCGCTCCTGCTCCAGATCGCCGACGGGCAGGCCACGGTCGAGCGGGCCGGGGTCGCCGAGCGCCGTGCCGGCCGCGCTCGGGCCGACGCCGCCGACGCACTCGCCATCGAGCTGCACGCCATCGGCGCCACCACCGTCGACGACGCCCTCGCCACCCTCGACCGGGTCGCCGCCGCCACCGAGCTGCGCGCCGCCATCGACGATGCCGAGGCCCGGCTCGACGCCGCCGCCGGAAGCGCCGAAGACCGCCGCACCCGAGCACTCGAGCTCCTCGCCGCCGCGGACCCCGCCGCCTGGGCCGACCAGACCCGCACCCTCCGCCGCCGGCTCGCCGAGGCCACCGACGACCGCGACCGCTGCCTCCACGACCAAGCTGCGGTGCGGTCCGAGGTCGACAAGCTCATGACCTCCGCCGACGTCCCCACCTGCGAACTGCGGGTGTCGGGCATCGAGGCCCAGCTCGTCGAGGCCGTCACCACCTGGGCCTCGCTCTCGCTCGCGCACCAGATGGTCGAGGGCACCCTCGCCAAGTACCAGCGGGAGCGCCAGCCCGACGTCGTCAAGCGGGCCGCCGCCCTCTTCACCCACGTCACCGGCGGCGACTACGTCCGCCTCGAGGTGCGGGACAACGACGTGTTCGCCATCGACCACGCCGAGCGGGAGGTCCCCGCCCACCTGCTCAGCCAGGGCGCCCGCGAGCAGCTCTACCTGTGCATGCGGGTCGCACTCGCCGAGTCGTTCTCCAAGACCACGCCCCTGCCGCTCCTGCTCGACGACATCACGGTCAACGCCGACGCCCGCCGCCAGCAGCAGCTCACCGACCTGCTCGTCACCGTCTCCGACACCCAGCAGGTCTTCGCCTTCACCTGCCACGACACCGTCGTCGACCAGCTGCGGCAGCTCCGCCCCGAAGCCCGGGTCATCACCCTCCAGGCCCACCGCTCGGTGAGCGGCCGCACCACCCGGATCGGCGCCGTCAGCTGATCAGCGCCGAGCGAGCTGCTCGGCCACCTCGAGGCGCTTGCGCAGCTGGCCCACCGTCGCCTCGGTGATCCGGCCCACCCCCGACAGCCGGTTCAGCTCGCTGTTCACCTGGGCGTGGGTCTGCCCGGTGCGGCGCACCAACGTGGCCACGATCTCCGCGTTCTGCTCCCGCAGCCGGCGCTTCTCCTCGCGCCGCGTCTTGGCCGCGGCACCGCCGATGTTGATCCCCAGGTCATCGAGCGAACGCCGCTCCCCCGCCAGCGGCGGCGGCGGCGCCAACGTGAGCACCAGATCCAGCTCGTCGTCGTCCGACCCCGGCTCCAGGTCGTCGTCGACGAAGTCGGCGTCGAACGCCTCGTGCGCCTGGTGCTCGGTGGCCACCGCCGACAGCGCCGCGAACAGCGACATCTGCTCCTCGACGCCGGTGTCGAGCGCGGCCTCGTCTCGCTCGAAGCGCTCCTGCTCGCGCTTGCGCAGCGAGTGGCGCCGCTGATCGGCGATCTGGAACGCCCGCGACCGGAGCCGGGCATCGTCGGGGATGAACAGGTACGCCTTCTGGTTCCGCAGCCCCGGCGTCCACCGCACGAAGCGGCCCACCGCCTGGCGGAAGAACAGCTCGGTCGTGGTCGTCGTGGCGTAGACACCGACCCGCAGCCGCGGGATGTCGACGCCCTCCGACACCATCCGCACCGCCACCAGCCACGGCGCCGAGCCGGCCGAGAACGAGGCGATGCGAGCCGACGCATCGGGATCGTCCGACGTCACGACCGTGGCCGCCTGGCCGAACCGGTTCGACAGGATCGAGGCGATCCCCCGCGCGTGGTCCTGGTCGGTGGCGATCACCAGCCCACCCGCCTCGGGGTGCACGGCCCGGATCTCCTCGAGGCGCGTCACCGCCTCGCGGAGCACGGTCGGCAGCCACTCGCCCTCGAGCGACAGGGCGGTCCGCAGGCGCTGCGACGACCGGGCGCCGTCGAGCGCATCGTCGAACGTCGCCGACATGATCGTCCCGTCCGGCGCCGTCCACTCCATCTCGCCGCCGGTGCGGGGGAAGTACACCGGCCGCACCACGCGGCCGTCGCCGAGGGCGTCGCCGTAGCCGTACTCGTAGTCCGGCGCCGCCTCCTCCAGCACGTAGTTCACGAACGGGATCGACTGGGTGTCGCTGCGGAACGGCGTGCCCGAGATGGCGAGCCGCCGAGCCGACGTCTCGAACGCCCGGCGCACCGAGTCGCCCCAGGCCCGCTCGTCGGCCGCGTGGTGCACCTCGTCGAAGATCACGAACGCATCCGTGGCGAGCGGGCGCAACACGTCGGCGCTGGTGGCCACCTGCTGGTAGGTGGTGACGATGCCGTGCATGTCCGACGGCAGCGCACCGTCGGCGGCCGACCAGGCCGGGTCCAGGTGCAGCGCGAACCGGGCCGCCGCCTGGGCCCACTGGAGCTTCAGGTGAGCGGTGGGCGCCACGACGATCAGCCGGGCCCGGGGCCGCTCGGACAGCACGTGGCGGGCCACCGTGAGGGCGAACGTGGTCTTGCCGGCGCCCGGCGTGGCGACGGTCAAGAAGTCGGCCTGACCTGCGGCGACGTACTTCTCGAACGCGGCCTTCTGCCACGGTCGGAGCTTGATCTGCCGGGTCACCGGGAGCGGGGGAGGAGCATCGCGAACACGGGAAGAGGCAGTGTGCCACGCCCGCACCGCGGTCCGATCCATGGCCCCTGACCAGGGCCGTTGGCCGGCTCAGACCACCCGCACCCCCGTGTGTTCTGCGAACACCTCGACCGCCTCGTCCCAGGACCCGACCACCTGCTCGGAGCGGCCCGCCTCCCGGGTCCAGGAGTGGAGGACGCCGGTCCCGTCGGCGGCCTCGCTGGCGTCGGCGATCTCGTCGCCGAGGTGCAGCCGGGCGTAGGGCCGCAGCGGCACGCCGGTGTGGGTGACCGAGACGGCCGCCATCGCCTGCACGTCACCGGGATCGAGCGCCGGACCGAACAACCGGAACCGCAGGACGACGTCCCACACGTCCCACCCCAGATCGAACGTCCACCCGCCGTCAGCCGACCGCTCGGCCGAGGCGACCCCGAGCGGCCCCACCGCCGTCGCCGTCGCGCCCGCCTCGGAGGGAAGGGCCACGGCCGCGCCGAAGTACGGGTCGCAGACCCACGTCACGCCGTCGTCGACGACCTGCACGGCGGCGTGGAAGTCGACGATCGGCGCGCCCGGGTCGCTGCGCCGGGTCGCGGCCACGTGCACCGGGCCGAGCCCGGCCCCGTCGACCAGCGCCGCCATCACCGTCGACGCCACCCAGCACGACCACGAGGGCGATGCCGACGGACCCGCCGGTGCGGCGGCACGGTCTCCCAGGTGGTCGAGCGCCCGGCGGGCCAGCGCACCGGGGTCGGCGCCGGGAGGCACCTCGCCAGCCGCGATCGCCGCGAGCTTGGCCGTCGAGCCCATGGGCATCGCTGCCGGCATCAGCGGCGGGAGCGCGGCCACCCCGTCGTCGGGCCGCCAGCCGATCGCGTCGCCCAGCTCGCGGGCCAGCCCGGCGTCGATCCTCCACGGCCGGTCAGCACCCATGCCCGCAGTCTCCCGCCGAACCGCTCGCCCCTCCCAGCCAGTTCCCCTGTCTCGGGTCACCTGGCCAGCCCACGGGTGCCCACGCGACCCAAGATCCGGGGCGGGGGCGGGTCAGTCGCGGAGGAGGTCGGCGGCGAGGCTGCCGATGGCGACGTCGCGGCGCTGCTGGCGGACCATGTTCTGGTCGAGGCCGGCGGTGAGGTAGCCGACGCTGAGGCCCGTCCCGGGATCGCCGAACGCCAGCTGGCCGCCGGCGCCGTTGTGGCCGAACGCCTTGGGCGACGCCGTCCGGCCGAAGCCCCGCCGGTAGCCGAGCCCGTCCTCGCCGGACACGACCAGACCGAGCGTGCGGCTGGCCGGGACGCCCCAGATGTCGGGGAGCATCATCCGCACGTGCTGGGTGCCCTCGACGAGGACCTGCTCGGACCAGAGGTCGTCGGGGTCGCGCATCAGGCCCTGGTACAGGAGCGCGATGTCGGCCGCCCGCATCACGCCGCCGCCGCCGGGGACGCCGACGGCACGGGCCTCGGGGTGGTTGAGGGTGGTGAGGGCGCCGAGGGCCACGTCGGGCGGGATGAGCGCGCTGATGTCGACCTTGACGCCGTAGGCCTCCTCCATCTCCTCGGGCGTGGGCGGCTCGCCGATGCCGACGGCCTCCTGGATCCCGTCCTGCTGGTCGAGCGGGATGCCGAGGAGCCGGGGCAGGCCGAGCGGGGCGGTGACCAGCTCCTCGATGGCATCGGTGTGGTCCATTCCGGTGACGGTGGCGAGGATCTCGCCGAGCACCCAGTGCCCGGCGGTCGGGTGGTACACGAACGTGGACCCGGGGTCGAGCGTGAGCCGCCACTTGGCGAACGCCTCGCGGCGGCCGGCGGTGGTGGACCAGCGGTTCGGGCCGAGCGGCGCGAACGGGAACCCGCCGGTGTGGGTGAGCAGGTTCTCGACGGTGACGACGTCCTTGCCGTTCGACGCGAACTCGGGGACGTAGGTGGCCGCCGTGACCGAGATGTCGACCTCGCCGGCGTCGATCAGCCGCCAGATCGCGGCGGCGACGAGCGCCTTGGTGGCGGAGAAGGCGATGAACCGGCTGTCGGGCGCGGCGCCGTACGTCTCGTCGACGACGATCCGCCCGTCGTGGGCCACCGCGATCTGCACCGCGGGCGACAGGCCCTCGTCGACCTCCCGGCGCACGCGCGCCAGCAGGGCGGAGACCTTCGCCGGATCGATCGCGTCCGGCAGGTTGGAGGCGGCGGGGACAGGATCGAGGTCGGTCACGTCCGCAGACGGTACGACCTAGTCCAGATCCGTGCAGGCCTCCGCGCCCCGGAGGACGCCGGCCCGGTACGCCTTCACCCGGTCGAACCCGGGGCCCTGGCGCTCGCGGTCGCCCTCGGACCGGAACGAGAGCAGCACGGCGACGCCCTCGTCGAGGTCGCCGGGCGACAGCACGAGCTGGTACTCGTCGGGCGGATCGGGCGGCAGCAGGGCTGCGGCCCAGGCACCGGCGAAGCAGTCGCCCTGGAGCGTGGTGTCCACCTCGTCGCCGCCGAGCCCGAGCTGGTCCGAGGCGTCGAGGCCGTACTGGGTGGCGAACAGCGTGGCGACGGCGAAGTCGCCGCCCTGGTCGTACACGTCGGGGATCGTCCGTTCGGACTCGAAGCCCACGTACCGGTCCGGGATGCACACGAACAGGAGGTAGCCCTGGACCGGGTCGCCGCCGCACGAGGGCGGGTCGTCGGCCTCGAACGCCACGGGCTCGTCCATGGGATCCCAGTCCGCGCCGTCCTCGCTGAGCGTCGGGAAGGTGTCGGTCCAGAAGGCGTCGAGCGATGGGAAGGCGAGCTCGATGATGCCCGGGTCGTCGGTGCTGCCCGACAGGTGCAGGTCGCCGCCGGTGTCGGCTTCGGCCTGGTCGGAGAACGGGAACTCGTACGGGGCCGGGTCGCCGTCGGTGAACTCGGCGCAGCGGGTGACGCCGTGCTCGAACCCGTCCTGGAACGCCCCGACGCGGTCGAAGCCGCTCCCGTGGGCGGACGGGTCGTCGGCGTAGCCGCCCGGCGCGTCGCGCAGCGACAGCACGCCGGCGAGGGCCTGGTCGAGGTCGTCGATCGTGATCGAGAAGCGCTCGCTCCCGCCCTCGTCGACGTGCTTGACCCAGGAGCCGGCGAAGCAGTCGGCCTGGAGCTCGGTGGTCACCGAGGCCCCCGAGAACGCGGCACGGTCCTGGATGGCGTGGCCCCACTCGTGGGCGACGACCACGGCGACGGTGAAGGTGCCGTACCGGTCGGCCAGGTCGGGCATGAAGCCCTCCTGGTCCCACACCACGGCGTCGGCGGGCGGGCAGTAGTAGGCGTTGTCGAGCAGCTCGCTGATGTCGGGGCCCGAGGCACAGGGGATGTCCGTGGCGTCGGTGCTGCTGTCGATGGCGTAGAGCCCGCCCGACAGCGGCTCGTAGTCCGCGTCGTACGCCTCGGGGTAGGCGTCCGTCCAGAACTCCTCGAGGTCGGTGATCGCGTTGCCGATCACGTCGTTGACCTCACTGCCGTCGGACCCGGTGATGTCGACGTCGGTGGGCGGGGGCGGCGCCGTGGTGGTGGGTGCGGTCGTGGTGGTGTCCTCGACGTCGCTGCCGACGACGCTGTCGTTGTTCGTCCGCACGCTCGAGGCTTCTCGCTCGCCGGCTTCGACGCCGCACGAGCTGAGGATGAGCAGGGCGCCGAGCAGCAGCGCCCCACGACGGGTCCGCCTCGACCGGTTCGGTGCAGTCACGAGATCTCCTCCCACGCCCACCCTGGGCTGCAGCGCACCATTCCACCACGTCGGGCGGGAAAGGCCGCTTAAGCCCGGACGAGCGGATCGTCTGCGATGCTCGGACCATGGCCCTGCACCCGCCCGCCGTCGTCGCCCGCACCCGCGCCGCCTGGGACGACGACATCCAGCCGACCCTCGAGGCGTACATCCGCGTGCCCGCGCTCTCGTCCGCCTTCGACCCGGATTGGGCCGAGCACGGCCACCTCGACGCCGTGGTCGACAGCGCGGCCGCCTGGGCGTCGCGCCGGGCCATCGCCGGCCTGTCGGTCGACGTGGTCCGCCTGCCCGATCGCACCCCGGTCCTGTGGTTCGAGGTCCCCGCGTTCGACGGCAGCGGGCCGTCCCCCGACGATGCCGCCGACGTCGACACCGTCCTGCTCTACGGCCACCTCGACAAGCAGCCGCCGATGCACGGCTGGCGCGAGGGCCTCGGTCCGTGGACGCCCGTCGTGATCGACGACCGGCTCTACGGCCGCGGCGGCGCCGACGACGGCTACGCCGCCTACGCCTCGCTCACCGCGATCGAGGCGGTCCAGGCCGAGGGCGGCCGCCACGCCCGCTGCGTCGGCCTCATCGAGTGCAGCGAGGAGTCCGGCAGCCCCGACCTGCCGGCCTACGTGTCGCACCTTGCCGACCGCATCGGCAGCCCGAGCCTCGTCGTCTGCCTCGACTCGTTCTGCGGCGACTACGAGCGCATGTGGACCACGACCTCGCTGCGCGGCCTGCTCAGCGCCACCCTCGAGGTGCGGGTCCTCCACGAGGGCGTCCACTCCGGCAGCGCCAGCGGGGTCGTGCCCGACTCGTTCCGCATCGCCCGCCGCCTGCTCGACCGGGTCGAGGACCCCGACACCGGCCGGGTGCTCGTGCCCGAGCTGTGGACCGAGATCCCGCCCGGACGCCAGGCCGAGATCGACGCGGTCGCCACCGACCTGGGCGCGGCCCTCACCGAGTCCTACCCCTACGTCGACGGCGCGGGTCCCGCGATCGCGCCCACCGAGCCCGGCGCGCAGCTGACGGCCAAGACCTGGGAGCCCACGCTCACCGTCATCGGCGCCGACGGCCTCCCGCCGTCGCAGACCGCCGGCAACGTGCTGCGGCCCAGCACCACCTTCGCCCTCTCGTTCCGCCTGCCGCCCACGGTCGACGCCCTCGCGGCCGCCCGGGCGGTCGAGCGGGTGCTCGCCGCGGACCCGCCCTACGGCACGACGGTCGTCGTCCACGTCGACAGCGCCGAGGGCGGCTGGGACGCTCCGGCCACCGCCGACTGGCTGGCCGACGCCATGCGTGCCGCCAGCGAGGCCACGTTCGGCCAGCCGGCCCGCAGCCTCGGCGAGGGCGGGTCGATCCCGTTCATGGGGATGCTCGGCCACCGCTTCCCGAACGCCCAGTTCCTGCTCACCGGCGTCCTCGGCCCGCACTCGAACGCCCACGGCCCGAACGAGTTCCTCCACCTCCCCACCGCCCAGAAGCTCACCGCGGCCGTCGCCCTCGTCCTCGACGCCCACGCCACCCGCTGAGCGAAGCGGCTCGGCGGGTGCACAATGGCGCCCATGGCGAAGCGGGCGCGGTGGGGACTGGTCGTCGCCGTCGCCCTGGTGGCCGGCTGCACCTCAGCCCCCGCCGCGGTGCGCGCCGCGTGTGACGACGACGTCGGTGACGTCCGCGGGCCCGACACCTGGGTCGATGTGCGGTCGGCGACGGTGACCGCCGACGACGACGCGATCGAGGCGGTCGTCGAGTTCGCCGGGCCGCTCCCGGACGACGCCGACGGTGAGATCCGGGTCGTCGTCGGCATCCTCGAGCCCCCGCCCGAGGACCGCTCGGTGCTGGGCGACGCGAACGGCACCGCGTTCCTCGTGGCTGAAGCCGATCACGGTTCGTGGGAGTTCGGTGTCGTCGACGGCCGCCGCGACGACGCCGGCACAGCCACGATCGGCCAGGGTGCGGTCGACAGGGACACGGTGCGCTGGACGGTGCCGACGTCCCGGGTCGGCCGCACAGGCGAAGGCGGCGGTTGGCACGTGGACGTACAGCCCCGCGGCGTCGACATCGACGAGGGCGACCGATGCCCCGGCGGGCGGGATGGCTCCCTCGGCTCGGTCGAGTTCTAGGACCAGCCGCACTCCGGACCGACGGGCTCAGGGGCTGCGGCTGGACGGGTCGCCGCTGCTCAGGCCCCCGCCCGGTAGGGGCGGTTGTCGGCCGGGCGCGGGATCGGGGCGGGGTCCGGGATCGCCGTGGCCTGGTCGGTGAAGTCGGCGTACCAGCGGAGGATCCCGGCCTCCTCGAGGACGGCGTCGAGCTGCGGCGAGCGCGCCTCGACGTAGCGGGCGAGCGTGATCCCCCGTGCTTCGGTGAGGAAGCCGGTGGTGGCGATGTCGGCGGTCGAGCCGTCGTCGAACGGCACCACCGCCGAGCCCGCCACGGTCGCCTCGGCCACCCACGGAAGGTAGTGGCGGCCGGCTTCGGCGAGGAGCGCGATGAGGGTCCGCGGCAGGTCGGCCGGGTCGAACCACACCCCCGGCTCGCCGTCGGGCGGCGCCATGAGCCGGTGGGTCGCCTCGACCACGGGCATGGCGACGGACTCGGTCAGGCGGCGGCACCACGGGTCGTTCACGAAGTGGGCGGCGTTGCCGCCGAAGAAGGCGAAGTCGGCGAGCGACGGCCGGCCGCCCAGCAGCGCGGCGTGGTCGGTGAGGTGGGCGGCGAACGCTGCCTGCCAGGGAACGAGCGACTCCTGCACCCAGGCGTCGATGTTCCCCGGCATCGTGCCGAGCCGGGGGAGCGAGGCGCTCATGGCGTCCGTGACGAACGCCCGCACGTCGTCGATCGGGAACCGGACCTCCCGGCTGCCCTCCCGGGCGATGTCCCAGCTGCCCGTCACCTTGTTCTCGTCGACCAGCCACCGGGTGCCGACGGCGTGCCGGTAGAACCACTCGTCGGAGAAGTCATCGAGCAGGTGGGCGAGGAACCGCAGGGTCGGATCGTCGGGCAACACGCTCGACCGGCCTTCGGCGGTGGCGGCGTGGTCGAGGTGGACGATGATCGCCGTCGAGTCCCACATCAGCTCGCCGTCGGGGGCGGTGACCACCGGGATGCCGCCGTTCCACCCCGCCTGCTGGGCCACCGGGTTGGCGCCGATGCTCGGCTCGAGGCGCCACGGCAGCCCGGCGTGGTCGAGGTAGCCGGTGACCTTGCGCGTGAAGTACGAGACGGTGAGGCCGTGGACGAGGTACGGATCGGCTGCGGACATGCCAATCCTCCTACCACCCCGGCGCCGGCGGTGTGACAGAGTGCCGTCATGCAACTCACCCCGTGGTACGGCGCCGATCCGATCATCGAGCTCGACGGCGATCCGGGGGCCATCGCCGAACCGCTGATCCGCCAGCGCGACCGGCTGGCCCGGGAGCTCGCGGACCTCACCGACGAGCAGTGGGACCACCCGAGCCGCTGCGAGGGCTGGTCCAACCGCGACGTCGTGACCCACCTGCTGAGCACGAACCAGTTCTGGGGCTTCTCGATCGCGTTCGGCCTGAAGGGCGAGCCCACGCGGTTCCTCGCCACGTTCGACCCCGTCGCCACCCCGGCCCAGCTGGTGGCCGACGCGCCGGACATCTCCACCGGCGAGCTGCTCGAGCAGTTCCGCGCTTCGAACGCGGCCCTCGCTGCCCAGGTCGATGGGCTCGACGACGACGGGTGGCGCGCCACCGCCGAGGCGCCGTGCGGCCACGTGGCCGTCAGCACCCTCGCCCACCACGCCCTCTGGGACTCGCTCATCCACGAGCGCGACATCCTCCTGCCGCTCGGCATCGACCCGGTCGAGGAGGACGACGAGACCCTGGCCTCGCTGCGCTACGTCGCCGCCCTCAGCCCCGCGTTCGCGGTCAGCCGGGACGAGGCGCCCGGCGGCGTGCTGGCCATCGCCCCGACCGACCTCGACGGCGAGTTCCGGGCCGAGGTCGGCGACCACGTGGCCATCCGCACCGGACCGGCCCGAGGCGAACCGGACCTCGCCCTCACCGGCCCCGCGCTCGACCTGCTCGAGTCGCTCAGCCTGCGCACCCCGCTCGAACAGCCCGTCCCCGCCGCCGCGTCCTGGTTCGTCGACGGCCTCAAGGTCACCTTCGACCAAGCCCCCGCCTGAGCCCCCGCCGCCCCGATGTGGACCGGGCGGCCCTGACCGGCCAGACTGGAAAGTAGAACACGTTCTAGAAACGGGGCCCAGGACGCATGGCTGAGCAGGACCGCATCGACGAGGCGAAGGCGCGCTACCGCGCCGAACGCGAGAAGCGCCTGCGGGATGACGCCCAGGAGCAGTACTCGCAGCTCACCGACGAGTACGAGGACTTCGACCAGGACCCGTGGGTCGAGCCCGGCTTCACCCGGGAGCCCGTGGTCGAGGAGACGACGGTCGTCATCGTCGGCGGCGGCTTCGCCGGCATGCTCACCGCCAAGGGCCTCCAGGAGCGGGGCATCACGGACTACCGGATCATCGACAAGGCCGGCGACTTCGGCGGCACCTGGTACTGGAACCGCTACCCCGGCTGCATGTGCGACGTGGAGTCGCTGATCTACATGCCGCTGCTGGAAGAGACCGGCTACACGCCGACCGTGCGGTACGCACCGGCCAGCGAGATCTTCGAGCAGTGCCAGCGCATCGGCCGCCAGTACGAGCTCTACCCGCACGCCCTGTTCCAGACCGAGATCGAGGACGCCACGTGGGACGAGGCCACCTCGCGCTGGAACATCACCACCACCCGTGACGACCGCCTCTCGGCCAAGTTCCTCATCACCGCCGGCGGCATCCTCCACAAGGCCAAGCTGCCGGCCATCGAGGGCATCAACGACTTCGCCGGCCGGGCGTTCCACACCGCCCGCTGGGACTACGGCTTCACCGGCGGCAGCCCCACCGAGCCGATGGACGGCCTGAAGGACAAGGTCGTCGGCATCATCGGCACCGGCGCCACCGCCATCCAGGTCGTGCCCCAGCTCGCCAAGAGCGCCAAGGCGGTCTACGTCTTCCAGCGCACGCCCTCCCCCGTCGGCGTCCGGGCCAACGGGCCGATCGAGCCGGGCTGGGTCAAGGAGCAGCCGCCCGGTTGGCAGGCCGAGCGGATGGCGAACTTCACCGAGTGCGTCACCGGCGGCAAGCCCGAGGTGAACCTCGTGGGCGACGGCGCCACCCGCTTCCTCTGGGACGACACCCAGCAGGCCGCCGCCACGCCCGAGGAGCAGGCCGAGCTCGAGCGCCTCGACTTCGAGGTCATGCAGGCGATCCGGGACCGCGTCGACGAGATCGTCGACGACCCGGAGACCGCCGAGAAGCTGAAGCCCTGGTACGGCAAGCACTGCAAGCGGATCACCTACCACGACGAGTACCTCCAGTCCTTCAACCTCCCGAACGTCCACCTCGTCGACACCGAGGGCCTGGGCGTCCGCCGGGTCACCGAGGCGGGGCCGGTCGTCGACGGCAAGGAGTACGAGCTCGACCTGCTCGTCTACGCGTCGGGCTTCGAGGTGACGACCGGGCTGGTGAGCCGGCTCGGGTTCGACCCCGTCGGCGTCGGCGGCGTGAAGCTCAGCGAGCGCTGGCACGACGGCGCCCACACGCTCCACGGCGTGCTCACCAACGGCTTCCCGAACCTGCTGGTCTGCCACTTCATCCAGGCCGCCTTCGGCCTCAACTTCACGCACTACCTCCAGGAGCTCACCGCCCACCTCACGTGGATCGTGGCGACGGCCGAGGAGTCCGAGATCACGTCGATCGAAGCCACCGTCGACGCCGAGGACGAGTGGCTGGCGTTCCTCTGGGAGGCCGGCAAGGGCTTCGGCCGCTACTCCGCTGCCTGCACCCCGAGCTTCCACAACAGCGAGGGCGCCCGCACCATGGCGGCAGCCCGCAACGTCGTCCACCCGGGCAACCTCATGCGCTACTCGGAGCACCTCGGGCGCTGGCGCGACGCCGGCACCGCCGGCGACCTCCCCGGCGTCACCATCACCCGCTGACCCACCCGCTCCCCGCTCCGGGCCCGACCCCCACCCCCCCCACCCCACCCCGATCGAACTTCGTATGGGAGAGCGCCATCTGGGGCGTTCGGGCATACGAAGTTCGCTGGGGTGGGCCCGACCCGGATCGAACTTCGTATGGGAGAGCGCCCTCTGGGGCGCTCCGGCATACGAAGTTCGCCTGGGGTTGCTTGGGGTGGGGTGGGGTGGCGGGGTCAGCCGATCCAGGCGACGAGGGCCATGTGGACGGCGGTGCCGACGAGGATGCTGATGCTGACGTGGCGCTTCCAGAGCTGGAGCACGGCCGTGACCAGGATGCCGACGCCGTAGGTGATGACGTTCTCGCCCGTCGCGTCGATGCCCGACACGGTGTAGATCGTGAGGATCACCATGATCCCGAGGGGCATGGTGATCCGCAGCTGGGCGAGCAGGGCGTTCTGGCGCAGCGGTGCGAGGGCGGCGAACGGCAGGGCGCGCAGCCCCCATGTGATGCCGGCGGCGACGGCCACGACCGCAGCGATGGCGACGGGGTTCACGGCGCCGCCGCCGGGACCTCGATCGGGTGCCGCCGGGCCCGCCACACCTGCACGGCGGTGAACCCGGCGAAGGCGATGGGCAGCATGTGCTCGCGCGAGATGGCCAGGGCCACCCCGGCGCACACGACGGCGACCGCTGCGGTGACCCGATCCGGTCGGTCCCGGTACGCCTCGATCGCCAGCACCACGAACAGCGCGGTGAGGGCGAAGTCGAGCCCGTCGAGCTTGTCGAGCGGCAGCACCGCTCCGGCGAGGGCGCCGAGCGTGGCTCCGCCCACCCAGCACACCTGGAAGAAGACCTGCACCCCGATGATCTGGCGCGACGTCCACCGCTGGGCCTCGGGCGACGTGGTGACGGCGTAGGCCTCGTCGGTGAGGGCGAAGGTGGCGTAGGCCTTGCCGACCTTGCTGTCGACGTTGTGCAGCGGGAACGACAGCGAATAGAAGACGTGCCGCGAGTTCACGAGCAGCGTCGACACCGCGACCTGAGCGAGCGGGACGCCGCTGACGGCCATCCCCACGAGCAGGAACTCGAGCGAGCCGGCGTACACGATCGTCGAGAACACGGTCGCCCACCACCACGACAGCCCGGCGTGGACGACCAGCGCGCCGAACGCCAGGCCGAGCGGGAACAGGCCGAGCCCGACCGGCACCGCGACCGAGAACGCGGACTCGGTGGGGGCGGGATCGGCAGCCACCGGTTCCCGGGTCGACTCGTCCATGGCGGTCGATCATGCCCCGCGGGTCGGCGAGAAGCGCCAACGGTATGGTCCCGGCATGACGCACGACCGCCGCTTCCGCTTCGGAGTCCAGACCTCGATCGCCTCCTCCGGCGAGGAGTGGGCCGCGCTGGCCCGACAGGCCGAGGACCTCGGCTACTCGACGATGTTCCTGCCCGACCACTTCGGCGACCAGCTCGCCCCGGTCCCGGCGATGGCGGCGGCCGCGGCGGCCACCACCGACCTGCGCGTCGGGGCCCTCGTGTTCGACAACGACTACAAGCACCCGGTCGTGCTGGCCAAGGAGATGGCCACCATCGACGTGCTGTCGGGCGGCCGCCTCGAGGTCGGCCTCGGCGCCGGCTGGATGATCAGCGACTACGAGCAGTCCGGCATCCCCTACGACGAGCCCAAGGTCCGCGTCGACCGCTTCGAGGAGGGGCTCGAGATCATCACCGGGCTCCTCGGTCCCGACCCGGTCACCGTCGACGGCACGCACTACCAGGTCACTGGGATGAACGGCCTCCCGAAGCCGGTCCAGTCCCCGCCGCCCATCCTCATCGGCGGCGGCCTCAAGCGGATGCTGACGATCGCCGGCCACCACGCCGACATCGTCGGCATCAACCCGACCATCCCGAACGGCGCCGTCGATGCCGACGCCGCCCGCTCCGGCCTGGCCGACCTCACCGACCAGAAGCTCCAGTGGGTGAAGGACGCGGCGGGCGACCGCTACGCCGACCTCGAGATCAACCTCCTCAACTACGCCTGCATCGTCACCGACGACCGGGCGCAGGTGGCCCAGGACTTCGCCCCGCTGTTCGGCATCGCCCCCGAGGACCTGCTCGAGTTCCCCCACGCCCTCGTGGGCACCGTCGACGAGATCTGCGAGTCGATCGAGCGCAACCGCGAGCGCTTCGACGCCTCCTACATCGTCGTCCAGCGCGACGCCATGGAGGCCATGGCCCCCGTCGTCGCCCGCCTCACCGGCAACTAGACCCCACCCACCACCCCGAATCAGGTCACCTGAGCCGCACCACGCGGCACGAACGACCCGATTCGCGCCGGACCCCACCCCGACCCACCCCGAATCAGGTCACCTGAGCCGCACCATGCGGCACGAACGACCTGATTCGCGCGGGTCAGTTGAGGCGGAGCTGGGTCCAGAGGAAGGGGCCCTGCTGGGTGGACCAGAGCGGCGCGCCGGGGGTCAGCCAGGCGGTGTGGCCCGAGCCGGGCTGGAGCACGAAGTCGCAGGTGTTGCCCGCCTTGCGGACCGCCGCGCAGGTCTGGAAGGCGTAGTCCGACGTGAAGCCGGTCTCGTCGTCCTCGTACACGAACATCTGCACCGCGGCCTGGTCCGGGCGCAGGGTCAGCAGCTGGAGGCCGGGCGTGAGGTGGGCACCCGTCGACGTGGCCGCGGCGATCTGCGGGGAGTAGGCAGCGAGTGGACCACCGGGCGTCTGGTCGTCGCCGAGGGCCATGCCGAGGGCGATGGCGCCGCCCGCCGAGTACCCGATGGCCGCCATGCGGGACGGGTCGATGCGGTACTCGGCGGCGTGGGCCTTGAGCCACCGCACGGCCTCCATGCCGTCGTCGATGCCGTTGGCCGCGGCCGCGAGCTGGCCGGGGCCAGCGGTGCCGCCGGGCCGCTTGTCGAGCCGGTACTCGATCGATGCCGACACGTACCCGCGCAGCGCGTACTCCTTCGACACGCCGTTCGTGTCGGCCCGGCTCCCGCCGACGAAGCCGCCGCCGTGGATGGTGATCGTGGTCGGCCGGGCCGCGGGCCCGCCGGCGGGCGGCAGGTACAGGTCCATCAGGAGGTCCTGGGTGACGCCCTGCGAGTCGACGGCCGAGCCGTACTTGATGTCGCGGATGACGGTCAGCCCGTCGGACGGGTACTGGTTCGACGAGTACAGCCCGCTCGCCGGCATCGACGGCCGGTCCCGCAGGACCGCGGTCAGGTAGAGGCGTCCGTTCTTGCAGGCCACCTCGCCGACGCCGACCTCGTCCCACCGGGCGTCCTTCAGCGCGGCGTCGCCCTTCCAGCGGGCCCAGATCTCGTCGGTGGCCTTGGCGTTGCGGGCGCCGCCGTTCGCCACCTTCGGGTCGAGCGGTGCGGAAGCGACCAGCTCGTGGATCGCCTGCGCCGACTCCTGGTCGTACTGGGCCAGCGGATCGGCCGAGGCCTTGGCCCGGCCCCTGGCGCACATGTCCTGCGAGTTGGCCCGGGCCGAAGCCGACAGCACGTCCGACACCGGCAGCGCCGGCCGGCCTGCGCCCGTCCGCACGTCGTTGACCCGGGCGACCACCGTCGCCTCGCACGCGGTGGCGACGAGCGCCAGGCCCACCGCCGCCAGCGCCGCCAGCCGGATGCGCGTCGTGGATGGTCGGCGTTCGTGGCCCATGTGCTTCCCCCTCGTCGAGGGGCGCGACCCTAGGCCGCTGACCTGGTCAGACGGGCGGCGGCTCGGTGGCGGTCAGCGCGGACAGCGCTTCGGCGATGTGCGGCTCGACCGCGGCGGCATCGAGCCCGAAGCCGGCGAGGGGGCCGTCGGGGCCGTCGGCCTCGATCAGCGCGAGCAGGAGGTGCTCGGTCCCCACGTAGTTGTGGCCGAGCCGCAGGGCGTGGCGGAACGTGAGCTCGAGGGCCTTCTTGGCGCCCTCGTCGTAGGGCACGAGCGCCGGCCGGTCGTCGGCCGCCGGCGGCAGGCTCGACCGCAGCGACGCGACCGCGGCGTCGAGGTCGACCCCGGCGGCCTCGGCGGCGCGGGCGCCGACCGCCTCACGCTCCTCGAGCACGGCGATGTCGAGGTGCAGCGCCGTGATCTCGTCGTTGCCCGCCTCCTTGGCCTCGTTGTGGGCTCGCACCACCACGTTGCGCGCCCGAGGGGTGAACCGGTTGAAGCCCTGGCTGGCGTCGAGGTCGTTCGGCTCGCCCGGGTCCTTCGGGAAGAAGCGCTTCCGCGCCGCCTGCTTGGTGACCCCCATGCTGCGGCCGATGTCGGTCCACGAGGCGCCCGAGCGACGGGCCTGGTCCACGAAGTGGCCGACGAGGTGGTCGGCCAGGTCGCCCAGGTGGTCGGCGGCGAGCATGGCGTCGCTGAGCTGGTCGAGCGGGTCGGGGTGGACCGTCGTGATGGCCGCGATCAGGTCGTCGAGGCGGGGCATCGGATCCAGGGGCGAGGGCGTCGTCATGGCGACAACCCTAGGTTGACGTTTGCGAAATCGTCAACCTCAGGTTGTCGTGGGCGGATCGCCGCCCTCGTCGCTGCCGATGGCGTCCGCGGCCCGGGCTGGCAGGAACAGCACGCAGATCACCGCGCCCAGCAGCGCCACGCCCGCCCCCACGACCACGCCGTGGTGCATGCCCTCGACGAAGGCGGACCGGGCCGCGTCGGCGAGCTGGGCCCCGGTCGAACCGCCGGCCTTCTCGGCGACGGTGAGCGCGCCGGTGATCGAGCTGGTGATCACGTCGGCCACGTCCGAGGGCACGCCCTTGCCGGCGATGGCGTCATCGACGCGGCTCACGTAGATCGACGAGTAGACGCTGCCGATGATGGCCACGCCGAGGGCGCCGCCGACCTGGCGGGTGGTGTCGTTCACCGCCGAGCCCACGCCGGCCTTGGCCGGCGGCAGCGAGCCCATGATCGACTCGGTCGAGGGTGCCATCGTGAGCGCCATCCCGCAGGCGATGACGATGTAGGAGATCAGCACCGGCGTGTACCCGGCCGACGGCTCGGCGAAGGCGAGGGATCCGAGCCCGATCGAGACGAGCACCAGCCCGGTCGCCACCACCCGCTTCGTGCCGAACCGCTCGGCCAGCTTCGGGCTCTGCGGGGCCAGCACCATCATCACGAGGGCGAACGGGATCACCCGCACCCCGGCTTCCAGCGCCGTGTACCCCAGCACCGACTGCAGGTACTGCGTCGTGAGGAACAGCGAGCCGAACAGGGCGAAGAACGTGAGCGCGATGGCGACCGACGCCGCGGTGAACCGCAGGTCCTTGAAGAAGGCGACGTCGAGCATCGGGTGGTCGCTGTGCGCCTCCCAGAACGCGAACCCGCCGAGCACGACGGCGGCCACCAGGAACCCGCCCAGGATCTCGGGTGAGGTCCAGCCCCGGTCGGGCGCCTCGATGATCGTCCACAGCAGGGCGGTGAGGCCGAGGATCGACAGCACGGCACCGACCGGGTCCAGCTTCGGCGCGCTCGGGTCCTTGGAGTCGGGCACCAGGAACCAGCCGGCGATCAGGGCGACGATCACGATCGGGATGTTCACCAGGAAGACCGAGCCCCAGTAGAAGTGCTCGAGCAGGTACCCGCCGGCGACGGGGCCGACGGCGATGCCCACCGCCGACATGCCCGCCCAGATGCCGATGGCCCGAGCCCGCTCGGCCGGCACGGTGAACACGTTGGTGATGATCGACAGCGTGGCCGGCATGATCAGCGCGCCGCCGGCCCCCATGAGGCAGCGGGTGGCGATCAGGTTGGCCGACGAACCGGCGAACGCGCTCAGCACCGAGCCGACGCCGAAGATCACGAGGCCGACGCTCAGGGCCCCCTTGCGGCCGAAGCGGTCGCCGAGGCTGCCGCACGTCAGCAGGAGGCCGGCGAACACGAGCGTGTAGCCGTCGACGATCCACTGCAGCTGGCTGGTGCCGGCATCGAGGTCGGTCGCCAGGGTCGGGAGGGCCACGTTCAGGATCGTGTTGTCGACGCCGATCACGATCAGGCTCGTGCAGAGCACGGCGAGCGTCAGCCACCGCTTCCGGTACACGGGGTCGTCCGTGTCCAGCTCGATGGGCGGGGCGGCGGGCGCGGTGGTCATGGTGGCCTCTCGGTGCTCGACAGCAGGGCCCAGGACGACGCCCCACAGTCAACTCGTTCGTCGGCTCACCTGCTCAGGTCCGTCGGGACGCCCGGATCGAGGAACCGGAACGCGTCCCGCACCTCCGACGGCGCCGACTCGAGGCGGCGCTCGATCGCGTCGCGACCCTCCCGGAAGTGCGACCACCCCTCGTAGTGCACCGGGACGACCAGCCGGGGCCGCATCAGGCCGCACAGCTCGACGGCCTCGTCCACCGTCATCGTGTAGCGGAGCGGTCCGGTCGCCGGGAACTGCACGCCGCCCAGGTGGAGCACGGCGAGGTCGACGTCGAGCCGCTCGGGGATCCTCCGCAGGTCGGCGGTGAGGACGGTGTCACCCGAGATCCACAGCACACCTCGCTCCTGGCCCGGCCACGAGAGGGCGAAGCCGACGACGTCGCCCACGATCGGCCGGCTGAGCGGTGGGCCGTGCCGGCACGGGGTGGCGACGACCCCGATCGACGTCCGGTCGGGGTGCTCGAGCGTCGTCGACGCCCACGGCGCGAGGCCGACCGCCGGCGGCCCGAGGCGCCGGGCGCCGGCCACGGTCGTGAGCACCGTGGGCACGTCGGCCAGCAGCGCCCGGCCGGCCCCGTCGAGGTTGTCCGCGTGGTGGTCGTGGGTGAGCAGCACCGCATCGACGGGGCCGAGCTGACCGGGGGCGATCGCCGGCCCGGCGACCTTGGTGGAGCCCGTGCCCCACCCGAAGGCGTAGTGGTCGCCGGCTGGGTCGAACGTCGGGTCGGTGAGGATCCGCCAGCCGCCCACCTCGATCAGGGTCGTCGGCCCGCCGATGTGGGTCAGCCGCACCGCGTCCACGGTCAGACCGGTTCGACGGCGCCGTCCGCCGCGGTGCGGCCGACGTTGGCGAGCGCCCAATCGAGGGCGAAGTCGGCGATCGCCTCCCAGCCGTCCTGAGCGGGGAGGAGGTGCGCGTAGCCGTCGTACAGCTTGGTCTCGGTGATCGTGTTGGACTTGTAGTGCTTGGCGTTCGAGTGCTGCACCTTCGGCGGCATGATGTGGTCTTCGCTGCCGGAGATGAACAGCAGCGGCGCCCGGTCGTCGTTCTTGTAGTCGACCCAGATGTCCTGCGGCCCAGGCTCGAAGTTGGCGAGCACGCTGTTGAACAGGATCCCGCCGGCCGCCGGGATGGCGTAGCGCTCGTAGGTGTGGTGCGACTGCTCGTCGGTGAACCCGTGGTTCGTGAACGCGTAGTGCCACTGCTCGTAGGTGAAGCCGACGGCCCGGTGCCGGTTCGCGGGGTTCTTGAGGACGGGGAACGTCGAGCGCACCTGCGACAGCGGCGTGGCCCGCACGCCCTCGGTGGGCGCCGAGTTCATGGCGACGCCGACGGCACCGAACCCGTGGTCCATGATCACCTGCATGAAGGCACCGCCGGCCGAGTGGCCCATGAGGATCGGGGGCGCGTCGAGCCCGCCGACGACCGCTTCGAGGTGCTCGACGATCTTCGGCGCGGTGAGCGCCTCGATCGGCGCGGGGTCGGCGTTGAGCGCCTCGACCTCGGCCTCGAGACCGGGGTAGGCGGGAGCGATGACCCGGAAGCCGCGCTGCTCGTAGTGGTCGATCCAGCCCTCCCAGCTCCGGGGCGTCACCCAGAAGCCGTGGATCAGGA
>DATMGQ010000308.1:0-2761 GCA_035555395.1 Acidimicrobiales bacterium
CGCTTCCGCCTCCTCCTGGAGCTGGGCCGACACGCCACGATCGTGGGCGAGCTGGCCGCCGCGGTGGACGCGCACCCGCTGCGGGAGCGCCTCGCCGAGCAGCTGGTCCTGGCCCTGTACCGCTGCGGCCGCCAGCCCGAGGCGCTCCAGGCGTACGAGTCGACCCGCGAGCACCTGGCCGAGGAGCTGGGGCTGGACCCGAGCCCCGACCTGGTCCGCCTGGCCGAGGCCGTGGCCGGGCGGGACCCGTCGCTCGATCTCGCCACCCACGTGCCGTCCGCCCCCGACCGTCCCGATCCGGTGGTGGCCCCCGGCCTCGGCGGCAGCTTCGTCCGGGTGCCCGTCACGCCCGGCCCCCTCGACCTCCCCCCGGCTGTGACCGAGCGCCGGGCCCGCACCGCCTTCGTGGGGCGCGACCGGCAACTCGACGCGCTCGACCAGGCGTGGGAGGCGGTCCGCGCCGGGGGCCGTCGGCTCGTCACCCTCTCGGGCGAGTCGGGCATGGGCAAGACCCGGCTCGCCCAGGTGTTCTGCCAGCGGGCGCACGCGGCCGGGACCCACGTCCTCTGGGGTCGGTGCACCGCCGAGAACCTGGTGGCGTACCAGCCCGCAGCCGAGGGCCTGCGCACCGCGCTCCGAGCGGTCAACCCCGACATCTTGAGCGCCATCGTCGACCCGCGCCCGGCGCTGCGCATCCTCCTGCCCAGCGACGATCAGGCCGAGCTCGTCGACGCCCCCACCGATGCCAGCCGCTACGACCTGTACGAGGCGCTGGCCGAGGTCCTGGGCGACGTGGCGTCGTCGGCACCGATCATCTGGGTGGTCGACGACGTGCAGTGGGCCGACCGGTCCACCCTCACCCTCATCGAGCACCTGATCCGCCAGGAGCAGACCGGCCGCCTCCTGATCCTCGCCACGGTCCGCCGCCCGGCCGGGCGCAGCACCGCCGACCTCGACCGCCTCCTCGCCGACCTGCGCCGTGACGACCGCCTCGACCAGATCGAGGTGGGCGGCATGTCGAGCGACGACGTCGCCGAGCTGCTGGCCAGCCGAGGGATCGCCGATGCCACCGAGCTGGCCGGACCGCTGCGGGACCGCACCGGCGGCAACCCCTTCTTCCTCGAATCGCTCGCCGAGCAGGGCGGCCGGGTGCCGGACCTCAACGCCCGGGACCTCCCGGATTCCGTGCGCGACCTCATCGACCAGCGGGTCGACGCCCTCGACCCCGATGTGGCCCGGGTCCTGACCGCAGCCGCGATCATCGGCATGCGCGTCGACCTCGAGCTGCTCGGCGCGGCCACCGGACGCGACCTCGACGCCCTCCTCGACGTGATCGACGAGGCGGTGGCGGCGGCCCTGCTCGCCGAGGACGAGGACATCGGCTGGGTCACGTTCCCCCACGCCCTGGTCCGCCAGGCCCTGATCGCCCGGACCACCCGCAACCGCGAGGCCCAGCTGCACCTGCAGGTCGCCGATGCGCTCGAACGGCGGGCCGGACCCGACCGCGACATCGCCGTCGCCCAGCACCTGGTGAGCGCGGGGCGCCTGTGCCCGCCGCTGCGAGCCGGTGAGGCCGCGGCGCGCGCGGCCCGCTCGGCCCTCGCCCGGTTCTCCGACGACGAGGCCCGTACCTGGGCCCGGCGGGCCACCGAGGCCGTCGCCCTGCTGGACGGCGACGCCGCCTGGCAGCTCACCGCCGACGCCCGGCTCCTCGAATCCGAGGCCGACCGGCGCCTGGGCGAGGTCAAGGACGCCCAGACCGCGCTCGACCTGGTCATCGGCCAGGCCCGCTCGCGCGGCGATGCCCGCGTCCTCGCCCGGGCGGCCCAGGAGCGCTGCCTGGCCATCGCCGGCGTCGGGTTCGCGTTCGGCACGGTCGACGTCGACCTGCTGGAGCTCCTCGACGAGGCCCTCCGCCTCGTGCCCGACGACCGCCCGTCGGACCGGACGAGCCTGCTGGCCTGGTCGTCCGTGGCCCGCAACAGCACCGAGGAGAAGCCCCGGCAGCGGGAACTGGCCGCGCTCGCCGTCGCCGGCGCCCGCGAGCAGCCGGACCGGCCCGACCTGCTGGCCCTGTCCCTGCTGGCCGAGCGCCTCGCCCACGCCACGCCCGACGGGCTCGAGCACCGGCTGCTGATCGGGCCCGAGATGGGCGCCGCCGCAGCCGACGCCGGCTGGTCGGACCTGATCGTGGTCGGCATGGTCCTGGACGTGGTCGACCTGCTGGAGAGCGGCGATGCCCACGGTGCCCGCTCCCGCATCGAGGACCTCGAGAGCTACATCGTCCCGTTCGGCCGCCCCCTCTACGACGCCTACCACCTCTTCCTCGCCGCTGCGGTCGCCCAGATGGAGGGCCGCCACGCCGAGGCCGAGGTCCTCTCGGCGAAGGCCAACGAGCTGGGCGAGACGTCGCACGCCGACAACGCCCGCCACGCCCGCGCCGGGCAGCTGTTCGTGCTGGCCCGCGACCTCGGCACGGTGGGCGACCTCATGCCGCTCACGGGCGCGATGGTCGAGGAGTACCCGACGATGGCCGTGTGGCTGACCGGGCACGCCACCGCGTGCGCCGCCGCCGGCGACCTCGACGCGGCCCGGGCCGCGTGCGCCCAGGTGTTCGCCACCGGCGGCCTGGAGGCGGCCGACTCGACGTGGTCGACGAGCCTCGCCCAGCTGGCGGAGGTGTGCTGGATGATCGGCGAGGCCGACTGGTGCGCCGAGCTCGCCCGGCGGCTCGCACCCGTCGCCGACCACATGGCCGTCA
>DATMGQ010000309.1:0-10265 GCA_035555395.1 Acidimicrobiales bacterium
CGGTCGGAACGGCTTCGAGATCATCCACCCCGACGACCGGGACCGGGTCCTGGCCGACCTCACGTGCATCCCCGAGCTGGGCGACCACGTGCGCACCGAGTTCCGGATCGTCCTCGGAGACACGACCTGGTGCTTCGAGGCGATCGCCACGAACCTCCTCGACGAGCCGAACGTCGGCCAGATCGTCAGCAACCTGCGCGACGTCACCGATCGCAAGGCCGCCGAGGCCGAGATCCACCTCCAGTCGATCCTGCTGGCCGCCGCCGGGCAGGCGATCGTCGCCACGGACGGTCGGGGCGGGATCATCTACTGGAACGACGCGGCGGAGGCCCTGTTCGGGTGGACCAGCTCGGAGGCGCTGGGGCAGCAGGTCCGCACGCTGCTCCGGACGGCAGACCCGACCGATGCCCCGACCCTGGCGGCCGCCGACCGCATCATCGCCGGCGAGGCGTGGGAGGGGGAGCTGGACGTCCGGGTGAAGGGGGGCGGCGTCGTTCCCATCCTCACGACGGCCCGTCCGGTGCTGGACGGCGACGGATCCACCATCGGCATGACCGTCGTGTCGATGGACAACACCGAGCAGGTCCGGCGGCGCGCGGCGACGGAGGAGGCCCGGCGCCGCCTCGCCGTGGCGCAGGCGTCGGCCAACCTGGGCAGCTTCGAGATCGACCTCGCGTCGGGCATCGTGACCCGGTCCGACGAGCTCAGCCGGATCCTCGGCGTCGATCCGGGAGAGCCGGCCGCGATGACCGACGAGCTGGTGCACCCCGAGGACCGCGCTCGGGTCGCTGCGGCCATGGCGAACGCCCTCGCCGGCCAGCCGAGCGCGTCGTGCACCCACCGGATCGTGCGGCCGGACGGCACGACGCGCTGGGTCGTCTCCCGGAGCAGCCAGGTCCGCCACGCCGGGTCGGCGATCCTGGCCGGGACGATGCTCGACATCACCGAGCAGCACGAGGCCGAGCTCGCCCTCGCCCACCTCGCGAACCACGACTCGCTGACCGGGCTGCCGAACCGCCGGCTCCTGGTCGAAGCCCTGCAGAGCTCCCTCGAGCGCAGCGCCGAGTCCGATCGGCGCACGGGGGTGGTGTTCATCGACCTCGACGACTTCAAGGTGGTCAACGACCGGTTCGGCCACGTCGACGGCGACGACATCCTCCGCTTCATCGGCGACCGCCTCGGACGAGCGGTCGCCGAGGGCGACACCATCGCCCGCCTCGGCGGTGACGAGTTCGTCGTGTGCTGCGACGACGTCGTCGACGTGCAGGACCTCCGCGTGCGAGCGGCTCGACTGCAGACGAGCCTGGGCGAGCCCCTGGTCGTGGGCAGCCAGTCCCACCGGTTGACGGCGAGCGTCGGCATGGCGCTGTCGGTCCCCGGGATGGAGGCCGAGGAGCTGCTGCGCAACGCCGATGCCGCCATGTACGCGGCGAAGCAGGGCGGCGGGGCGCGCGTGGAGCTCTTCGACGAGCTGCTCTACGCCGACCTCCGGCGCCGCCAGGAGCTCGCCGCCGAGATCGCGTCCGCCCTCGACCACGGCCAGTTCCAGACCCACTTCCAGCCCGAGGTCGCGCTGCGGACCGGCACCCTCGTCGGGTTCGAGGCGCTGGCCCGGTGGGAGCACCCCGAACGCGGGATGCTCTCGCCAGCCGAGTTCATCGAGATCGCCGAGGGGACCGGGACGGTCACCCAGCTCGGCCGCCAGGTGCTCGCCGATGGCTGCCGGGCGCTCGCATCCTGGCTCGACACCTCACCGGAGCAGCGCCTCTCGGTGGCCATCAACGTGTCGCCGCTCCAGCTGGCCGACCCGACGTTCCCCGACGACGTCCGCGACGCGATCCAGGCCGCGGGGGTCCCGGCGGGGCGCGTCTGCCTGGAGGTCACCGAGTCGGCGCTGATGGACCCCGATGTCGCCGTCGAAGCGCTCCGCAACCTGAAGGCGGTCGGGGTGGCGATCGCCATCGACGACTTCGGCACCGGGTACTCGTCGCTCTCGCGCCTCAAGCGGTTCCCGGTCGACCTCCTGAAGATCGACCGGTCGTTCGTCGACGGGCTCGGGTCCGATCCGGAGGACGAGGTCATCGTGGCCACGGTCATCAACCTCGCCCGCTCCCTCGGGATCGACGTGATCGCCGAGGGCGTCGAGACCCAGGACCAGCTCGACCTCCTCGCGTCCTACGGCTGCGAGCTGGGGCAGGGCTACCTGTGGAGCCCGGCGCTCCCGCCCGACGAGGCGGCCAGGTACGCGGCCAGCGTCGACGTGCTGGCGTACGCCGCCCCTGCCCTCGAAGGCCCCGAGCCGACCCGGCAGCAGCGGACGGACACCACGAGCACCGTCGCCCACCTGGTCCACGAGCTCGCCACGCCCCTGACGGTGATCGGCGGCTACGCCGACCTGGCCCGACACCTCCCCGGCCCCGAGGACACCAGCCTGCTGGACACCGCGCTCGGCGCCATCGAGCGCGCCGCCGCGGACATGGCCGAGATCCTCTCCGCGATGGCGAACACGCGGGCGCTCGACGAGGGCACGCTCGCCTTCGACCGCCACGTCGTCGATGTGCCGCGGCTCCTCTCGGAGCTCGTCGCCGAGCGGTCGATGGCCGAGGGCCGCAACCCGATCACCCTCAGTCCCAGCGAGCCCGCCGACGCCTACATCGATGCCGCGTGGACCCGGCAGATCTTCACCAACCTCCTCACGAACGCAGAGACGTGGAGCCCGCCGAACACGCCGATCGAGGTCCGGGTGGCGTTGACCGACCAGGCGATCCACGTCTCGGTCGTCGACCGCGGCCCCGGCGTGGCGAGCGACCGCATCGGGGACCTGTTCCGCAAGTTCTCCCGACCCGACCGCAGCAACACGGGGACCGGGCTCGGCCTCTACATCGCCCGCCAGCTCGCCCGCACCCAGGAGGGTGACATCCGCTACCGGCGCGCCGACGGCGGCGGCAGCGAGTTCATCGTCGAGCTGCCGCGCTCAGACGGTCACTCGGGACGTTCCCCAGGCAGGTCCAACCGGTAGCCGACGCCGCGCAGCGAGACCAGGATCGGCGGCTGGCCGGGCCCGGGCTCGATCTTGTTGCGCAGCCGGCGGATGTGCTCGGTCACCGTCGCCGGCTGCTGCCAGTCCGAACTGGACCTCCACACGGCGTTGAGGAGCTGCTCGCGGCTGAACACCTGGCCCGGTCGGGTCGCGAGGTACGCCAGCAGGTCGAACTCCCGTGCGGTGAGGTCGATGACGTCGCCGGCTCGGGCGACCTCGCGGGCTCGCAGGTCGATGATGCAGTCCCCGAGCTGGACGAAGCCGTCGCCCTTGGGGTTCTGGCGGCGCTGCACCGCCAGCACGCGAGCGGTCAGCTCCCGCCGGAAGAACGGCTTGACCACGTAGTCGTCGGCGCCCCGCTCCAGCGCCTCGACGCGGATGTGCTCGGACGAGGAGCCGCTCAAGACGATGACGTGGGTGGCGGCGCTCGCATCGTGGAGCAGGTCGAGGACCTCCATGCCCGATCCGTCGGGGAGCCCCAGGTCCAGGATCGCCACGGAGAAGGTCTGCGCGGCGATGGCGGCCGTCGCCTCGGCCACGGTCGACGCGACGGTCACGTGCATGCCGCGGTCGTTCAGCTGGCTGCGGACCAGGCGGCGGATGTCCTCGTCGTCCTCGACGATCAGGGTGCTCATGGGCGCACCCGGGGCTGGAGGGGCCGGGCCTCGGCGACGGCTCGCCGGAGGCTCGCGGCCGAATAGGGCTTGGGCAGCAGATCGCACCCGAAGGTGCGGACCGTGGCCCGGACGTCTTCGGTCACGAGCGCGGTGGTGAAGACCGCACGGATGCCGGCGCGCTCCTCGGCGAGCGCGTCGCCGAGGCCGAAGCCGTCCAGGCCGGGCATCACGAGGTCGGTCACGACGACGTCGACGCGCTCGGCGGCGCGGGATGCCTCGAGGGCGAGCGATCCATCGGCTGCGGTGAGCACCTCGCACCCGTCCCGTCCGAGGATCAGCGCGGCCATCTCGAGGAGCGCGCGGTCGTCCTCTGCCACGAGCACGTGGAGCCGAGGGCCTTCAGTCGTTGAGCTCACTGCACCACCACGGGTTCCGTCGTCCGCTGTTCCTATCGTCGGGTTCGGGGCGGACTTGAGGTGCAGCGCACCACCGGCGACGCCATCGGCGTGACGGCGCCCGGCTCGTCCGCCCCGCCGGTTCCCGGACCTCCACCGTCGGTCCGCGAGGGCTGTGACAACGCTCGAACAACGGCGATCAAGCGCCTGGAGATCCGCGTCGATCACCGGAGCACACCCAGACGACGGCGGCGATGACGCTGCGAAAATCCTTGGAGGAACGACATCATGAAGCGAGCACGAATCGGCGCAGCGGCCCTGCTGATCGGGGCGATCCTGGCGGCTCCCGCCGCCGCGATGGCTGACCCGTGGGTCAGCGCCACCAGCAACGGCACGTCCTTCGGTGAGGGCGGCAACACGGGCGTCCTCGGCGCGACGATCTCGATCGTGGGCTCCGGCTGCACCAACCCGGTGTCCGGCCAGCCCGCCTACATGGGCGAGTTCGTCGGCCTCTCGGATCCGATGACCGACTCGAACGCCATGAAGTTCGAGTTCGAGACGGACACGAACGGCGGCTTCGAGTGGGAGACCCCGATGGTGGCGGACCAGACGACCTACTACGCCCGTTGGTACTGCTCGACGACGCCGCTCGACTCCCTCGACCAGGCCGACCTGTGGGTCTCCCCCCTCATCTGGATGACCTTCGACGCCCCGCCGGCGGGAGCGACCCCCGTGGCCGCCCGCCAGGCGAAGTCCGCCGGCATCACCGGGAGCAAGGTCCAGTTCGCTTCCGTCCGCACCCTCGCCGCCGAGCCGGGTGCCCCGGTCGTCGAGCTCACCACCGACCCGGAGGCCCTCCCGGCCATCGACCGGATGGGCATCGTCGGATCGAAGGCGGCCCAGCTCAAGGGCACGGTCGACTGGACGGCGAACACCTCGAACAAGCTGGCGAACTTCTTCGCCTACCTGTCCGGCAAGAAGGTCAAGAACACCTCGGTCTCCAACGCCGACTACGTCAAGACCTCGTTCGCCCTGCTCACCGGCAAGACCCCCTCGGCCAAGGCCATGGCGCCCTACGTCGCCCGCCTCGACGCCGGCGGCCTGAAGGTCCAGGTGGTCGAGGACATCGCCCTCACCGCCCACAACGCGGCGTGGTGGAACGCCCGGAAGTAACCCAGGCGCTGCTTCCCGACACACCGATCCCCGGGCCGACGGCCCGGGGATCGGTCGCGTCCGGGCCCGGTGCGAACGCCCTGGCCGCCCCGACCGGGACCTTCGGCCCTGGTCGCGGCGGGGAGGCGGGTCCACGCTGGCGGGAGGAGCCACCGAGAGGAGCCTGTCGTGGAAGGACTGACCGCCACCAGCACCCTGGCCGAGATCGTGCGCACCGCACCGGGTTCGGAGCGGGCGCTCGAAGCGCACGCGCTGGACTACTGCTGCGGAGGGCGGCGCCGTCTCGTCGACGCCTGTGCCGAGACCGGCGTCGACCCGGACGCGGTGCTGGCCGAGATCGACGCACTCGGGCCGGCAGCACCGGTCGCGTGGGCGACCATGCGGCCGGGCGAGCTCGTCGACCACCTCGAGTCGACCCACCACGCGTACCTCCACGCCGAGCTGCCGCGCCTGAGCGCGCTGACCGCCAAGGTCGTGGGCGCCCACGGCGAGCGCCACCCCGAGCTGGCGGAGGTGCAGCGGGTGTTCGAGGCGGTCCGACTCGACCTCGAGCCGCACCTCGCCAAGGAGGAGCAGGTGCTCTTCCCGATGATCCGGGAGCTGGACCGTGCGTCCGCTCCGCCGGTGTTCCACTGCGGCTCGCTCCGCAACCCGATCTCGGTGATGCTGCGCGAGCACGACGCGGCCGGCGAGCTGCTCCGCCGCCTGCGTGACGTCACCGGCGCCTTCTCCACCCCGGGCGACGGCTGCGCGAGCTACCGGGCGCTCTACGACGGCTATGCCCGGCTCGAGGCCGACACCCACCTGCACATCCACAAGGAGAACGACGTCCTCTTCCCGGCCGTCGTCGCGCTGGAGGCCGCCGTCGCCACGGCCGGCGCCTGAACCGGGAGCGACGCCGGCCGACTGGCCCGGCGTGGCGGGGTGGCCGTTCGGCGCTCGTCGCCGTACAATAGTTGCATTCATGCAATAAAGATCCTCCCCCTCACACGACACGGCGCAGAGCTGCGCACGCTCGCCCTCCGCTCGCGGGAGGTCGTCGTCCTGGCCGCGCTCGTGGGGTTCGGCACGGGGCTCGGCGTGGCCGTCTTCGATCGGATCGTGGCGGTCGAGATGCTCGATCGGCTCCTCGCCGGACCGGCGTGGCTGATCGCCGTCGCGCCCGTGGCCGGCTTGCTCCTCTCCACTGCGATCCTCAAGGCGGGAGGCGGGCTGACGCCCTCGACCTCCGACGAGTACATCGCCAACGTCCACCTCGACAGCGACCTCGAGCTTCCGCCGCTGCCGTGGCGCCTCGCTGCCGCCGTCGCGTCGTTGGGGTCGGGGGTCCCCGGTGGCCTGGAGGGCCCGTCGATCTACCTCGGCGCCGGGTTGGGCACCGCCGTCCAGGCCTGGTTCCGGCGGGCGTTCGGCCCCACGGCGGCCAAGACGCTGATGATCGCCGGCGCCGCCGCCGGCGTGGCGGCCATCTTCAAGGCGCCGGCGACCGGGGCGGTCTTCGCCCTCGAGGTCCCGTACCGCGACGACCTGGCGCGGCACCAGCTCGTCCCCTCGCTCGTCGGCGCCGCGAGCGGGTACCTCGCCTTCGTCGCGTTGAACGGGACGCAACCGCTCCTCGAGGTCATCGGGCGGGCTCCGTTCGACGTCCGGGACCTGCTCGGCGCCGTCGCGCTCGGGATCGGCACGGGCCTCATCATCCGCTCGTACGCGGCGGCGCTCCGCCGGGCGAAGTCGTTCCGGTCCCAGGTGTCGCCGTGGGCCGCTGCCGCCCTGGGTGGGGTGGTCGTGGCGGGGGCTGCGCTGGCGGGCCGGTCGCTGACGGGGGAATGGGTGGGCCTCACCCCGGGCTACGACGTGATCGTCTGGGCGGCCGAACCGGGCCACGGGCTGGGTCTGCTCCTCCTGGTGCTCGGCATCCGCCTGGTCGGGACCGTCGCCTCGGTCGCCGGCGGCGGGGTGATCGGTCTGTTCGTCCCGCTGGTGGTGGCCGGCGCGCTGATCGGGCAGTTCGCGGGCGGCCTCCTCGACGCGCCCAACTCGACGCTGTTCGTCGTGATCGGCGTCGCCGCTGCGCTCGGGGCCGGCTACCGGGTGCCGCTCGCGGCGATCGTGTTCGTCGCCGAGGCGACCGGCCGGCCGGACTTCCTCGTGCCCGGCCTGTTCGCCGCGGTGGCCGCCGACCTCATCATGGGCACGTCCTCGGTGACCGACTACCAGCGCTCCGGTGCGCAGGCCGCCGAGGCGAGCTGAGGTGCGCTGCGGTCGGGTGAGCGCGGCCTCACCCGAGGCTGATCCACATGGCCCATGCAGATCCGATGCTTGTTGGCCGACAACTGTTGCATGAGATTGCCTGATCGTGCCGGAGAAGCGGGAGCGTCGGTCGCGGAGGTGGCGCTGCTGATCGCGGTGGTCGTCATCGCGGCGGCGGGTGCGCTCTCGTTCCTGGGCTCCCGAAGCGACGCATCGCTCGACGAGGCCGGCGCCGGGATCCACGAGACGCCGGCGGCGAGCGAGGGCGGCGGCACCTCGGGTGGCGATCCCGGAGGCGGCAGCGGAGGGTCCGGATCGGGTGGCGGGGGTGGCGGGTCCTCCGGCACGACCACGACGACCACGCCGTCGGGGCAGCCGACGACCACGACGACCACCGTCGCCACGACCACGACCACGACCACGACCACGACCACGACGCCGGAACCCGGTCCGGCCTCGGCCGGGCTGAGCGGCGGCCGCGGGACGCGGAACGGCTCCTCGCGCTGGGATGCCTCGGCGAAGCTGCAGCTCGATGCCGACGACGGCACGGGGTCCCTGGCCGGCACCGCCACGGTGCTCGTCCGCTGGCAGCGGTCGAACGGCCAGTGGAGCAGCGACACCATCGAGGTCCCGATCGATGCCGACGGCCGGGCGTCGATCGAGACCGGCCCCTACGCCCGCACCGGTTCGTCCCGCGTCAACACCGTGCAGTACCGGGTCGTCGGCATCGAGCTGCACGAGGATCGGGAGTGGGACGGCGATGAGCCGACGATCTCGATCCCCCGGCCTGCGTGACCGCGGTCAGCGCGGGCGGGCGACCCGGCCCAGGAGCGCGGGGGACACCTCGTCCACCGGCTCGCCGGCCAGCTGGGCGAGCTCCTCGAAGGCCCGCCGCATCGCCGCCTGCCGACGCTCGGGCAGGCCGCTGAGCAGGTCGTGGAACTGCCGTCGCCGCTCGGCCATCACGAGCGCGACCAGCTCCTCGCCTGCTGGGAGGAGCCGGAGGTCGATCGATCGGCGGCTCGTCTCGCTCATGGCCCGGGCCACGAGCTCCTTCTTCTCGAGGCGCTCGACCAGGCGGGTGGCCGACGATGCGGAGAGGTGCAGCTCCCTGGCCAGGTCGCTCATCCGGATGGGGGAGGACGTGGCCAGCACCACGAGCGCCCGGTACTGGTTGAGGGTCACCTCGACCGGCGAGGTCTCGATCGAGCTGGCGGACATCGCCACCAGGACCCGCGACGCGGCCAGCAGCGCCCGCATCAGACCATCGTCGAAGCCGTCTGGTTCCACCACCGCTGCAGTCTGGCACCGGTTCGTGGTCCCCGACCGTGACGCCGGGGTCCCATCCGCTCCGGTCCGCTCGGCGCGGTCCGGTGCGCTTCGCCTCGTTTCGGTGCGGTTCGATCCGCCCGCCGGCCGCGTCCGGGGCGCTCGGGTGGACGGGCGCGGTGCGTGGGGGCATGATCACCCTCGGTGGGAAGGGTGCTCAGGAGGACCCAGACGTGCAACCGCCCGCGGCCATCATCGGCTTCAACCGCTCAGGTGAGGACCTCACCGTGTACATCAGCGGCGACCTCGATGTGGCGACGGCGCCCGGATTCTCCGATGAGATCAGCCGGCAGACCCAGCCTGGGGACACGGTCTGGCTGGAGCTGAGCGGCGTGACGTTCTGCGCCTCGGCCGGGATCTCGCTCATCGTCCGGGCCGAGCGCGAGGCGAGGGCGCGCGACGGCCAGATGGTGGTGTTCCACCCCTCCCGCTCGGTGCTCAACATCCTCGACCAGTGCAACCTGACGGGTCACCTCACGATCCGCGCCGCGTGAGGAGCTGATCCCGGAGCTCGGCGACGGCGTCGCCGGCTTCGCCTCTGGTGCCCTGGATCCCGGTGGCGGTGCGGGCGATGGCCGCGGCGGCGACGATCGTGTCCTCGGGTCGGCGGCGGGCGCAGACGGCGTTGGCGAGCAGTGCCGACGCGACGTCCGCGGGTGCCATCGGCACGAACACCGTGCCGACCGCCGGGTCGTACCGGATGGCGGCGACGGCATCGACCGGCACCGGCGGACCGGGCTCGGCGAGGTCGAGCCGGGTGGTGCCCTCCGGGCCGCGCACGTGGAGCGGTCGCTGCCAGCCGGTGGTCCGCCCGGTCTCCGGGTCGACCAGCGCGTACTCGTCCGACCAGATCCGGGCGCCGTGGCTGCGGGCCGCCAGGGCGAACGTGGTCTTGCCGGCATGCGAGCTTCCCGGGGCCAGCACGACCAGGTCCGGCCAGGCGATGAGGGTCGCGTGCACCGCCACGAGCCGGTCCAGGTGCTCGGCGGCGAACAGCGCGAGCTGGGACTCGACCCGCACGAGGTCGGCCGGGGTGGCGAACGCGATCGGATCGGCGTCGGTCGCACCGTCCGCTGGCGTCTCCCCGTCGATGAGGTCGAGCCCCTGCCGCGGCCACGCCGAGCGCAGCGCCGCGGACGCGACGTCCTCTCCGAGGTCCACCGCGATGCGGGCGCCGTCCTCGGCCCGGCCGAGGGACCGGCGCACCGCAGGGCTGGAGGGCGGGGCCATGCTCAGGTGGCCCCGATCAGGTACGTGCTGCCCGTCGAGCTGCCGTTCCACTTGATCGTGATCGAGTAGGCCACGGTGGAGGCGTAGGCGACGGTCACGTTCTTGTTGTCCACCCGCGTCAGGTGGCCGACGGTCGAGGACCCGCTGGTCTTGCTCACCCGGTCGGTGGCCGGGCCCGAGAGCTCGACGTAGTCCCAGTTGGCGGAGATGTTGAGGGCGAGGCTGCCGCTC
>DATMGQ010000310.1:0-4038 GCA_035555395.1 Acidimicrobiales bacterium
CGAGACCGCCTTCCACCCGCACGGTCCTCGCTACCTGCTCCTGCTCTGCCTGCGCGGCGACCCCGGTGCCGCCACCACGCTGGCCTCCATCGACGACCTGCTGCCCGGGCTCCGGCCCGAGACCGTCGACGTGCTGCGCCAGCCGCTGTTCCGCACCGCGGTCGACGAGTCGTTCGGCGGCGAGCCGGGCGTGCCCTACGGCCCGGCGCGGCCGGTCCTGGGCGGCACCCCGGAGCAGCCCTGGCTGTGCTGGGACGAAGAGCTGACCACCGGCACCACCCCGGAGGCCCAGGCGGCGCACGAGGAGCTCATCGCCGTGGTCGCCCAGCGCCGTCGTGAGGTCGTGCTGGCCGACGGCGATCTGCTCATCGTCGACAACCGGCGCTGCGTCCACGGCCGCCGGCCGTTCCAGGCCCGCTTCGACGGCACCGACCGCTGGCTCCAGCGCAGCTTCGTGGTCGCCAGCCTCGCCCCCTCGGTGGCCGAGCGCACCGGCCGCATCATCACCACCGAGTTCGCCGCCGCCTGATCCGCTCCCCCCGAGCGCCCCTCTCGAACTTGTCGTGATCGCGGTTGCCCGGCCACCACGATCACGACAAGTTCGGAGGTACGGGCCATGCTGGCGGTGTGCCCCGATCGATCCCGCCCGTCGTCGCGGCCGGCGCCCTGAGCAGCCGGCCGCAGCCGGTCATCGAGGGCGACGGGCTGACGCTCCGGCCGTGGGCCGCCGATGACGCCGGTCTGCTGGTCGGGGCGTTCCGCGACCCGGCGATCCGGCAGTGGCACCGGCGCTCGATCGACACCGCCGACGAGGCGGAGGCCTGGATCGCGGAGTCGGGAGCACGCTGGCGGGAGGACCGGGGCGCCAACTGGGTGGTCGTCGACCGGGCCGGCCGGGCTGAGGGCGTTGCGGTCGGTCGGGTCGGGCTCACCCGCATCGATCTGACGGATGGGTTCGGCGAGCTGTCCTACTGGGTGCTGCCGGACGAGCGCGGCCGCCGCATCGCCGTGCGGGCGACGAACGCGGTGGCCGGGTGGGCGTTCGCCGAGCTCGGACTGCACCGGATCGAGCTCCACCACTCGACGGCCAACGAGCCGTCGTGCCGCGTCGCTCGGGCCGCGGGGTTCGCCGCCGAGGGCACCGCCCGGAGCATGCTCCTGCACGACGACGGCTGGCACGACGTGCACCTGCACGCCCGCCTTGCCACCGACGACCGCTGATCGCCGGTGTAGGCGGGCCGGGCGAGGCGCGGGTCAGACGGGCGGCAGGGCGGCGATGACGGCGTCGGCGAGCGGCGGCCAGGCCTCCAGGGCCCACGGGCCGAAGTTCCGGTCGGTGAGCACCAGGAGGCTCCGCTCGACCGCGGGATCGACCCAGAGGAACGTGCCCGAGGCGCCGAAGTGCCCGTACGTGGCGGGGGAGTTGGTCCGGCCCGTCCAGTGCGGCGTCTTGTAACCGCGGATCTCGAACCCGAGGCCCCAGTCGTTGGGGTTCTGCGGACCGATGCCGGGGACGATGCCGGCCAGGTCCGGGTAGGCGACCGTGGTGGCTTCGGCCAGCGTCTCCGGGTGGATCAGCGTGGGCCGGAGCAGTTCGGCGGCGAACCGGGCCAGGTCCGCCCCGGTGGACCAGGCGCCGTGCGCGAGCGATCCGCCCCGCACGTCGGTGTGATCCATCTTCAACGGCTCGAAGACGGCGAGCGCCAGGTAGTCGTCGGCGGGCATGCCGGCAGCGTGGGCGAGGTGCTCGGCCAGCGCGTCGAACCCGGTGTTCGAGTAGATGCGCTTCCGCTCGGGGAGCAGCAGCACGCCGGTGTCGAAGCCGTAGCCGCCGGCGTGGGCCAGCAGGTGCCGGACGGTGACCCCGGGCGGGCCGGTGGGCTCGTCGAGGTCGAGCGTGCCCTCCTCGACGGCGACCAGGCAGGCGTAGGCGGTGAGCAGCTTGGTGACCGACGCCAGCCGGAACGACCGGTCGCCCGGCCCGATGGTGGCCACGGCGCCACCGGGGGCGACGACCGCGGCAGCGATGTTGGTGGCCTCCCACCCCCCGGTCTCCCAGAGGGCCGCGGCGAGGCGCGCATCTTCAGACATCCCAGACCATCTCTCCGTCGGAGTGAGCCGCGCCGAGGACGACGTCGGCGGGGGAGCGGCGGTCGATGTGGCCGATCAACCCGGAGTAGACGCCGTAGCCGCAGAGCTCGCGCAGCCGGGGTCCGAACGTGCGAGCCACGTCGAGCGGGATGCCCAGCTGCTGGTTCTCCTGCTGGCGGATCCACCCTGCGCAGTAGTTCATGGCGATCCCGACCCGGCGCTCGTCGGTGGTGTTGGCGCCGCCGCCGTGCCACAGGCTGCCGTGCCACACGAGCACGCTCCCAGCGGGCATCTCGGCGGGGATGCTGTCGTAGTGCGTCCCGAAGTCGGGCGACGCGTCGGCGCGGTGGGATCCCGGGATGATGCGGGTGGCGCCGTTGGCCTCGGTGAAGTCGGTGAGCGCCCACATCGAGTTGCACACGGTGGCCACGTGCGGCTTCGGCAGCGGGATGATCTGGTCGTCGGCGTGGATGGGCTGGGCGGTCTCGCCCGGTCCGATCGAGATCGACGACAGCGAGCTCACGAGGCAGCCGGCGTCGAGCACGCCCTCGACCACCGGCAGCACCGACGGGTGCACCGGCACCTGCTGCCAGAGGGCCCCGTGGGCGAGCAGGTTGTACACGCGCAGCGTCGACGTGCCCTCGAACCCGTTGCTCGCGGGCCGGGTGCCGAGCTCCGCCTGCAGGCGCTCGAGGTCGTCGAGCAGCGCGGCGCGGAGGTCGGCCGAGATGACGTCGGTCAGGACCGTGTAGCCCTGCTCGGCGATGGCCGCGAGGTGCCCGTCGAGGTCGACGGTGGTGGTCGCATCGGGCACGCACGCATGGTAGGCCGAGCGCCATGGTGCGTGACCGACCAGCGGAGGAGCCGGAGGAGGACCTCGAGACCGCCGTGGCCCGGGTCCTCGACGGGCTCGAGCCGGGCGACGTGGTGACCTACGGCGAGGTCGCGCTCGAGGCCGGCTACCCCGGTCGGAGCCGTGCCGTCGGCCGCATCCTCTCCACGAGCGGGGGCGCCTTCCCGTGGTGGCGCGTCGTCAACGCGGCGGGGCTCCTCGTGCCCGGCCACGAGGAGGAGCAGGCCCGCCGCCTCGCCGAGGAGGGCGTCGAGCTGCGCAACGGCAAGGTCCGGCGAGCGAGGGCGTGACCGGCCCGCTGGTACCGTCCCCCGCCACGAGGAGGTCCGGGTGCGACGACGAGGGTGGGCGGCGGTCATCGCCGCGGTGGCGATCGGTGCGCTGGCGGTGAGCGGGTGCAGCAAGGACGATCCGGCGCCGACCGCGTTCGTCGTCGGCGACTCGCTCACGGTGGGCGCGGAGATCGGCGGCCTCGGCCGCGACGGCTCGCTCACCGTCGATGCGAAGGAGGGACGCACCACCGAGCAGGGCGTCCCCATCATCGAAGCCACCGACCTGGCCGGGTACGACCGGGTGATCGTCGCCCTCGGCACCAACGACTACACCGACACCGAAGCCGGGTTCGCGCCGAAGATCGATGAGGTGATGGAGGCCATCGGCCCCGACGTTCCCGTCACGTGGGTCAACGCTGACTCGGGCACCCCGAAGCTCTCGCCCACCGCCGACGGCGTCAACGCGGCCCTCGCGGCCGCCGGCGACCGGTACCCGAACCTGACCATCGCCGACTGGGATGCCTACATCAACGCCCGCGCCGACGTCGACGACCTCCGCTCCGGCGACCAGGTCCACGACACCGCCGCCGGCTACCGCGTCCGAGCCGAGTGGATGGCCGCCCTCGCCAACGACTGACTCAGCTGCGTGCGTTGGGGTGTCGTGGCGACGTGCGAGCGCACGCGGCTCGGGTGGGCTGCGGGGGTTGGGTGCGTTGGGGTGTCGTGGCGACGTGCGAGCGCACGCGGCTCGGGTGGGGTGCGGGGGTTGGGTGCGTTGGGGTGTCGTGGCGACGTGCGAGCGCACGCGGCTCGGGTGGGGTG
>DATMGQ010000311.1:0-10426 GCA_035555395.1 Acidimicrobiales bacterium
GAACTGCACCTGGCGGTCCGAGACGTCCTGCCCGACGCAGAGCCCGGCGACGTGCGACCAGGCATCGGCCTCGGCGACCCGGTCGGCCCGGGTGCCGATGACGACCACCAGCTCGACCTCCCAGTCGACCAGGTCGCCCGACCGCTCGATCGGCTCGAACGGGCCACCGAGCGAGGCCGGGAACTTGGTGAAGACCGCCGGGACGGCGGGCAGGTCCATGCCCGACTCCTCGGCGTGGCTGGCGTAGTTGAGGCCGATGGCGAACACCTGGCGGGGCTCGGGCGACGGCGCTCCGAGATCGGCATCGTCGAACGGCACCGGCGCGGCCGACGAGGCCGACGTCGCCGCCCAGGCGACCAGGTCGTCCCAGCGCTCGTAGGCGGACGCGGGGTCCGGGCCGAAGCGACCGTCCGATGCGTCGTGGACGTCGATGGCACCGCCGTCGACGACGAGGGCCAGGCGGCCGGCGAGGTTGGCGAGCTTCACGGGGTTCCTCCGGGATCGGGGGTGGGTGCGAGGTGGTCTGCGGGTGCGGCCAGGGCCGAGCGCAGGGCGGACAGGAGGCCGGCGGCACCGTCGGCGCCGGCGGCCGTGCCGAACAGGTGGAAGTCCGGCCGCTGGAGCCCGGTGGTCACGCCGTGGTGCTGGGCCCAGGCGGCGTAGGTGCCGTCGACGTCCGAGCGCTCGTCGATGGTCACGACGGCGCCACCGAGCGAGGCGAACCAGTCGCGCTCGTGGCCGGGCAGCTGCGCCGCCAGATCAGCGTCGGTCGTGACCAGCCGCCACCCGGTGCCGACCGCATCGTCGAGGAGCATCGCTCCCGTGCCGAGGTCGACGCGGCCCTGCGGCAGCAGCGTGCCGCCCGCCGGGTCGTCGAGGCGGGCGATGCCGCCGGCCAGCCCGGGGAGCCCCGGCTGGGGCTGGGCGCCCGCAGCGGCGCCGAGGGCCATCGCCTCGTCGCGGGCCGCAGCCTCGTCGGGGTCGGTGATGCAGATCACCTGGCCGAGCGCCATCGACAGGTCGATGACGGCCTTGACGTTGTCGGCCCGCTCCACCTCGTAGGCGTCCAGGAGGTCGGCTGGCGCCGCGTCCGCCAGGACGAGATCGAGCTTCCAGGCCAGGTTGGCGGCGTCGCGGATGCCGGCGCACATGCCCTGGCCGGCGAAGGGCGGCATCAGGTGGGCGGCGGCGCCGGCGATGAGCACGTTGCCGGCCCGCCACCCCTCGGCCCAGCGGGCCTGGAACCGGTAGACGGCGTGGCGCTCCAGCGTGGCGTTGCCGGGCCGGACGTCCCACGGCTCGAGCAGGGCCCACGCCCGGTCGACGTCGTCGAGCTCGGCCGCGGTCTCGTGCGGGAGGCGCATGAACTCCCACCGACGGCGCCCCGGTCCACCCGACACCATCGTGGTCGGTCGCGACGGCTCGCAGATCTGGACGTTGATCGGGTCGAACGTGCGCTCCTCGTGGAGCTCGAGGTCGACGATCAGCCAGTCGTAGAAGAACCCGAGGTCGGTGACCGGGATGCCCACGAGGTCGCGCACGGTGCTGTTGGCGCCGTCGCACCCGACCACGAAGCGGGCGTCGACGGTCTCGGCCGCACCCCCTCCGGTGGGCTCGAGCTGCAGCGTGACCCCATCGCCGTGGTCGTCGAGGCTGCGGACGCTCGTCCCCCGGCGGATCTCCACGGTGGGCTGCTCGGCGGCAGCCGACTCGACCAGCCGCTCGAGCGCCGGCTGCCAGAACATGCTCGAGTCCGGCCAGCCGCACGGCCCGACGGGCCGGCCGCCGAAGCGCAGGAGCGTCTGGCCCGAGCCGTTGCGCCACTCGTACTCGCTGCCGGGCTCGGAGATCGCCCGCAGCTCGGCACCGATGCCGAGACCCTGGAGGATGCGGCCGACCTCGTGGTCGAAGTGGACCGCCCGCGGCAGGTCGTACGGCGCGGCGTGGCGCTCGACCACGACGACCCGACGACCCCGCTGCCCCAGGAGCGCGGCGAGCACCGCGCCGACGGGGCCGCAGCCCACGATCGCAACGTCGAAGTCGGTCGTCCCCACGCCGGTCCCCTGGCTCATCACCGAGCACCCTACCTGATCAACTGATCAGCTATCTACCCCGATCTTCGATCAAGCGATTAGCCTGTGGTGATGGCGACCTCCAGCACCACCGACGAGCGCACCACCCGGCCGTCGGCCGACGCGACCCGCGAGCGGATCATCGCCGCCGCCGTCGACCGCTTCGCCGACCGCTCGTTCGAGGGCGCCACCACCCGCGAGATCGCCGCGGCGGCCGGCGTGTCCCAGCCGTCGCTCAGCTACCACTTCCGATCCAAGGACGAGCTGTGGCGGGCGGCGGTGGACTCCCTCTTCGCCCGGCTCGACGCCACCATGCGCACCCGGATCGAGGGCCTCCGCGGCGTCGACCTGCTCACCACGGCCAAGCTCGCCGTGCGCGACTTCATCGTGTTCTCGGCCGAGAACCCGCAGCTCCACCGGATCATCACCCAGGAGAGCAAGGGCGAGGGCGAGCGCATCGACTGGCTGGTCGACGTGCACATCCGACCGCTCTACGAGGCCACCACCGCCATGTTCGAGCAGCTCGCCGCCGAGGGCGCCGTGCCCGACGTGCCCGCCCCGTTCCTCTACTACCTCCTCACCGGCGCCGGGCCGACGATCTTCGTGCTGGCCCCCGAGTGCCGCCGCCTCGCCGGGTTCGACCCCCGCTCCCCCGAGGCCATCGCCACCCACGCCGACGCCGTCATCGACCTGCTGTTCCGCGGCGCCTGACGCCGAGGGCGCCTGGCCGGCGCGCCGCCTGGGTACCGTCCCGGCATGGACGTCGTCATCGCCGGAGCCCACGGCCAGATCGCCCGCCTCCTCACCCCGCGGCTCGTCGTCCGCGGGGACCGGGTGCGCGGCCTCATCCGCAACCCGGACCACGCGTCGGACCTCCAGGCCGACGGTGCCGAGCCCGTCGTGTGCGACCTCGAGCACGCGGACGACGCCGCCGTCGCCGAGGTGGTGGCCGGTGCCGACGCCATCGTGTTCGCGGCCGGGGCCGGTCCCGGCAGCGGCGCCGCCCGCAAGTGGACGGTCGACCACGGCGCGGCCAAGAAGCTGATCGACGCGGCCGTCGTCGGCGGCGTGCGCCGGTACGTGATGGTGGGCGCCCAGGGCACCGACGACCCGCCCCAGGACGACGAGGTCTTCAGCGTCTACCTCCGGGCCAAGGCCCAGGCCGACCAGGACCTCCGCGCGGCGGCCCTCGACCACACCATCGTCCGGCCCACCGGCCTGACGAACGCCCCCGGCACCGGGCTCGTACACGTCGACCGCCACGTGCCCCGAGGCCAGGTGAGCCGGGACGACGTCGCCGCCGTCGTGGCCGCGGTCCTCGCCGACGACGCCACGATCGGCCGCACCGTCGAGCTGTCGTCGGGCACCACCCCCATCGCCGAAGCCGCCGCCGCCATCGCCCGCGTCCCGACGGACACCTGACCGGCGACGGATCAGGACCGCCCGTCGCCGGCAGTCGGCGGCGGCGGTGGCCAACGGTCCAGGGCCACCACGAGCGACGGCCGAAAATCGACGCCGGCCGGTCCTCCTGCTCGGCGTTGAGCAGGAGGACCGGCCGGGTCCGTCTTCGGTGTGGGTCAGGCTGCGCCCGCCGGAGGCAGGCTCAGGACCGGGTCAGCTGCAGCCGCTGGTGCTGCCGCAGCTGGGGCAGGCGTGGCACGAGCCGGCCCGCTGCATCTGGACGCCGCACTGGTAGCAGTAGGGCGCATCGGAGGTGACGGCCTTGGGCTGCGTCTGCGGCAGCTCCTTGGCGGGCGTGGGATCGGTGACCCCGGCCCGGTCGAGGAGGCTGGGCTGGTCGGACGGGCCGTCGGCCAGTTCGATCTCGAGCTCCGAGGCCGACGGGATCGACTTCGGGTCCGAGGCGAGGTCGGTGCCCTGCACGTTCTGCACGACGGTCTCCTCGACGCCCGGCAGCGTGGGCTGCGTGCGCTCGGACACCGAGAGGATGCCGAGCTCCTCGCGCTCCTCCTTGGTGAGGTAGTCGAGGGCGAGGCGCCGGAAGATGTAGTCGAGCAGCGACGAGGCGATGCGCAGATCGGGATCGTCGGTCATGCCGGCCGGCTCGAAGCGGGTGTTGGTGAACGCCTCGACGTAGGTGCGCAGCGGCACGCCGTACTGGAGGCCGTAGCTCAGGCTGATGGACAGGGCGTCCATGATGCCGGCGAGCGTGGAGCCCTGCTTGGCGACCTTGAGGAACACCTCCCCGGGGCGGCCGTCGGCGTACTCGCCGACCGTGACGAAGCCCTTGCAGTCGGCCACCCGGAACTCGAAGGTCTTCGAGGTGCGGTTGCGGTCGAGCTTGGTGCGCACGGGCTGCTTGACCGTGACGACCTTCTCCACGATCTTCTCGACGACCTTCTCGACCTCGACCACCTGCGGGGCGACGCCGGCGGGGGCGTCGGCGTCGGCGCCCTCCTTCTTGGCCATGGCGAGGGGCTGGGCCACCTTGCAGTTGTCGCGGTAGATGGCGACGGCCTTCACGCCGAGCTGCCAGGCGTCGATGTGGAGCTGCTCCACGTCCTCGACGGTGACGTCCTCGGGCATGTTGACGGTCTTGGAGATGGCACCGGAGATGAACGGCTGGACCGCCGCCATCATGCGGACGTGGCCCGAGTAGTGGATCGGGTTGTCGCCCATGGAGCAGGCGAAGATCGCCACGTCCTCGGCCTTGAGGTGCGGGGCGCCGAGGATGCTCTTCTCGGTGTCGATGTAGGCGACGATGTCGGTCACCTCGACGGGCGAGTAGCCCAGGCGGCGCAGGGCACGCGGGATCGTCTGGTTGACGATGGTCATGGTGCCGCCGCCGACGAGCTTCTTCATCTTGACCAGGCCGAGGTCGGGCTCGATGCCGGTGGTGTCGCAGTCCATCATCAGGCCGATGGTGCCGGTGGGCGCCAGGACCGAGGCCTGCGAGTTGCGCACGCCCGAGGCGGCCCCGAGCTCGCACGCCTCGTCCCACGACTGCTGGGCGGCGCCGAGCAGCTCGGCCGGGACCAGCTCCTCGTTGATCTTGGCGGCCTCCTCGCGGTGCATGTTCAGCACGCGGAGCATGTGCTCCTCGTTGTCGGCGTAGCCGGCGAACGGGCCCATGCGGGCGGCCGTGCGAGCCGAGGTGGCGTAGGCGTGGCCGGTCATGAGGGCGGTGAGCGCACCGGCCCAGGCCCGGCCCTCCTCGGAGTCGTAGGCGAGGCCGAGGGCCATCAGCAGGGCGCCGATGTTGGCGTAGCCGATGCCGAGCTGGCGGAACTTGCGGGAGGTGTCGCCGATCGGGTCCGTCGGGTAGTCGGCCCGGCCCACGAGGATCTCCTGGCCGGTGAACATGATCTCGACCGCCGACTTGTAGCCCTCGACGTCGAACACGTCGTCGTCATCGAGGAACTTCAGCAGGTTGAGGCTGGCGAGGTTGCACGCCGAGTTGTCGAGGTGCATGTACTCCGAGCACGGGTTCGAGCCGTTGATGCGGCCCGTGTTGTGGGCGGTGTGCCAGCGGTTGATGGTGGTGTCGAACTGCATGCCCGGATCGGCGCACTCCCAGGTGGCCTGGCTGATCTGGCGCATGAGGTCACGGGCCCGGACGGTCTTCTTGATCTCGCCGTCGGTGACGCCCCGGAGGTGCCAGTCGGTGTCGTCGACGACGGCCTGCATGAACTCGTCGGTGACGCGGACCGAGTTGTTGGCGTTCTGGTACTGGATCGAGTGGCTGTCGGCGCCGTCGAGGTCCATGTCGAAGCCGGCGTCGCGCAGGGCCCGGGCCTTCTGCTCCTCCCGGCTCTTGCACCAGATGAACTCCTCGATGTCGGGGTGGTCGACGTCGAGGATGACCATCTTGGCGGCGCGGCGGGTCTTGCCGCCCGACTTGATGGTGCCGGCGGACGCATCGGCGCCGCGCATGAAGCTGACCGGGCCGGAGGCGGTGCCGCCGCCCTTCAGGTACTCCTTGGAGGAGCGGATGCGGGACAGGTTGACGCCGGCGCCCGAGCCGCCCTTGAAGATCACGCCCTCTTCCCGGTACCAGTTGAGGATCGAGTCCATCTCGTCGTCGACCGAGAGGATGAAGCAGGCCGACGCCTGCTGCGGGACGCCCTTGACGCCGATGTTGAACCACACCGGCGAGTTGAAGGCGGCCTTCTGGTTGACCAGGAGGTGCTTGAGCTCGGCGCGGTAGGTCTCGGCCTCGTTGTCGTCGACGAAGTACCCGCCCTCGATGCCCCACTGGGTGATGGTGTCGGCCACGCGGTCGATGACCTGCTTGAGCGAGGACTCGCGCTCCGGCGTGCCGAGCGTGCCGCGGAAGTACTTCTGGGCGACGATGTTCGTGGCGTTGAGCGACCACGTGGTCGGGAACTCGACCCCGAGCTGCTCGAAGGCGACCGAGCCGTCGCGGTAGTTGGTGATGCGGGCGTCGCGCCGCTCCCAGGTCACCTCGTCGTAGGGGTGGACGCCCTCGGTGGTGAAGTGGCGGCGGATGCCGATGCCGGTCTGCTCGGGTGCCATGGCCATGGGGGGTCTCCTCGGGTGAGGTCGGTGCGTCAGGAAGGTGGTGCGGGTACTGCTGGCGGTGCCGGATGGTCGGTTCGGGAGGCGGACCTCCCTGCCCGGGCGGCGCTGCCCAGACCACAACCCCTTGTGGTCAAGACGTCCCCTGTCGCCCCGGCACCACAAGATGTAGAACCCAAACTACACCACGGTAACTACAGCGGTGTCAACGGGTAGGCCCAGGTTTCTGCGCTCCCCGTTGCCCTGCCCACCGTGGGGGCAGGGCAACGGACACCGAACCGGACGGGCAGGTCGAAGGGAGCAGCACCCACCGCAGCGCGGCGGCCACCGGGGCCTCCCTCACGTACTCCTTCCACGGCGTCCACTGACACGACTCCGCAGAGATCCCACACCACTTGTTCCGACCGTCCGGTCCGGCATCCGTTGACGCCGGGGACCAACCTACGGGGGATGCCCTGTGGGTTGGAAGGGGAACAACCCTGTGTATTTCGCGGGGATTTCCCCGGCGTTCATCCACACCCCTGGGCGTCACTGTGGATTCGACCGGGCGCGTTGTGGATTCGACGGGTGGCCAGCTGGGTACAACCGGCGCCGCATGAGCTCCCCCGCCCCCGCCTCCCTGCTGTCCGACGCCCGCCTCACCACGATGGGCCTCCTCGTCGAGGTCCACGCCGGTCTCCGTCGGGCCACCGACCCCGACCTCGAGGCCCACGGGCTCACCGGATCGGCCTTCGACGTCCTCATCCGCCTGGCCCGGTCGCCCCAGCACCGCCTGAGGATGACCGACCTCGCCATCCAGTCGACGCTGTCCAACAGCGGCCTCACCCGGGTGGTGGACCGGCTGCTCGACGCCGGCCTCGTGGTCCGGGTCCGCGACCTCGAGGACCGGCGGGTCGCCTACGCCGTGATCACCCCCGACGGGCTGCACCGCGTGCTCGACGCCCTGCCCTCGCACCTCGCCGTCATCGACCGCACCATCATCGACCTGCTCGAACCCGAGGAGCTGGCCGTGTTCGAGGGCGTCCTGCGCAAGGTGCGCTCCGTGGTGCTGCCCGGAGCGGACCCCGAGCAGCCGCTGCCAGCCTGACCCGGGCCCTGACCCGCGCCGGCGCCGGCGCCGGCTGGGTCAGGCCGGGGCCACCGCCACAGGGATGCCGTTGAGGACGGCGTTGCCCGACGGGACGTCGACGAGCGCCTCGTCGGACAGCACGTTGGAGTTGACCCCGGCGTAGCGCCCGGCCACGCCCAGGCGGACGCCCGGCAGGTCGTGGCCCCACCCGTGCGGGAGGCTCACGACGCCGGCGCGCACGGCGTCGGTCACCTCGACGGGCACCTCGACGGCCCCGACCCGGCCGGTGACCCGGGCGCTCGCCCCGTCGGCCAGCCCCCAGCGCTCGGCGTCGTCGGGGTGGACGTGCAGGGTGCAGCGGGCCTTGCCCTTCACCAGCACCTCGAGGTTGTGCATCCACGAGTTGTTCGAGCGGAGGTCGCGCCGGCCCACGAGCACGGCCTCGGGCACCTCGCGGTCGAGCGCGGCCCGCAGGCGGGGCAGGTCGGCGAGGATCGGCTCGGCGTCGAGCTCGATGCACCCGGTCGGCGTGCGCAGCACCTCCGGCAGCCGGGGCTGGAGCGGGCCCAGGTCGACGCCGTGAGGATGGTCGAGGAGCACGTCGAGCGTGAGGGGCGGCACCCCGGGCGCCACGTCGTCGGTGCGGGTGCCGAACCCGTCGCCGTACGGGCCGGTGCGCAGGAGCAGGTCGACGATGCGCTCGGGCCCGGTGCGCGGCGCCAGCGCGGCGAGCACCTCGTCGGGGTCGCGGCCGGCGACCGGCCCGTGCTCGTCGGCCACGGCGCTCGCGACCAGCGTGCTGATCACCAGGTCGTCGACCAGCGAGGGCGCGGCCGACGCGCCCATCCCCTGGGCGATGAGGGCCAGGCGGGCGAGGATCTCCCACTCGTCGGGCTGCCCTGGGGCAAGCGGCAGCACGGGCGGCGAGTAGTTGGCCACGTTGCGCAGCGCGACCTGCAGGAGCGCCAGGTCGTAGTGGCCCTTCTCCAGGGCGCTCGGCGGCGGCAGGATCACGTCGGCGTGGCGCGTGGTCTCGTTCAGGTAGATGTCGACGGCGACGTAGAGGTCCAGACCGGCCATCGCCGCGTCCAGCCGGTCGCCGTTCGGCGTGGACAGGACGGGGTTGCCGGCCACGGTGACCATGGCCCGGATCTGCCCCTCCCCCGGCGTGTCGATCTCCTCGGCGAGGCACGCCGCCGGCAGCTCGCCCATCGTCTCGGCCAGGCCGCGGACCCGGCTCTCGTGCCGTCCGACCCGCAGGCCCCGGCCGGTGCGGGACGCGCCCCGGGTGTTCGAAGCGCCTGCCGCCGCCTTGGCGAACATGGCGCCGCCGGGGCGGTCGAGGTTGCCCGTGACCACGTTGACGACGTCGACCAGCCAGGAGGCCACCGTGCCGAACTCCGCCGTGGTCGTGCCCATGCGGCCGTACACCGCGGCGCTCCCGGCGTCGCTCAGGTCGAGCGCCAGCTGGCGGATCGCCGCGGCGTCGATGCCCACCGTGGCCGCCACCGCCTCCGCGGTGAACGGGGCGAGCGCACCGAGGACGGCGTCGAGGCCCTGGACCCACTCGCCGGCGGGGCCCGGATCGATCCGGCCCTCCTCGGCGAGCGTGGCGACCAGCGCGGCGAGCAGGAAGGCGTCGGTGCCGGGCCGGATCGCGAGGTGCGTGTCGGCCTCCTCGGCCGTGCGGCTCCGACGGGGGTCGACCACGACGAGCCGTCCGCCCCGCGCCCGCATCGCCTCGATGCGGCCGGGCCAGTCCGGCGCCGTCGCCAGGCTGCCGTTCGACGCGTAGGGGTTGGCGCCCAGGATCACGAGCAGCTCGGTGCGGTCGACGTCGGGCACCGGGATCGACAGGCCCCCGCCGAAGAGCCACGACGAGGTGAGCTCCTTCGGGCGCTGGTCGACCGTGCTGGCCGAGAACACGTTGCGGGTGCCGAGCGACTTGAGCAGCGGCTTCAGGTACAGCAGCGCCGACAGGTTGTGGGCGTTGGGGTTGCCGACGTAGACGCCGAGCGCCTCGCGCCCGTGCTCGTCGACGAACGCGGTGAAGCGCCGCTCGACCTCGGCGAACGCCTCGTCCCACGACACCTCGACCAGCTCGCCGTCGCGCCGTACGAGGGGCGAGCGAAGGCGGTCCGGATCCTCGTGCAGCTTCCCGAGGGTCGTCCCCTTCGGGCAGACGTAGCCGTGGCTGAACACGTCGCCGCGGTCGCCGCGGATGCGGGTCACCCGTCCGCCGTCGAGGGTCAGCTCCAGCCCGCAGCCCGCCTCGCAGAGGGGACAGGTCCGGATGGCGGTGTGCACGGCATCAGACATGGACCCATCGTGCCAGGGGCGGCGGTACCGTGCCCGGGGTGCGCCAGCTGCTGCCCGAGTTCGCCGACATCGACCCGTTCGAGGCCCACGCCACAGCCGCTCGGCCCGCCCCGCCCGGACGGCCGTGGATGGCGCTCAACATGGTCACGAGCACCGACGGCGCCATCGCCATCGGCGGCCGCTCCGGCTCGCTGGGCAGCGAAGCCGACCACCAGGTGTTCCGGGCGATCCGGGCGGTGGGCGATGTGATCATCGCGGCCGGCGGCACCGTCCGCGCCGAGGGCTACGGCCCGCCCAAGCCCACCGAGGCGGTGCGCGCCGCCCGGGTCGAGCGGGGCCAGACCGCCTACCCCCGGATGGTGGTGGTGAGCGGGTCGCTGGAGCTCGACGAGGGCAGCTCGTACTTCACCGAGGCGCCGGAGCCGCCGCTCGTCTACACCGTCGCCCGAGCGCCGGAGGCCCGCTT
>DATMGQ010000312.1:0-11637 GCA_035555395.1 Acidimicrobiales bacterium
TCAGCTCGGCCCGCTCGAGCAGGCTGCGCTGGAAGGTCTCGGCGATGCGGCGGAGCTGCTGCTCGGCCGCCTCGGCGTCGCGCCGGGCCCGCTGGAGCTCGCGCTCGTAGCTGCGGCGGACGGTGGCGTCGAGCACCGAGACGTCGATGCGCTCGGGCTCGCCCGCCGGGCCCCGCCGCAGGGTGGCGTGGACGAGGACCGCGAGCGTCGTGCCGTCGGCTCGGACCACGTCGAAGGCGACGTCGCGCACCTCGCCCTGCATCAGCAGCAGAGGAAGGAAGTGGGTCTCGTGGTAGATCCGCCCGCCGGCGCTGAGCAGCGAGCTGAAGGGTGCGACGCCCACGAGCTCGGCCGCCTCGCGGCCGGACCAGTGCAGGAAGGCGTCGTCGGCCGCGGTGATGGTGCCGTCGGGTGCCAGCACGAGCTGGGCCCACTGCGTGGTCGGCCCGGTCGCGTCCGCGGGTTCGGCGGAACCGGTCACCGCGTCACCCGAGCGATGCGAGGAACGCCTCGAGCGCGTCGGTGGTCTCGGCCGGTGCGCTCAGGTTCGGGCAGTGGCCGGTGGCGGCGAGGCGGGTGAACGTGCTCTGCGGGAGGTGGTCGGCGACGTAGCGCCCGACGGCCTCCGGTGCGATGGCGTCGTTGGTGGTCTGGATGACCAGTGACGGCTGCTCGACCAGCGGGAGGTCCGCTCGCGAGTCCGAGAGGAAGGTGACGCGGGCGAAGGCCTCGGCGATGCGCGGATCGGTCCGGCAGAACGAGTTGGTCAGCTCGTCGCCGAGCTCGGGCCGGTCGGCGTTGCCCATGATCACGGGCGCCATCGCCGCCGACCAGCCGAGGTAGTTGGCGTCGAGCTGGTCGAGCAGGCCGTCGATCTCGGCCTCGGTGAACCCGCCCGTGTAGCCGGGGGCGTCGATGTAGCGGGGCGACGGGCACACCAGCGCGAGGGCGCGGAACGCACCCGGGTCGGTGACGGCGGCGCGCACGCCGATCATCGCCGCCACCGAGTGGCCCACGAACACCGCGTCGTGGAGGTCGAGGGCGTCGACGACCTCGAGCAGGTCGTCGGCGTAGCCCTGGAGCGAGCCGTGGCGCTCGGGGTCGAACGCCGACAGGTCCGAGCGGCCGAAGCCGACGTGGTCGAACGTCACGACCCGGTAGCGGTCCTCGAACGCCGGGGCGACGAGCCGCCACATGCGCTGGTCGCACCCGAAGCCGTGGGCGAACACCAGGGCCGGGGCCGAGGAGGACCCGTCCTCGGTGACCCGGTTGCGATCCCGAACGTCCACGGGAGCAATCTACGCCCGGCGAGCCCGGGGGAGCGCTTCGGTGACGAGATCGTCAGTTCCCGTGCCCCGACTGGCGGGTCAGGCGGCTGCCGCGGCCTCCAGCGCCGGGCGGATCTCCTCGAGGGCGTACGGGATCGACAGCGGCGTCGGCGTGTTGAGGCCCACGGCGAGGTCGTAGTCGAGCACCACCTCGGCCCCGTCCTGCACCGCCTGCAGCTCGTTCCAGCCCGAGATGTCCTCGGGATCGGACCCGTTGGCGAGGAGCAGGATCAGGTCGGCGTCGAACAGCTCGGCGTTCTCCAGGCTGAGCTCGACCCGGCCCGAGGCGCCCTTGGCGGCGTCGAGGATGTCCGGCGTGATCGCCAGGCCGAGCTGGTCGAACAGGACGGCAGCGCCGTCGTCGGGATCGGCCACGACGTAGAACCGGTCGCCGGCCACGTAGTTCACGAGCGAGTACGTCTTGCCGTCGAGGCCGGGGAGCTCCTCGGCCACCTTCGCCACGCCGCCGTCCACCTGCTCGACCAGCGCCGCCGCCTCGTCCTCCTGGCCGAGCACCTGGCCGGCCGCGGCGGTGATGTCCTGCCACGTGTCGACCTCGGCGTCGCTGAGGGTCGCGATGGTCGGGGCGATCGCCGAGAGCTTCTCGTAGTCGCCCTCGTCCTGGGCCAGGTACGACACCACGATCAGGTCCGGCTTCAGGGCGGCGATCTTCTCGTAGGGCAGCTGGTCGACGGCCTCGATCGCGGCCGAGTCGTCGAGCAGGTCCTCCCGCCAGGGGTACCCGTCGGGCGAGCTCGGGTCGGCGATGTAGCCAGCGGGCGGAGCGTCGAGGGCGGCCAGGACGTCGGTCCACTGGGTGTCGAGCGAGACGATGCGCTCGGGGGCGACGGGCGCCTCGGTCGAGCCGTAGCGGTGCTCGATGGTGACGGTGCCGCCGGCCGAGCCGGCGTCGTCGTTCCCCTCGCTGTTCGCGGCGGGCTCGGACGAGCCGCCGTCGGAGCTGCTGCTGCCGCAGGCGGCGAGCGCGCTGGTCAGCAGGAGGCCCAGCGCGAGGAGCAGGGCGGCGGCGGTGGCGGGTCGGCGGGTCATCGCGGGTCCTCGGTCGTGGATCGGGTGGGTTCCTCGGCCCGGGCGGCGTCGACGAGGGCGAGGGCCTCGGTCGCGACCAGTTCGGGCTCGGTGAAGGGCACGTAGTGGGTGGAGCCGAACGCGGAGACGTGCCGGCCGTGCGGGTACGACGCCGCCCGGCGCTCGTTGGCCGCGAGGACGGCGTTGCGCGCGGCGTCGCCGGTGCCGGGCAGCAGCTTCCTGGTCTCCTTGACGCCGGTGATGATGGTCACCGGCGCCTCGGGCACGGGCAGCGGGCGGGCCCGGAGCTGGGCCACGTCGTCCTCGAAGGCGGCCAGCTCGGCCTGCATCGCGGCCACGTGCCGGGCGGTGCTGTCGGTGGTGGCCATCTCGGCCGCCACGGCGGGCGGCAGGCCCTTGGTCGACGCCTTCACGCCGAGCTCCACGAGGCCGAGGCGCCGCATGGTCGGCAGCGCCTTCACCATCCAGCGGCGCTGCCGGGCGGCCGCCCTGGTGTGGAACAGCTCCATGTCCTCGTCGCTCGGGTCGCAGAGCACGGCCCCGGCGATGAGGTCGGGGCGGCTGGCGAGCGCGGTGCGGATGACCGGGCCGCCCCAGCTGTGCCCGACGAGGACGACGCGGCGGTCGTCGAGGTGCTCGAGCAGCGCGAGCAGGTCGGCGGCCAGGCGCGGCAGCGTCCGGGGCTGCGGGTCCGGGTCGCTCTGCCCGTACCCGGCGCGGTCGTAGGCGACGACGGTGGTCTGCTCGGCCAGGCCGGGCACGACGGCGGCCCAGCCGGCGAGCGAGCAGCCCATGCCCGCCTCGAGCACGACGGTCGGCGAACCCGACCCGGCCGTGCGGTAGTGGAGGGCGCGGCCGTCAGCCAGCACCAGCCGACGGGAGGTCCCCGGCACCGCCGTCATGAGAAGCACTCCTTGGACCACATGATAGGTGAACCTTACAAAGCGCGGTCGAGGAAGGCCAGCACCGGCAGTGGCCGGGTCCCGGAGCCGGTCCCGGAACCGTCCCCTACGCTCCGGCCATGGGACGCCCTGCCGACGCCGCCTCCGACCCGACCGCTGCTGAGATCGTCGGGAAGCTCGACCGGCCCGCCAAGGTCCGGCTGCTGTCGGGGGCCGGGCGGTTCGATCTGGAGCCGGTGCCCGAGTTCGGCATCGAGGGCATCGACATCGCCGACGGGCCCCACGGCCTGCGCCACCAGCAGCGCGGCGGCGACCACCTGGGCCTCCAGGGATCGCAGCCGGCGACCTGCTTCCCGACCGCGGCGGCGCTCGGCTCGACGTGGGACGCCGCGCTGGTCGAGGAGGTCGGCGTGGCCCTCGGCGAGGAGGCGGCCGAGCAGGGCGTCGCCGTCGTCCTCGGCCCGGGCATCAACATCAAGCGCCACCCCGCCGGCGGCCGCTCGTTCGAGTACCTCTCCGAAGACCCGCTGCTGAGCGGCAAGCTCGCCGCCGCCATGATCCGCGGCGTCCAGTCCCAGGGGATCGGCACCAGCCTCAAGCACTACGCGGTGAACAACCACGAGTCCCACCGGCTGGTGGTCGACGCGGTGGTGGACGAGCGGACGCTGCGGGAGGTGTACCTGACCGGCTTCGAGATCGCCGTGAAGGAGTCGGCGCCGTGGACCGTCATGTGCTCGTACAACCTGGTCAACGGCACCTACGCGTCGGAGCACCGCCACCTGCTGCAGGAGGTGCTGCGCGACGAGTGGGGCTTCGAGGGCCTGGTGATGACCGACTGGGGCGCGGCCAACGACCGCGTCGCCGGTGTGCGGGCCGGCCTCGACCTGGAGATGCCCGGCAACAAGGGCGCCTACGACGCCGACCTGCTCGCCGCGGTCGAGTCGGGCGAGCTCGACGAGGCCGATCTCGACCGCTGCGCCGCCCGGGTGGTCGAGCTGCTCCAGCGGGCTCGTCGGGACCGGCCCGCCAGCGACCACGAGGCCCACCACGCGCTGGGTCGGCGGGCCGCGGCTGCGGGATCGGTGCTGCTCACGAACGACGGCGTGCTCCCGCTCTCGCCGGACCTCGGGCGGATCGCCGTGATCGGCTCGTTCGCCGAGACGCCGCGCTTCCAGGGCGCCGGCAGCTCGCAGGTGAACCCGACCCGGGTCGACAAGGTGCTCGACATCGTGCGGGAGCGGGTGGGGGCGGACGCCGTGGTCGCCTACGCGCCGGCGTTCGACCCGTCGTCGGGCGCGACCACCGACGAGCTGCTCGAGGAGGCGCTCGCGGTGGCGGCCGACGCCGATGTCGTCGTGTTCTGCGGCGGGCTGCCGGCGCCGATGGAGTCGGAGGGCTTCGACCGCTCTTCGCTCGACCTCCCCGACGGGCAGATCAAGGTGATCGAGGCGCTCGCCGCGCTGCCGGCGCCGGTCGTGGTGGTGCTGAGCAACGGGGGCGCCGTGCACCTGCCGTTCTCCGAGCGGGTGGGTGCCGTCCTCGAGTGCTGGCTCGGTGGCCAGGCCGGCGCGGGCGGCATCGTCGACGTGCTGTTCGGCGACGTCGACCCGGGTGGGCGGCTCGCCGAGAGCATCCCCGAGCACGTGGCCCAGCTGCCGTCGGACCGGAACTTCCCCGGCCAGCCCCGCCAGGTGCAGTACCGGGAGGGGCCGTTCATCGGGTACCGCTTCCACGACACCGCCGGCGTGCCGGCCCGGTTCGCGTTCGGCCACGGGCTCTCGTACACGAGGTTCTCGTGGGACGACGTCGCCGTGTCCGGCTCGGGTACCGACCTCACGGTCACCCTCACCGTCACCAACACCGGTGACCGGGCAGGGAGCGACGTCGTGCAGGTGTACGTGCACGACCGCGAGAGCTCGGTGCACCGTCCGGCCAAGGAGCTGAAGGGCTTCGCCAAGGTCCACCTCGAGCCGGGCGAGTCCGAGGAGGTGGCGATCGTGCTGGACCGCCGGGCCTTCGCCGTGTGGGACGTCGCCGCCCACGACTGGCTCGTGGAGGCCGGTGCGTACGACCTCGCGGTCGCCCGCTCGTCGGTCGAGGCGGTCACGTTCCTCCCGGTCGACATCGCGTCGGACGACGTGGTCACGCCCGTCGCGAAGCCGGCGGGCATGGTGGCCACCGCCGACGAGTTCGCCGCCCTCCTCGGCAAGCCGATCCCGGTCGTGCCGCCGATCCGCCCGTTCAACCGGAACTCCACGCTCGAGGACCTGCAGGCGACGCGGATCGGCCGCCTCATCAGCGCCGCGATCGTGCGGGAGGGGCTGCGCCAGTCGCTCTCGGAGTTCCCCGATCCCGACGAGGCCACGCTCAAGATGGTGCGCACCGCGCTGAACGAGGGCCCGGTGCGCGGCCTGGTGCTGCTGAGCGACGGCATGGTGACCTTCCCTGCCGTCGACGCCGTCCTCGCCACCCTCAACGGGAACTGGAGCGAGGCCCGGGCCCAGGTCCGCAAGGCCGCGCCGGTCGGCAAGGCCCGTCGGTGAGGCGCTCGACCCGGGCACGGGTCGGCGTCGTCGCCACGATCGTCGCGGCCGTCGTCGTCCTCATCGGGGTCCTCGCCCCGGCTGGCGAGGCGATGCCTGCGTCCGGCCGCTTCGTGACCGCGCAGTACACCGACGCCCAGCTCACGACGGTGGCGGACCAGGTGTACGGCACCGCGAAGAACCACGCCGGCACCACCGTGTCGCTGAAGCTCGACGTGTACCTCCCGCCGGCTGGCGGGCCGGCCCAGCGGCCGCTGGCGATCCTGATCCACGGCGGTGGGTTCACCTCCGGCGACAAGTCGCAGATGACCTCGACGGCCAAGGGCTACGCCCGCCTCGGCTTCGTCGCGGTGTCGCTCGGGTACCGCACCGATCCCGGGGCCAACGCCTCCACCGACCAGGCCCGCTGGCTCGGTGCCGCGCTCAACGCCATCGACGATGGCATGGAGGCCGTTCGCTGGCTGCGGTCGAAGGCGGCCACGTACGGGATCGACCCCACCCGCATCTCGATGGTCGGCTCGTCCGCCGGCGGTGCGATCGCCCTCGGCGTCGGTGCGGCCGACGACCCGACGCCGGGCGGCCCGCTCGCCGCGTGGTCGCCGAAGATCCGCGCCGCCGTCTCCACCGGCGCCCACCTCACGCCCGGCATCGACCTGGGGCTGATCACGCTCCAGAGCACCGACGCCCCGGCGCTGATGTTCCACTACGCGTCGGACACCGTCACCGGGAACACCTCGGCCTACGCCCGCAAGACCTGCGACGGCCTGGTCGCCGCGGGCTCGCGCTGCACGTTCGTCGAGCAGGCCGGATCCGGCCACACGGTGGGGCTCGCCGCGTCGGGCACCCGCTGGACCGGCTCGATCGGCCCGTTCCTCTGGGACGAGCTCGACCTCGAGCACGCCGGCTCGACCACGACGACCACGACCACCGCTCCGGGCTCGACCACCACCTCCGCCCCGGGTACCACCACGACGACCAGCACCGTGCCGTGCACGCCGGACCGGACGCCGTTCGCGTCGACCGAGGCGCTGGTCCGGCGGCAGTACCTGGACCTCACGGGCCGGCAGCCGACGGCGCAGGAGCTGAACACCGCGTCGGCCTCCATCGATGCCTGCGTCGCGTCGGCCGACGGCGTCATCGAGTCGCTCATCCCGCCGTCGCAGACCACCACCGACGCCCGGCTCGTGCGGCTGTACCACGCGTACTTCACGCGGGCCCCGGACCCGTCCGGCCTCGACTTCTGGACCCGCCAGCTGGCGTCGGGCCGTGGCCTCGTCGTCGTCGCCCAGAACTTCGCCACCTCCAGCGAGTTCCAGCGGACCTACGGCTCGCTCGGCAACGGTGCCTTCGTCGACCTCGTGTACCGCAACGTGCTGGGCCGGAACCCGGACCCGAGCGGCCGCGCGTTCTGGGTGCGGCGCCTCGACGCCCGGGTGACGAGCCGCGGCGCCCTCATGGCCAGCTTCTCGGACTCCAGCGAGAACACCCGCACCAAGCACCCGGTGGTCCAGGTGTGGCGGGCGGTCCGGGCCATGCGCCAGGCCACGCCCACCACGGCCGAGCTGCGGACCCTGACCGACCCGATCCTTGCCGGCACCACGCGCCCGACCGACGCCATCCGCACGGTCCGCCACAGCAGCACCTACGCCGCCCGCTTCTGACCCGGTCCCGTCGCACCACACCCGCCCGCGATCGAACTCGTGGGCGAGGAGCACCGCTCCCCGGCTGCGACCGACGAGCTCCGGCTGGGGTCGCCGCCGGGAGGGCGGGCGACGGCGTGCCCCCGACAGGAATCGAACCTGTGGCCTACCGCTTAGGAGGCGGTCGCTCTATCCAACTGAGCTACGAGGGCGGGACGCACGATCCTACGACGGAGGCCGTGGCGGGCTGCGAGCGGACGAACCCGCGGCTCAGTCGTGTCGTGTGGCCTGCTGCGCTCGCTCCTGCTGGCACTCGTCGACGCGGCCGTCGGGGAGGCCCGTGGAGAGGTAGGTGGCGCGCGAGAGCATGTTGGATGCGGGCGGCGACACCAGCAGGTGGAGGAGGGCGGCGAGCAGGATCGAGGTGACGTCGTACAAGGTGTGCAGGGCGATCGCCGAGCCGACCAGGACCACGAGGACCCCGAGGGTGGTGGCCTTGGCGAGGGCGTGGAGACGGGCGAGCACGTCATCGAAGCGGACGACGCCGATCGCGGACAGCAGGATCAGCAGCGCACCGAGGAGGATGACGATCTCAGCGATCACGGTGCCGTGCCTCCATGTAGCGGGCGATCATGCCGGTGCTGATGGGCCCGACGAGCGCGAGGGCGATCAGCGTGGGCAGGTAGGAGCCGAGGCCGGTGCTGGCGGCGTACACCGCGAGCGCCGCCATGCCGACGACGACGATGCCGTTGACGGCGAGCACCCGGTCGGCCAGCGACGGCCCGATGCACAGCCGGTAGGCGAAGAGCGCGGCGGCGAGCGCCAGGATCACGAAGGTCGCGGTGGTCACGGCGCCGCCTTCGGGGCCGAGGCTGCGGCCGGCGGCGGATCCGTGGCCGGTGGCGGGCCCCCCAGGGCGTGGACCACCAGCTCCTCCAGGTGGCGCAGGCCCTGGCGGGCGACCTCGATGTCGTCGAGCACGAGGAAGTGCACGTAGATGGTGGAGGCGTCGGGCGTGGTGTCCACGGTCATGGTGCCGGGGCTCAGCGAGATCACGCTGGTCATCGCGGTGAGCACGCCCTCGGACGGCTGCTGGAGGTGGTGGGCGATCACGCCGGGCGCGAACGCCGGCCGCGGCCGGACGATCTGGCGCACCATGGCCACGTTCGACACGACGAGCTGGACCGCGACGTAGCCGACCAGGCGGGCCGCCCCGACCGGGTGGAAGCGGAGGTCCCCCGGTGGTCCGAGCGGGAAGAACACGAGCACGGCGGAGCTGACGACGATGCCGCTCACCACGTTGGCCACCGACACGTCGCCCCAGGCGAGCAGCCAGAGGACGACCAGCGCCGCGGTCCAGGCGACCCGCCTCACGGCCCCGTCACCGCCTCGATGTAGGCGTCCCGGTCCAGGAGCGACGCCGCCGCCCGCTCGCTGAACGCGTAGATCGGTCCCGCGGCGAGCGCCACCGCCAGGCTGCACGCCACGAGGAAGGTCGTCGACAGGACCATGAGGGTGGGGCCGTTGCGCTTGGCGTCGACGGGCGCGGGCGGCGGTGCGACCTCGGCGGGGCTCCAGAAGGCGCCGGTCCAGATGCGCAGCATCGAGAACAGGGTGAGGAAGCTCACGACGATGGCGACGGCGATGATCGCCAGGTGCTGGGCGTCGATGCCCGCCTCGAAGAGGGCCAGCTTCGAGATGAACCCCGAGAACGGCGGCATGCCCGCCAGGCTCAGCGCCGACAGCAGGAACAGGGTCGCGACGATGGGCACGGTGCGGACCAGGCCGCCGACGCTCGACAGCTTGGTGGACCCGCCCGCCCGCTCGACCAGGCCGGTGGTGAGGAACAGCGAGGTCTTCACGAGGATGTGGTGGATGATGGAGAAGATCACCGCTGCGATGCCGGCCACGGTGAAGAACCCGAGTCCCATCACCATGTAGCCGATCTGGCTGACGATGGTGAACGACAGGATGCGGCGGATGTCGTCTTGGGCGATGGCCCCCAGGACCCCGATGACCATCGTCGCCCCGGCGATGACGAGCAGCAGGGTGGCCGGTCTCGAGTCGTCGGTGAACAGCAGCAGCTGGGTGCGCACGATGGCGTAGACGCCGACCTTGGTGAGCAGCCCGGCGAACACGGCGGTGATGGGCGAGGGGGCGGTGGGGTAGCTGTCGGGGAGCCAGAAGAACAGCGGGAAGATGGCCGCCTTGATGCCGAACACCACCAGCAGCAGCACGGCGAACGCCGTCCGCACGCCCGAGGGGAGCTCGTCGAGGCGCACCGCGAGGTCGGCCATGTTCACGGTGTGGGTGGCCGAGTACAGCAGCGCCAGCGCGGTCACGAACAGGGTGGAGGCGATGAGGCTGATGATGATGTAGGTCATGCCCGCCCGCACCTGCTCCTGGCGGCCGCCGAGGGTCATCAGCACGTAGCTCGCCGTGAGCATCATCTCGAACGCCACGAACAGGTTGAACAGGTCGCCGGTGAGGAACGACGCCGCCACGCCGGCCGCCAGGATCAGGTAGGCGGACTGGAACCCCACGTGGTTGCGCTCGGTGGTCGGCTCGCCGATCGCGTAGACGAGGACGGCGAACAGGGTGATCTCGGCCACCAGCAGCAGGACGGCGGAGAACCGGTCGGCCACCAGGGAGATGCCGAGGGGGTCGGGCCGGTCGCCGGCCTCGATGACGACGATCCCGGCCCGTTCGACCTCGATGAGCAGCAGGATCGACACCACGACGAGCGCACCGAGGGTGCCCACGCCGATGACGCGCTGGGCGGTCTTCGACCGGCCGGCCAGGATGGACAGGGCTGCGGCCAGGAGCGGCAGCACGATGGGGAGGGGGAGCAGCCAGCTCAACGGTGCTCCTCCCGGGCGATGACCTGCAGCTGGTCCTCGATCTCGTCGTGGACGACCTCGGACTGGCCGATGCCGCGGTCGGCGACGTCGTCCTGCACCTCGTCGTCGCCGTTCAGCAGCCAGCTCCGGTAGGCGAGCGCCAACAGCAGCGTGGTCACGCCGAACGTGATGACGATGGCGGTCAGCGCCAGCGCCTGGGGGAGCGGGTCCGCCAGGTCCTCGGGCCGGCTCTCGCCGATGATGGGCGGGTTGCCGCGCTTGCCCGCGGTGATCATCAAGATGTTGGCGCCGTGGGTGAGCAGGCCGAGGCCGATGATGATCCGGCTCAGCTTCCGCTGGAGCAGGAGGTAGGTGCCCAGCCCGAAGAGCACGGCGGCGGCCGCCGCGAGCATGACGGTCACGTGGGTGCCTCCTCGGGCTCGTCGCCGAACGCCTCGAAGGCCATCAGCACCATGCCGACCACGGCGAGGTAGACGCCGATGTCGAACGCGAGGGTCGAGCTCAGCGCGACCTTGCCGAAGCCGGGGACGGTGAGCGACTTGTACGAGAGCTGCAGCACGTCGCGCCCCATGAGGATGGGGGCCAGCGCCGTGGTCACCGCCGTGAGCAGGCCGGCTCCGAGCACCGTCCAGGGCTGGAAGCGGGTGCGCCGGCGCACCTCGGCCACGCCGCCCGCGATGAACCGCAGGGTGATGGCGGAACCGGCGAGGAGGCCGCCGACGAACCCGCCGCCCGGCCGGTTGTGGCCCGAGAAGAGCAGCCACAGCGACATGAGCACGACCACCGGGAAGGCGAGCCGGACCGACACGTCGACGAACGCCAGCCGCTTGCCTTCGGCCCCGGACGACCCGGCCACGAGGCGCGCGGCGTCGTCTCCGGCCCGTCGGGTGCGGCGCCCGGCCCGGGCGAGCGCGACGGCCCCGATCGACGCGGCGACGAGCACGGTGATCTCGCCGAGGGTGTCGAAGCCGCGGAAGTCCACGAGCGTGACGTTCACGACGTTGCGGCCGTGCCCGTCGGGGACCGCCCGGTCGACCATCTGGTCCGAGACCGAGGCCGGGAGGTCGTAGCCCCCGGCGATCAGCGCGAACACGAAGACCACCGCCGCGACCGTGCCCGAGATGAGCAGGCGGCCGATGCGCCGCCGGGAGGTGGACTGGCGCTCGAACGTCGGCGGCAGGCGTCGGAGCACGAGGACGAACACCACGGTCGACAGCGTCTCGACCGTGACCTGGGTGAGCGCGAGGTCCGGCGCGCCTGCGGCGACGAACACGCCGGCCATGGCGTACCCGACCACGCTCAGGAACAGTGCG
>DATMGQ010000313.1:0-3309 GCA_035555395.1 Acidimicrobiales bacterium
TGCTGCGGGAGCTGGCCCAGACCCGGGCAGGCTGGGCTCGCGGCAGCCGCTTCGTCTTCTCGCAGCACTGCAAGGCCAGCCGCGACAACGGCGTGAGCGAGGAGAAGATCCAGGCCGTCCCGTCCTGGGAGACGAGCGACCTGTTCTCGCCTGCGGAGCGCGCCGTCCTCGCGTGGACCGACGCCCTCGTCCTCCACGGCGGCCGGGCGTCCGACGGCACCTTCGCCGCCCTGCGCGAGCACCTGTCGGAGCTCGCCATCCTCGAGCTCACCTACATCACCTGCTGGTACGACCTGCACGCGGTGATGAGCCGGGCGCTGCGGCTCGAGCTCGACGACGTCGACGACCCCATCACCGAGCTGACCGGGCCGGGCATCACCCGTTCGCTGCGGCCCGACGCCGAGCCGGAGGCCTGACGGTGCGAGGCGGGAGGTGGCTGGGGCTGGCTGCGATCGGGGCGCTGGCGGTGTCGATGGCGGCGTGCGGCGACGAGCCCAGCTCGGCGGGCGCAGCCCACGTCGAGTCCAACGTGGCGCACCCGCGCGCCACCGAGGAGGAAGGCGTGGCCGGCGCCGAGATCATGACCCACGTCGGTGCCGAGCTGTACGAGCCGATCGCGACCGCGGCCGACGACGGCAACGTGGCCTTCTCGCCGGTGTCGATCGGCGTGACCCTCGGCATGGCGCGGGCCGGTGCGGACGGCGACTCGGCCGACCAGCTCGACCAGTTCTTCGGCGACGCCGATCCCGAGACGCTGCACCGCTCGCTCAACGGCGCGGTCGCGTGGCTCGAGGACCTCACCGGGCCGGTGCAGCTGCCGAGCGGCGACCTGGGCGAGATCGAGCTCACCAGCGCCAACGCGCTGTGGGGCCAGTCGAACGTCACCTGGCGGCAGCCGTTCCTCGACGAGCTGCGCCGGGGCTACGACGCCTCGATGTGGACGGCCGACTACGTGAACGACGCCGAACGGGCGCGCGGCGAGATCAACGACTGGGTCGCCGAGCACACCCGCGAGCACATCACCGACCTGCTCCCCGAGGGTTCGGTCGACGCCGACACCCGCCTGGTCCTCACCAACGCCATGTTCTTCAAGGCGCCCTGGCTCGACGAGCTCGACCCGGTGGAGGACGACCAGCCGTTCACCACGGCCGACGGCTCCACGGTCCAGGCGCCGATGCTCGCCACCACCGCGCCGCTCGCCTACCAGCAGGGCGAGGGGTGGCAGGCGGTGAGCCTCCCCTACGCCGGCTCCAAGCTGGCCATGACGTTCATCGTCCCCGACGAGGGCCAGCTGGCGGCGTTCGAGGGCGAGCTGGACGGCGAGCTCCTGCACCAGGCCCTGACCGGCGGCACGCCGACCACGGTGCAGCTGCAGGTCCCCCGGTTCGACCTCGACCAGCGGTCGCCCGTCGGCGCCGCCCTCCGGTCCCTCGGCGTGACCGCACCGTTCACGACCGAGACCGACTTCGAGCCGATGACCACGGACCCCGATGCGCAGCCGCTGCGCCTCGACGACGTCCTCCACCAGGCGACGGTCACCATCGACGAGCACGGCACGGAGGCGGCGGCGGCCACCGCAGCGGTGTTCGAGACGGTGGGCGCACCCCTGACCGACCAGGAGCTCGACATCGACCGCCCGTTCCTGTTCGTCATCCACGACGTCGCCAACGGGACGCCGCTCTTCCTGGGCCGGGTCACCGACCCGACGAAGGCGTAGGGACCAGCGCTACCAGTCGCCCAGGCGGGCGGTGGCCTTCGGGTCGTACAGGCACACCACGTCGGCGAAGTAGCGGAGGCGCAGGGCGGCGTCGAGCATCGCCGCGCCCGAACCGGCCTCGGGCAGGTGCGACGTGACCACGACGTAGGGCGCGGGATCGGGCAGCGAGCGCAGGAGCGCGCCGTTGGCGATGGCCTTCTTCAGCGTGTCGGTGCGGATCAGCCCCGGCCGCTTGCCCTGGATGCTGCCCTTGTACTCGAACCACACGGTGGTCCCGCCGGGGCTCACCGCCTCCTGGTCGATCTCGACGCCGACCTCGGTGAGGACGCGACGGCCCTTCAGCTCGAAGCCGAAGTGGGACAGGAGCGTGTCGCACTGCTCGGCGAACTGCCGGCCCTGGATCCCCGCCGACGCCTGGAACGAGCGCGGCTTGGCCGTCGGGCCCGTCGGGGCCGGATCCTCGTCGGGCTCGGGGGCCGGATCCGTGACCTCGGCCTGGTCGGCCGCCACCTCGTGCGCCTCGTCGGGCTCGTCGGCCACCTCCGGGAGGGGGAGGTCCCCGTCGAACGGCAGCTGGTCGGACCCACTCATGCAGCCGCCACGCTACGCCGCGGGGTCGTAGGGTCCGGACGTGTACCGGTTGCGGCGGATCCGGCCAGCCTCGGTGGTCCTGGCCGTGGTGGTGATCACCCTGGCCGTGCTGTCGATCCGCTGGCTCCGGGACACCGACCGGGAGCTGGACGACCCGCCGACGGTGGACGGGACCGGCCAGCCCTACGTCGACGCCCTCGCGGCGCGGCTCGTCGAGCCGGGTGCGATGTGGGCCGGCTTCACCGGACTGACCGAGCAACAGGCGCGGTGCGTCGCCCTTCCGTGGGTCACGTTCGTCGGCGCCGACGAGCTGGAGGCCGCCGGCTTCGAGCCCGAGGACTTCGCCCGCGACCCGGCGGGGGCCTCGGCTGCCGCCGGCCTCACGTGGGACGACGCGCAGGACATCGAGGGGCAGTACGAGCACTGCGGCCTCGACGCCCGGACCCTCCTCGCCCGGGCCGGGATCACCGCGGTCGAAGCCGGCGGCGGACGGACCGTCTCGCTCGACCAGATCGTGCCGTGCATGGCCGAGAAGATCGACGCCGACGACGCCCGCCGGGCCTTCGTCCTCACCCTGACCCAGCCCGACCTCGGCCGCGCCGCACCGTCGGGCATCCCCGGCTGGGAGGCGCCGCCCACCGTCGACGCCGACGTGAACCGGGCGCTGGCGAACGCCGCCGCCGCCTGCGCCTGACGCGCGGGCCGAGGCGTCGGCCTGCGGTCAGGCCGGGCGGCGGGCCAGGACGTAGAGGCGCTCGGTGTCGGCCTCGCCGGGCTGGGAGCCGCGGCGGTACCACTCGACGTCGACGAGCCCGGCGGTGGCGAACGCCCCGAGCACGGCGGCCGGGTCGTGGAACACGAAGTCGACGTCGATCGGCTGGCCCCACAGCTCGGTCTGGTGCCGCACCTCGTCGCCGACGTGCACGGCGATCGCCAGCCAGCCGCCCGGGGCGAGCGTGGCCCCGAGCAGCGCGACCGCGGGGCGCAGCTCCGAACCGGCG
>DATMGQ010000314.1:0-5857 GCA_035555395.1 Acidimicrobiales bacterium
GTTCTCCGTCAGCCGCCTGATCGCCGAGCTCTCGGCCGTGGTGCCGCTGCTGCCCGGCGACCTCATCTTCACGGGCACGCCCGCCGGTGTCGGCATCACCCGCCAGCCGCCGCGGTTCCTGCAGGTCGGTGAGGTGGTCGAGAGCTGGATCGAGGGCATCGGCACCATCCGCAACGAGGTCGTCGCACCGAAGGAGGTGGCGTCGTGAACGCCGAGCTGGAACTGGGCTACCTGCGGCTGGAGGTCGCCGACCCGGCGGCGCTCAGGACGTTCTTCACCGACGTGATCGGCCTGGCCCCGGGCGCGCCCACCTCGGACGGCGAGCTGACCTGGACCGACGACGCCGCCGCGCAGCGCCTCGTCGTGGGGACGGGCGACCGCAACGACCTGGCCGCCCTCGGCTTCGAGGTCGGGAGCGAAGCGGCGTGGGATGCCACCCTCGCCCGGCTCGCCAGCGCGGGGCTCGCACCCCGCGACGGCGGCGCCGAGCTGGCCGCCGCCCGCCGAGCCGAGCGGGTGGCCGTCGTCGACGCACCCTGGGGATCGGCCGTCGAGGTGGCCATCGGGCTGGAGCGGACGGCGCAGCCTGCTCCCACCCCGCTGGTGCCGGGCGGCTTCCTCACCGAGGACCAGGGCTTCGGCCACGCGGTCGTCGCCACGACGGCGTTCGACGAGGCGGTCCGCTTCGCCACCGAGGGTCTCGGCATGGTCCAGTCCGACTGGCTGGTCACGAACCTGGCCCCGGGCATCGACCTGGAGGTGCGGTTCTTCCACTGCAACGCCCGCCACCACACGCTCGCCCTCGCCCGGGCGCCGTTCGAGCTGCCGCAGCACCTCCACCACGTCATGTTCGAGACGAAGGACCGCGACGACGTCGGCCGCGCCTACGACCGGGCGTTCGAGGCCGGCCTCCCGCTCCCGAACGGGCTGGGCCGCCACGACAACGACCACATGTTCTCGTTCTACGTGGGCAGCCCGGCCGGCTTCCAGGTCGAGGTCGGACACGGCGCCCGCCAGATCGCCGAGCCGTGGACCGATGACCGGCAGTACGACCGGATCAGCACGTGGGGCCACCAGCCGGTCGTCCCCGCACCCGCCCCGCCCGGCGCATGAGCACCGAGGTCATCCTCACCGGCACCGGCGTGCCGCACCCGCGACCGGGGCGCGCCGGCCCCGGCACCCTCGTCCGCCACGGCGACGTGGCCCTGCAGTTCGACGCCGGCCGGGCCACCGTGGTGCGGCTGATGGAGGCCGGCACCCCGCCGCATGACCTCACCGCGCTCTTCCTCACCCACGTCCACAGCGACCACGTGGTCGACCTGGCCGACGTGGTGATGACCCGGTGGATCCAGCAGCAGCTCGTGCAGACGGGGACGCTCCCGCTGGTGGTGCCCGACGGCGCCGCCGCCCGCTTCGCGCGCCGCATGCTCGATGCCCACGACGAGGACCTCGCCCTGCGGGTCGAGCACGTCGGCGCCGAGCCCCTGGAGATCGACCTCCGGCCGTTCCCCGCCCAGCCCGAGCCGGCGCTCGTCTGGACGAGTGCCGATGGTGCGGTCACGGTCGAGGCCGTCGCCGTCCACCACGAGCCCGTGCCCGACGCCGTCGCCTACCGCGTCCGCACCCCGGACGGGGTCGTGGTCGTCTCGGGCGACACCCGGGTGTGCCAGGAGGTCGAGGACCTCGCTGCTGGCGCCGACGTGTTGGTTCACGAGGCCTGCCGCACCTCTGCGCTCGCGCCGGTGATCGCCGGCACCACCTTCGAGACCATCTTCAGCTACCACGCCGACACGGTGGCGCTCGGCGGTCTGGCCGAGCGGGCCGGGGTCGGGCACCTCGTGCTCACCCACCTGATCCCGCCGCCCGACGCGCCCGAGCAGGCCGACGGCTTCGCCCAGGACGTGCGCGAGGGCGGGTACTCGGGCCCGGTGACCGTCGGCGAGGACCTCACCGCCGTCGTCATCTGATCGTCACCCCACCCGGTTTCGGGTCACCTGTGCGCTCCAGCGCGGCTCGCGTGACCCGAAATCGTGGGACTGGCCGGTTTCGGGTCACCTGTGCGCTCCAGCGCGGCTCGCGTGACCCGAAATCGTGGGGGACGCTGGGGTGGCAGGCCATCTGCAAGGGTGAGCCGATGCCCGTGGCCCTCCGCTCCCCGTCCCCCGTCCGATGAGCGCGCTCGACGCGTTCGGGCCTCGGTCGTGGGCTCGCACCGAGGCGACCGGGTTCGGCCGCGTGCCGATGTCCACGTACCTCGCCCGGACGCAGGTCCTCCCGCTCGACGGCGACTGGGCCTTCGCGCTGCGGGCGCGGCCCGAGGACGTGACCGGCGACGACCTCACGGGCGCCACCGACGGGTGGGCGGCCATCGAGGTGCCGGGCTGCTGGACCATGCAGGGCTTCGACCGGCCCCAGTACACGAACATCCAGATGCCGTTCCCGGGCCCACCGCCGCACGTGCCCGACGCCAACCCCACCGGCGTCCACCGCCGGACCGTGACGCTGCCCGCCGAGTGGGAGGGCCAGCGGCTCGTGCTCCACGTCGCCGGCGCCGAGACCGTGCTCTACGTGCACGTCGACGGCGCCCCCGTGGCCATGGGCAAGGACTCCCGCCTGCCCACCGAGGTGGACCTCACCGGCATCGTCACGCCCGGCGTCCCGTTCGAGCTGGCCCTCACCGTCGTCCGCTGGTCCGACGCCACCTACCTCGAGGACCAGGACCACTGGCACCACGCCGGCCTCCACCGGAGCGTCTTCGCCTACGCCACGCCGCCGGTGCACATCGCCGACGTCCACGCCCGGATCGACCTGGACCTCGCCACGGGCGACGGTCGCCTGCAGGTCGAGGCCCGGCTGGGCGCCGACGGCCACGGGCCCAGCGGGTGGACGGTGTCCTTCGAGGTCGCCGATGTCGAGGCCGAGGCGCCGGCGCGCTTCGAGCACCCGACCGACTCGCTCACCAACTGGCTCGTGTTCGACGGCCGCCACGCCGTGGCCGACCTCTCGGTGCCCGACGTGGCTCCGTGGAGCGCCGACGCGCCGAACCTCCACCGCCTCGAGGTGACGCTGCTCGATGACGCCGGCGAGGTCGTCGACGCCGTGGGCCTGGACGTGGGCTTCCGGCGCGTCGAGGTGGTCGGCCACGAGCTGCTCGTGAACGGGAAGGCGGTGCTCATCAAGGGCGTGAACCGCCACGACCACGACCCGCGGCGCGGCAAGGCGGTCACCGCCGAGTCCATCCGCGCCGACCTGGTGCTGATGAAGCAGCACGGCATCAACGCCGTGCGCACGTCGCACTACCCGAACGACGCCGTCCTCTACGACCTGTGCGACGAGCTCGGGCTCTACGTCGTCGACGAGGCCGACCTGGAGACCCACGCCTACCTCCGCAGCCTCATCAAGGACCCGCGGTGGGGGAGCGCCGTCCTCGAGCGCATCACCCGCATGGCCCAGCGGGACAAGAACCACCCGTCGATCATCATCTGGTCGCTCGGCAACGAGAGCGGCAACGCCCCCGTCCTCCACGCCGCCTCCGAGTGGCTGCGGCAGTGGGACGGGACCCGGCCGATCCAGTACGAGAGCAGCATCGGCGAGGCCATCTTCACCGACCTCACCAACGGCGGATCGCTCGAGCTCGGCGAACTGATGGGCCGGCCGACCCCGGAGACGGACCTGGTCGTGCCGATGTACCCCGAGGTCCCGGACCTCATCGCCTGGGCCACCCGGGCCACGCCCGACCGGCCGCTCGTCATGTGCGAGTACATCCACGCCATGAACAACTCGTGCGGCGGCCTCGCCGACTACTGGGACGCCATCCGCACCTACCCAGGGCTGCAGGGCGGCTTCGTCTGGGACTGGGTCGACCAGGCCCTCGTCCAGCAGCTCCCCGACGGCACCGAGCGCCTGGCCTACGGCGGCGACTTCGGCGAGGACCCCCACGACGGCCCGTTCTGCCTCAACGGCCTCGTCGACGCGAACCGGGTCCCGCACCCGGCGCTGCTCGAGCTGGCGGCGGTGATCGCCCCGGTGCGGCTCGAGGCGGTCGATGCTGCCCGGGGCGTGGTGCGCATCACCAACGAGTACGACTTCCGCGACCTGTCGCACCTGCAGCTGTCATGGGCGATCGAGGTCGACGGCGTGGCGATCGACGGCGGGCTGCTGGATCCGCCCGCGCTCGCGCCCGGCGCCTCGACCCGGATCCGCGTGCCGGTGCCGCCCGTCGACCTGCGGCCGGGGGAGCGCGCCCACCTCACGGTCGCGTGCACCCTCGCCGACGACGAGCCCTGGGCGCCCGCGGGCCACCTCGTCGCCCGTCAGCAGTTCCTCGTCGCCGAGGCCCCCGGCGCGGCTACGGCCCCGGACGCCGGCGACCACCGGGCTTCGGCGCCGGCGACCGAGCTGGCCCTGTGGCGGGCCCCGATCGACAACGAGACGTTCGCTCCCGTCCTCGATCCGCACGCCGCGCGCTGGGAGCGGATGGGCCTGCGCGACGCGGCGTCGGTGGCCGAGCTCGTGACCTGGACCGTCGCGTCGCCCGAGGGCGAGCGGGTGGTGCACGAGGTCGTGGTGCCCGACGACGTCGACGACATCGCCCGCGTGGGTGTGCGGCTGCAGCTCGGTGCCGGCATCCGGACGGTCGAGTGGCTCGGCGACGGGCCGCACGAGGGCTACTCGGACCGGCAGGCCTCGACCCGCTTCGGCCGGTGGACGACCCCGGTCGACGAGTGGGCCGTCCCGTACGTCCACCCTCAGGCCAGCGGCAACCGCACCGGCGTCCGCTGGCTGCGCTTCCTCGACGCCGACGGCGCACCGGTCCTCGTCCTCGACGAGCTCGACGGGCTGGACGTGACCGTGAGCCGCTGGACCCAGGAGGAGGTCGCCGACGCCGGCCACCTCGAGGACCTGCCCGCGGTGGACGAGCGGGACGAGTGCTACGTCTGGATCGACGCCCGCCACCGCGGCGTCGGCAGCGGTGCCGTCGGCCCCGACACCACGGCCGAGCACCGCATCGGCCCCGGCCCCTACCGCTGGTCCTACCGGATCCGCTGACCCGGGCCGGACCGCAAGGCCCGGCCCGCAGCGGCGTCAGACCGGGGTGGGGACGGGCTCGTCCTCGTCCATGAACGGGGACTCCTCGACGTGGCCCTCGACGTCGACGTTGGGGAGGATGCGGTCGAGCCACTTCGGCAGCCACCAGTTGCGGTCGCCGAGCAGTTCCATCGTGGCGGGCACGAGGAGCATGCGGACCACGGTGGCGTCGAGCAGGATCGCCATGGCCAGGCCGGTGCCCATGAGCTTGGCGGTGCGGTCGGACTCGAGGATGAACGAGCCGAAGACGAACACCATGATCGCCGCGGCGGCCGTGATGACCTTGGCCGTGGCGGCCAGGCCGTCGGCCACGGAGCGGTGGCTGTCGCCGGTGCGGTGCCACTCCTCGCGGATGCGGGACAGGAGGAACACCTCGTAGTCCATGGAGAGGCCGAACACGATGGCGAAGAGCATCATCGGCATCCACGGCTCGATCGGCGCCGGTTCGACGCCGGTGAGGTCGCCGAGCCAGCCCCACTGGAAGAGGGCGACGATGATGCCGTAGGCCGCGCCGATCGACAGCAGGTTCATGATCACCGCCTTGAGCGGGACCAGCAGCGACCGGAACACGGCCATGAGCAGCAGGAACGACAGGATCAGCACGGCGGCGAAGAAGTAGGGCAGCCGGCTGGCCAGCAGGTTCGAGAAGTCGATGCTGATGGCGGTGTTGCCGGTGACCAGGACCTCGACGCCGGCCTTCGACTCGAGCGAGGGGAGCACGTCGTTGCGCAGGCGGCTCACGAGCTGCGTGGTCTCCTCGGCCTGCGGG
>DATMGQ010000315.1:0-22084 GCA_035555395.1 Acidimicrobiales bacterium
CGACCGCTACTTCCGGGTGTTCCGCAACCACACCACGCCGATCATCGACGTGAAGCAGAACCTCGAGGACCTCACCGAGCTGGTCGAGCTGGCCGACGACGAGATCCCGTTCATGCTGCACCCCGGCGAGTTCGTGCTCGGCTCCACGGCCGAGCGGGTGAAGCTGCCGACCGACCTGGTGGGCCGGCTCGAGGGCAAGAGCAGCCTGGGCCGCCTGGGGCTGCTCATCCACTCCACCGCCGGGTTCATCGACGCCGGCTGGGACGGGCACATCACGCTCGAGCTCAGCAACATCGCCACGCTCCCGATCACCCTCTACCCGGGCATGAAGATCGGCCAGATCAGCTTCCTGCGGATGACGACCGCCGCCGACGTGCCGTACGGCTCGGCCGCCGTGGGCTCCAAGTACCAGGGCCAGCGCGGCCCCACCCCCAGCCGCTACTGGGAGAACTTCAAGGACCTGTAGCGCTCCCGGCGAGCAGCGCCAGCTCGCCGCCGCCGTCGGACCCACGAAGCGGCGGGCGATCGGCCCGACGCACCGCCCCTCCCTCTCGAGCGGTGGCACGTCGGGCCGTCCTCGAACGTGCTGCTGTCAGGAAGCTCGCTCAGGAGAAGGGGTGCGCCGGCGCTCGGGCGAGCCCGGAGGCCGCAGGTCGACGATGGTCCGCCGCCGCTCGATGGCCGCCGCATCGGTGAGGTCGAGGTCGGTGAGGTCGAAGCCGATGTCGGCGACGTCCTGGGTGTGGACCTCGCGGGGGACGACCATGTCGGCGTGGACCGGCAGGTAGCGGCCGTCGGCCAGCTCCAGGAGGGCCGGCTGGCCGTCTCGGAGGTCGATGGCCGTGACGGCCAGGCCGGTCTGGGTGTCGACCAGGCCGCCCTCGTCGCCGACGGTGATGCGGCGGGGCCGCCCGTAGGCCAGGACCAGGAGGCACAGGGTCGACGCCATGCCCAGGCCCCGGGCGTCGGCGGTGACGGCGGCGCCGAACATGAGGAAGGTCAACAGGTTCGAGATGGCGTGGGCGAAGGCCAGCGGCAGGATCGAGCCCGACCGGTAGACGATGAAGGCCGACAGCGAGGCGAAGGCGACGTAGGGCACGAACCCGGTGGGCGTCGCCACCTGCTCGAGGTGGCCGGGCAGCAGGCAGAACCAGATGGCGGCGGCGACCAGGCCGGCGATGCGGGCGGCGTTGGGCCGCACGTTGCCGAGCCGGAGGGCGGCGGCGATGACGGCCGGGATCGCCAAGCGGTAGACGAGCTCCTCGTCGAGCGCGGCGAGCACCAGGGCCGGGACGAGCTCGAGCCGGCCGAGGTGGAGGTACATCGCGGTGATGCCGGTCATCAGCAATCCGGCGATGGCCCAGAAGACGATGGCGGCCCGGCGGACGCCCGAGCGCCCGAGCAGGCGGGATCCGCAGGCCAGGCCGAGCGCCATGGCGGGCAGCAGCGAGAACGAGAGCCCGAGGCCGCCGATCCACAGGTGCGGGACGAGCCCGGCGATGCTGAGGACCTCGACGAGCATGGTGATGCCCGACAGCCCGAGCACGAGCGTGCGCCGGTTGCTCAGCTGCTCGACCCGGCTGGGGGCCTCCTCCATCGATGGCACGGGCGCGATCATGCCCTCTGCGACGAGGCGGGACACCAGGTCGTTGGTGGCCGGCGGGACGGGGCTCCAGGCGAGATGGGCCTTGGCGGCCCGATCGGTGGCCTGGACGGCGGTCATCGGGCGGTCCCGGCGGCCACTGCGGCCTCAGCACCGACGGTGAGGTCGACGGCGGGGGCGAGCGGCTCGGCGGCGAGCGTGGCCTCGAGGGCGGCGATGGCCACCTCGATCATGTCGTCGTCGGGGTCGGCGGTGGTGATGCCCTGCAGCCAGGAGCCCGGCGCCATGATGATCCGCCCGATCCACTGGTGCTGGTGGCGGCCGGCGAAGCGGATGGCCTCGTAGGCCAGACCGGCCACGAGCGGCAGCCCGAGGATGCGGCCGGCCACGAGCCACTGCCAGCTGTGGTGGCCCATGAAGGCGTGGACGAACATCGTGGTGATCACGACCACGAGCAGGAACGCCGTCCCGCAGCGCGGGTGGCGGCGGCTGAACTGGCGGATCTGGTCGGGCACGAGGGCGATCCGGTGCTCGAAGGCGTGGATCGTCATGTGCTCGGCGCCGTGGTAGGCGAACACCCGCTGCACCTGCGGCGACCGGCCGAGCAGCCACAGGTAGCCGACCAGGATGCCGAGGCGGATCATGCCCTCGGTGAGCGGGAAGGTCACGGCGCCGTCGATGCCCGCCAGCTTCACCAGCACGGCGGGCAGCAGGCCGAAGATGCCGACCACGGCGAGGATGGCGATGGCCACGGTGGCGGCGAGACCCTTGCGGGTGTAGCCGTCGCCTGACTCGTCGCCGCGCTCCTGGGCGGCCCAGACCGTGGCCTTGGTGCCGAGGGCGGCGGTCTCGCCGAGGGCCATGACGCCGCGGATCAGGGGCAGCTGGCGCCACTTGTCGAGGCTGGCGGGGAGCACCCGGCTGGTGGTGCCGATCGTGCCGTCCTGTCGGCGGACCGCGGCGCCCCACGACTGGCCCCGGCGCATCATGACCCCTTCGGGCAGCGCCTGGCCGCCGATGGGTCCGACGCTGGTGTCGATCGCTTCAGCCTTGCTCACGGTCGGTGCCCCTCCTGGCGCTGACCACGGAGAGCGATCAGCTGATGGCCGAATACTACGCACAGTGGCAGCCCGTGTCTAGGCCAAATGGCCTAGTTCGCACCGTGCTCGCCCCGTCACTGCCCGTGATCCTCCCACCACCCGACCGAAGTTGGTGTGGAAGTGAGCCGATATCGCGCACTTCCACACCAACTTCGGTTGGTGGCGGCGAGGGACGGGGATCGACCGGCGGTGTGCCGGGACGGCCCGAGGTCAGGCGGTGAGGGACTCGATCTCGGCCCGGCGGGCCTTGGCCCGCTCCTGCGGCTCGCGGGCGAGCACGTCGGCGAGGGCGGCCTGGAGCTGGGCGGCTTCGAACGGCCGGGTCAGCACCGCGTCGGCGTCGGCCTGCCACGCGAGGAGCGCGTTGGCCGGGCCCGACACGATGACCACCGCACGGGAGCTGGTGGAGCGAGGGTGGTCGCCGCCGCGCAGGGCACGGAGCTGGTGGACGTTGCCGGCGCCCAGGTCGAGCACCAGGGCGAGGGCGGGGGCGCTCAGCACCCCGCCCACCACCTGGGTCGGATCGGTGACGCGGACGGCCTCGTAGCCGCCGGCCTCCACGACGCGGGCGAGGACCTCGCAGACCGTGGGGTCTGCGTTGGCCACCACGACGGTGGTCCGAGTCGCGCCGTGGTCGCTCAAGCTCAGTCCTCGAGCGTCTCGAGCACGCCGCCGACGCCCTTGGCCTCGCCGGCCTCGAGGGCCTCCAGGAGGTGCATGGCGATGTCGGCGACCTGCACGTCGTCGCCCTTCCCGAGGCCCTTCACGCCGTCGTCGATCATGATGTAGCAGAAGGGGCAGGCGGTGGCGACGCGCTCGGCACCCGTGTCGAGCAGCTGCTCGGAGCGGGCGTCGTTGACCTTCGTGCCGATGGTCTCCTCCATCCACATGCGGGCGCCGCCGGCGCCGCAGCACATGCCCTTGGTGCCGTTGGCCGAGGCCTCGACGATCTCGATGCCGGCCAGCGAGCCGATGACGTTGCGCGGCGCCATGTAGACGTCGTTGTGGCGGCCGAGGTAGCAGGAGTCGTGGTACACGATCCGGTCCTCGAGCTTGGCCTCGCTGAGGTCGAGCTTGCCCTGGTCGATGAGCCACTCGAGGAACTGCGAGTGGTGGACGACCTCGTAGTTGCCGCCGAGCTGCGGGTACTCGTTCATCAGCGTGTTGAAGCAGTGCGGGCACTGCGTGATGATCTTCTTCACGCCCATGCCGTTCATCATCTCGATGTTCTGCATGGCCAGCATCTGGAAGATGTACTCGTTGCCGGAGCGGCGGGCGGAGTCACCGGTGCAGTTCTCGGACGGGCCGAGGATGGCGAAGTCGATCTCGGCGCGCTGCATGAGCTTCGCCATGGCCTGGGTGACCTTCTGGTTCTTGTCGTCGAAGGACCCGGCGCAGCCGACCCAGTAGAGGAACTCGTGGTCGAACGCCTCGGAGCCGTCGACGATCGGCACGTCCTCGACCTTGGCGGTCCAGGCGGCACGGTCGTTCTGCGACATGCCCCACGGGTTGCCCTGGTTCTCCATGCCGTTGAAGGCGGAGCCGAGCTCGGACGGGAAGCTGGCCTCCATGAGCGTCAGGTAGCGACGCATGTCGAGGATCTTGTCGAGGATCTCGATGTTGACCGGGCAGATCTCGTCGCAGGCCTTGCAGCTGGTGCACGACCACACCTCTTCGGGCGTGATCCGGTCGAACACGGAGTTCGACTCGATGATGATGTCGGGCACGGTGCTGATGGGGGGCGACACGGCAGGCTTGCCGGAGGCGGCCATGACCTCACCGGTCTTGAGCACGATCTCGCGGGGGTCGAGCGGCTTGCCCGTGGCGTGCGCCGGGCAGACCGAGGTGCAGCGGCCGCACATGGTGCAGGCGTCGGTGTCGAGCAGCTGCTTCCAGGTGAAGTCCTCGACGGTGGAGGCGCCGAAGTTCTCGAGCTCGGTCTCCATGAGGTTCGGCATGGCGCGCATGGCGCCCTTCGGACGGTCCTTGTCGCGCAGGAACATGTTCAGCGGCGACGTGAACATGTGGCGCATCATCGTGACCGGGAGGATCACGAGGAACACCACGAAGGCGCCGACGTGGAGGAGCCACCAGGCCCGGTGCATCGTCGAGAGGTTGCCCATGCCGTCGACGGCCTGGGCGATCGGGTAGCCGACGATCGACCACTTCTCGAAGGCGGGCGTGCCTTCGAGGGCGATGCGCCAGCCCTCGGCGAGGAAGCCGGTGAGGGCGAGGGCGAAGAGCGTGCCGAGGCCGAGCGCGTGGTCGGACTTGGTCTTGATCCGGATGCGGTACGGGCGGGCGACGTAGCGGCGGATGATCGCCCAGCCCACGCCGATGAAGAGGAAGATGCCGGCGACGTCGCCGACGAGCGAGTACGCCTGGTAGGTGGTGCCGTGCAGGAACTTCCAGCTCTCGGGCACCTGGTGGTTGATCTCGAGCACGGTCGTCACGGCCAGCAGGACCAGGAACGAGAAGTAGATGAAGCTGTGCATGACGCCGGCGGCGGGGTCGCGCAGCAGGGTCTGCATGTAGACGCCGGAGCGGTAGTTCTCGGCTCGGGTCTTGACGTTCTTCGGGGTGGTGGCCCGCTTGTCGGGCTGGCCCCGCTCCCAGTTCTTCATCCGCAGCGAGAACATGTACGCGCCGTAGATGATGACCACCGGGATGACGATGTAGAACGCCAGCTTCACCGGTGAGGGGATGTTGAAGAAGACCTCGCGCCCGATGGGCGACTCGTCGTGCCACTCGGTGATGAGCGGGGTGATGCCGGAGATGGCCGTGAAGGCGGCGACGCCCACGCCCAGCCCGAGGGCGAGGTGGTGGGGCTTGATCCGCTTGTCACTCGGCTCGGCGGTGGTCTCTTCGGTAGCCATAACAGGGGCAAACGTACTCGCGACGCTTGTTCGGCACCGATTTCGGACCGACGTCCGGAAGGGCGCGCCGACCGGCGCGACGCCGGTGGTTCAGGCGCCGTTCGTGACGACCCACGTCGTCGTCCGCAGGCCCCCCATGCCGATGGTGCCGCCCGGCTGCACGTGGCCGGCGTACCAGCCCGCCTTCCCGGCGAACACCCACTCGGCTGGGAGGGTCACCGTGCCGGTGTGCTGGGGGTCGCTCCAGGTGGGCTCGGACTCGTCGGGCCGCCAGCCCTTCACGGTCACGATGCGCCCCTCGACCCGGGCGCACACCTTCCAGGGCAGCGGCCGAGGCACGTTGCCGGTGGCGAACGGGGTGCGGAGCGGCACGGCGCCGTGGGTCGTGAAGTAGGGGTTGCGGGCGGTGTCCCACGTGTAGACGTTGAGCTGCCAGCTGGCGCCGTAGACGATGTTCTTGGCGACGACGATCGTGCGGAAGCGCGAGCCGTCGCTGCGGACCCGCAGGGCGATCCCCTCCTGCGCCCAGGCGCCGTGCTCGTCCTTCCAGGTGGCGCAGGACTGGTGGTCGGTCGTGGTCTTGGTGTTCGGCGGCCAGATCGCGACCCGCGTCGCGGAGCCCTGCGGGGTGCCCTTGTTGGTGCGCGGGGCGCTCACCCGGAGGGCGCCGGTGCCGACCTTGAGCGCGTAGGTGTCGCTCCCGTCGCGGGTGATGTAGCGCATCGACAGCTTCGGGGTCTTCGAGCTGTCGTAGAGCACGACCTCGGTGCGCTGGCAGGCGGTGGCGACGAGCGCGACGGCGCTCAGCAGGATGCCGATCCGTGCGCCCCGAGCTGTCGTGCGTCGCATGAGCTCCCCTGTCGATCGGACCTCCCACGGCCGATCTGATCCGGGCACGCTAGGCCGATGACATCACCTCATGTCGTGATTTCTGTGACGGGTGACACACCGGTCACCCGACGCCGTCAGCCGTAGATCTGGCGGTCGAGCTCGCGCACGCGGGAGGCGAGCTGGGCCAGCAGCTTCTGCGCCAGGCCCGGGACCTCCTCGAGCACGCCGGCGAACTCGCGGGCGCTCAGGACGAGGGTGGTCAGATCGGTGTCGGCGGTGACGGTGGCGGTGCGGGGCCCGTGGTCGAGCAGCGCCAGCTCGCCGATGGAGTCGCCGGGGCCGAGCGTGCCGACCTTGCGGCCGTTGCGCTTCACCGTGGCGGTGCCCTCGACGATCACGAACGCCTCGCGCCCGGCATCGCCCTGGTCGACGAGCACGTGGCCGGCGCCCACGGTGACCTCGTTGGACGCCTTGGCGATGCGGCCGAGGTCTCGCTTCGACAGCGCCGAGAACAGCGGGATCTCAGCGAGGTGTTCCAGGTGCTTGGTGCGCGATGCCATGGGCCGAGAGCATACGGATGCCCCGACGACCGTGCCGCGGATCACACCTCCCGCACCGAACTTTTCGTGATCGGGGCCAGGGGCCCGTCCTCACGAGCGGTCGGACGGGTCGGGTGGGGTAGGGCGGGTGGGTCAGGCGCCCTGGGTGGCTTGGGCGGCGACGGCGGCGGCCGCGGCCTTGATCGCCTCGGGGTCGCCGAGGGCCCGCTCCAGGGCCGGCTTGGCCTCGGTGGGGCGGGCGTCGTCGTCGAGCTCGTAGACGAGCGGGACGCCGGTGGGGATGTCGAGGCCGGCGATGTCGTCGTCGCTGATGCCGTCGAGGTGCTTGACCAGGGCCCGGAGGCTGTTGCCGTGGGCGGCGACCAGCACGGTCTTGCCGCCGGCCAGATCCGGCACGATCACGTCGAACCAGTACGGGAGCATGCGGTCGACGACGTCGGCCAGGCACTCGGACTGGGGGAGGACGTCGCTCGGGATGGTGGCGTAGCGGGCGTCGGCGTTCGGGTTGTGCGCGTTCTCCGCCGAGATGGCGGGCGGCGGGGTGTCGTAGCTGCGGCGCCAGACCTTCACCTGGTCCTCGCCGAACTGGGCGGTGGCCTCGGCCTTGTTGCGGCCGGTGAGGTCGCCGTAGTGGCGCTCGTTGAGGCGCCAGTGCCGCTGCACCGGGAGCCAGAGCAGACCCATCTCGTCGAGCGCCAGGTTGGCGGTGCGGATGGCCCGGGTCTGGAGCGACGTGTGCACCTTGTCCGGCGCGATCTCGGCCTCGGCCATCAGGGTGCCGGCGGCCGCGGCCTCGACCTTGCCCTTCTCGGACAGGTCGGCGTCCCACCAGCCCGTGAACAGGTTCTCGGCGTTCCAGACGCTCTGGCCGTGGCGGAGGAGGACGAGGGTCGACGTCATGACCGGCGAGGGTAGTGGCGCGCCTCGCCCCGCCCGCCATCTGACACCGCTGTGTCCCGCCGGGTTCGCGGGCGTTGGTTATGGTCGCCGCCGATGTCCGTCGCGCAAGGGGAGCACGACACCTCGGCCTCGACCGCTGCTCCTGCGACGGCTCCGGCCGAGGGCGCTGCGCCACGGCTCCCGCGCGTCCGGGCGCTCGACGGCCTCCGCGGCCTCGCGGTGGTGGCGGTCCTGCTGTTCCACGGGGGCTACCTCACCGGCGGCTGGCTGGGCGTCGACCTGTTCTTCGTCCTGTCGGGGTACCTGATCACCTCGCTGCTGCTCGTCGAGCACCGCTCGACGGGTGCGATCCGGCTGGGCGCGTTCTGGGGCCGGCGGGCGCGGCGCCTGCTGCCGGCGCTGCTGCTGTTCGTGGTGGCCGTGGCCGTGTACGCCTGGCTCGAGGTGGCGGCGATCGACCTCGGGGCGGTGCGGTCCGACGGCCTCGCCACCTTGTTCTTCGTCGCCAACTGGCACGACATCGTGCAGGGCGCGAGCTACTGGGACCGCGGCCTGGCCCCGTCGATGTTCGCCCACACCTGGAGCCTGGCGGTCGAGGAGCAGCTCTACCTCGTGTGGCCCGTGGTCGCCGCGGCGGTGCTGCGCCGCACGTCGGGGCGATCGGCCCGGACCATCGCCCGGGTCGCGCTGGCGGGCGCGGCGATCTCGGCGCTGATCGCGATCGGCCTCCGTGCGAACGGGGCGTCGATCGAGCGCATCTACCTCGGCACCGACACCCGCGCGGTCGCGGTGCTCCTCGGAGCGTTCGTCGCCGGGTGGCGCCGGACCCGGCGGCGCACGAGCGGCGAGGCCCGGCGGCTCGAGCTCGCCGGGGTCGTGGCCGCAGTGGTGCTCGCCGTGGCCTGGTGGGGGCTCGACGGCACCGCCTCGCTCACGTACTGGGGCGGGCTCCTCGGGGCCAGCGCCCTCGCCGCGGTGGTGGTGGCCGCGGCCGCCGACCCGCGCAGCCGGCAGCTGGGGGCGGTCCTCGGCGCCCGACCGCTCGTGGGCCTCGGGCTCATCAGCTACGGCCTGTACCTCTGGCACTGGCCCGTGTACGTGGTGCTCACCGAGCGCCGCACCGGGCTCGACGGTCCCGCCCTCCTCGGGGTGCGGCTGGCCGTCACGTTCGCGATCGCCCTCGCGTCGTGGGCGCTCGTCGAGCGGCCGATCCGGTCGCTGCGCCCCGCCGGCTGGTGGGAGGGCGGCCGGGGCCGGGCGGCGGCGATCGCCGGGATGGCGCTGGCGACCATCGTCCTGCTCGCCGCGACGCTCGGCGCGATCAGCCTGCCCACGGACCGGATGGACGACGGCGTCGCCCGGCCGAACGGCGCGGTCGACGGCCTCCCGAAGGTCGTGGTGATCGGCGACTCGGTGGCGGCGAGCCTCGCCGGGCCCGCGATCGAGGACCCCGACGGGTTCGGCCTCGACGTCGTCCGCTCCACCGTCCAGGGCTGCCAGGTCATCTGGGACGGCCGCCACCGCGCCCGGGGCATCGAAGGCGACATCACCCGGCCGCCCGCGTGTCCCGCCGACGTCGACCGCCTGGTCGCGCAGGAGCGGCCCGACGCGGTGCTGGTCGTCTACGGCGGCTGGACGAACGCCGAGTTCGAGCTGGAGCGCGGCTGGGTCGGTGCGTGCGACGCGCCGTACCGCGCCGCGATGCGCGACCGGTTCGACGAGGTCCTGGCCGACGCCTCCGTGTCGGGGGCGCCGGTGTTCGTCGCCAACGCGCCCCGCTCCACCAACACGTTCCGCGCCGAGGACACCTGGGAGCGCACGGCGTGCACCAATCAGGTCATGGAGGAGGCTGCGGCCGCCGCCGACGGCGCCGCCGTGATCGATCTCGACGGCTGGCTCTGCCCCGGCGGCGAGTGCCGCGAGCAGATCGACGGCACCCTCGTGCGCTCCGACGGCGTGCACTTCCACGGACCGGGCGGGTCGGTGGCGTCGCACTGGCTGTTCGAACAGGTGGCCGAGGGCGCCGGCCTCGAGATCGACTCGCTCGCCACGCCCCGCGAGCAGTCGCCCGAGTACCAGGCGATCATCCGGGTCTGCCGGTCCTACGCCGACCTCTCGGCGGTCACGGGCGGCCAGGTCGCCGAGCTGGCCACGAGCGCCGAGGCGCGGGCGCGGTTCCAGGAGTCGCTGCACGCGTTCGACGCCGCGACGCTCGACGCCCTCCCGGACGAGGTCGCCGACGACCTCGACGGGCTCGCCGACCCGAGCTTCCAGGCCTGGGCCGGCACGCTGCTGGACCGCCTGGCCGGGGGCGAGGACGTCCCCGTGGACGAGCTGCCGCAGGTCACCGTCGACGGCGTGGCGCGCGGCGTGCAGCGCCTGCGGGAGATGTGCTGACCGGGCTCAGACGTTGCGGTTGCGCCGGAGGAGGACCTCCTGGCTGACGGAGGCGACGTGGATGCCGTCCTCCGTGAACACGTGGCCGACGGTGAGGCCGCGCGACGAGATGAGGCCGTGGCAGATCATCGCGGTGAGGTGCCACTCCTCCGCCCGGATGGGGCGGTGGAACCAGATCGCGTGGTCCAGGCTGAACGCCATGAACGGGTGCTGGTCCGGCGGGGCGTCGGGGCCGGGCCGGTCGGGGCGCAGGGAGACGACGGCATCGGTCGGGTAGTCGTCGGACATGTAGGCGAGGGCGCAGGCGTTGAGCACCGGGTCGCCGCCGAGGTCGCCGTTGATGCGCATCCACCCGCGGGATCGGCCGGCCAGCTCCTCGACGGGCACGGTGGCCCGCTCGAACATGGAGCTCCACGAGTCCTGGTGGAGCTCGTGGGGCGGCGGGGCGTCGGGCAGGTCGGCGATCTGCACCTCCGGCGCCTCCTCGTCGACCTGGAAGCTGACCGACACGGACAAGATGGCGCCGACGGCCTGGCGGGCGGTGACGGTGCGGGTCACGAACGAGCGCCCGTTGCGCACCCGGTCGACCTCGTAGCGGACCGGCTCGCTGTGGTCCCCGCGGCGGATGAAGTAGGCGTGCAGCGAGTGGACCCGGAACTGGGGCTCGACGGTGTGCGCGGCCGCACGCAGCGCCTGGGCCACGATCTGTCCGCCGTACAGGCCGCCCCACGGATACCGGGGCCCGGTGCCGACCCACACGTCGGGCCCGTGCGGCTCGAGGTCGAGCATGGCCACGAAGTCGGTCGTCGGATCACCCATGCGGGCCATGGTGCCACGTCGTGTGCTGGGTGGACCGGGTGCCACAGGTCACCCTCCTCGGCGTCGTCGGCCTCAGGCTCGCTTTCCGCGGGTGGCACCTCACGCTTCGTGCCCGCCCCTCCCGAAGTTGGTGTGGAAGTGCGCGCATATCGCGCACGTCCACACCAACTTCGGTGGGGTGCGTCCCGATCTGGCGGGGCCAGGGCTGGACCACGCGCAAACCCAGGTCAGGGCGGTGACGGACGACACCGAGGACGAGTTGATAGTGGGGCACTCAACTTTTATACTTGTGCCCGTTCATCCGATCTCCGCAGCCCTCGGGGCTGCACCCCAGATACCCAGACAGAGGAGCAGTACCCATGCCCAAGGCCGTCGGCATCGATCTCGGCACCACCAACTCGGTCGTCAGCGTCCTCGAGGCGGGCGACCCCATCGTCATCCCCAACGCCGAGGGCTCGCGCACGACGCCCTCGGTCGTCGCGTTCGCCAAGAACGGCGAGGTCCTCGTCGGCGAGGTCGCCAAGCGCCAGGCGATCACCAACCCCGACCGCACCATCCGGTCCGTGAAGCGCCACATGGGCACCAGCTGGACCATCGACATCGACGGCAAGGCGTACACGAGCCAGGAGATCTCGGCTCGCACGCTGATGAAGCTCAAGCGCGACGCCGAGGCCTACCTGGGCGACACGGTCACCCAGGCGGTCATCACCGTCCCCGCGTACTTCGACGACGCGCAGCGCACCGCCACCAAGGAGGCGGGCCAGATCGCCGGCCTCGAGGTGCTCCGCATCATCAACGAGCCCACCGCAGCCGCCCTCGCCTACGGCCTCGACAAGGAGGGCCAGGAGCAGACGATCCTCGTGTTCGACCTCGGCGGCGGCACCTTCGACGTGTCCGTCCTGGAGATCGCCGACGGCGTCTTCGAGGTGAAGTCCACCCACGGCGACACCAGCCTGGGCGGTGACGACTGGGACCAGAAGGTCATCGACTGGCTGGTCGAGGGGTTCAAGGGCGACCACGGCGTCGACCTGTCCAAGGACAACATGGCCCTCCAGCGCCTCAAGGAGGCCGCGGAGAAGGCCAAGATCGAGCTGTCGCAGGTGCAGAGCACGCAGATCAACCTGCCGTTCATCACCGCCACCGACGCCGGCCCCCTCCACCTGGACATGGCCCTCAGCCGGGCCAAGTTCCAGGACCTCACGGCCGACCTGCTCGCCCGCACCCGCAAGCCGTTCGAGCAGGCCATCGCCGACGCCGGCCTCACCCAGGGCCAGATCGACCACGTGGTCCTCGTGGGCGGCTCCACCCGCATGCCCGCGGTGGCCGAGCTGGTCAAGGAGCTCACCGGCTCCGACCCCAACAAGAGCGTGAACCCCGATGAGGTCGTGGCCATCGGCGCGGCGGTCCAGGCCGGCGTGCTCAAGGGCGAGGTCAAGGACATCCTGCTCCTCGACGTCACCCCGCTGTCGCTCGGCATCGAGACCAAGGGCGGCGTGATGCACAAGCTCATCGAGCGCAACACCACCATCCCCACCAAGCGCACCGAGACCTACACCACGGCTGACGACATGCAGTCGCAGGTGGAGATCCACGTCCTCCAGGGCGAGCGCGACATGGCCCAGTTCAACAAGACGCTCGGCAAGTTCAAGCTCGTCGACCTGCCGCCGGCTCCCCGCGGCGTGCCGCAGATCGAGGTCACCTTCGACATCGACGCCAACGGCATCGTCCACGTGTCCGCCAAGGACAAGGGCACCGGCAAGGAGCAGTCGATGACCATCACCGGCCAGTCCTCGCTCAGCAAGGACCAGATCGACCAGATGGTGAAGGACGCCGAGGCCCACGCGGCCGAGGACGCCCAGCGCAAGGAGGAGGCCGACATCCGCAACCAGGCCGACACCCTCGTGTACCAGACCGACAAGCTGCTCAAGGAGCAGGGCGACAAGGTCACCGGGCCCGAGAAGGACGCCCTCGAGGCATCGCTCGCCACCCTCAAGACCGCCAACGAGGGCCAGGACCTCGAGGCCATGAAGTCGGCCATCGAGGAGGTGTCCACCACCTCGCAGGCGTTCGCCCAGAAGCTGTACGAGGCCACCGCCACCGAGAACGCCGGCCAGTACGACGCCGGTGCTGCTGGCGGGGCCGGGGCCACCGGTGCCGATGACGACGACGTCGTCGACGCCGAGGTCATCGACGAGGACGGCGACGACAAGTGAGCGACGCCCAGGACCCCGGGGTCGCGGAGGGCACGGTCCCTCCGGACCCGGAGGTCGACGTCGAGGCCATCCTGGAGGACGAGCTCGTCGGCGAGTCCGCCGACGCCGCCACCTCCGTGGAGGACCTCGTCGCCCTCCTCGAAGAGACCACCGCCCAGCGCGACGAGTACCTCGACCTCGCGCGCCGCACCCAGGCGGAGTTCGAGAACCACCGCAAGCGCGTGGCCAAGCAGCTCGACGACGAGGTCGTCCGCAAGGTGGCCGAGCTCGTCGAGCAGCTGCTCCCCGTGCTCGACGCGTGCGACGGTGCCGTCGCGCACGGTGCCACCGAGGTCGAGCCGATCTTCGCCGCCCTCCTCCAGACCCTGGAGAAGCGCGGCCTGGAGCGGATCGATCCCGCCGGCCGGGAGTTCGACCCGAACGCGCACGAGGCCGTCATGCACGAGCCGGCCGACGAGGGCCAGGAGACCACGGTCGTGTCCGACGTCATGCGCGCCGGGTACGCCTGGCAGGGCCGCGTCGTCCGTCCCGCGATGGTCAAGGTGAAGGGCTGAGGGAGCCGGAGCCGTGAACAACCCGCCGCGGGAATGGTTCGAGAAGGACTACTACGAGGTCCTCGGCGTCGACGAGAAGGCCGACGCCAAGGAGATCACCCGCGCCTACCGGAAGCTGGCGCGGGAGCTGCACCCCGATGCCAACCCGGGTGACGCGGCGGCCGAGGAGCGCTTCAAGGAGGTGTCCTCGGCGTACGACGTCGTGGGCGACACCGAGAAGCGCAAGGAGTACGACGAGGTCCGCGCCCTCGGCCCGATGGGCGGCATGGGCGGCTTCGGCGGTGGACCCGGCGCGGGCGGCTTCGGCGGCCCCGGCGGGTTCACCTTCGACGTGGGCGGCGCCGGCGGCGGCCTGGGCGACGTCCTCGGCAACCTCTTCGGCGGCGGCGGCCGAGGCGGCCGGTCCCGGGCCACGGGCCCCCAGCGGGGCGCCGACCTCGAGGCCGAGCTCCACCTCGACTTCACCGACGCCGTCGCCGGCCTGTCCACCTCGTTGCACCTCGTCAGCGACGCCGTCTGCCACACCTGTTCGGGCTCGGGCGCCGAGCCCGGCACCACGCCCACCCGCTGCCCGGTCTGCGCCGGCCGCGGGAGCGTCGAGGACAACCAGGGCATGTTCGCCATGTCGCGGCCCTGCCCGAACTGCGCCGGGCGCGGCACGCTCATCGAGCACCCGTGCCCGACGTGCCGGGGCAACGGCGTCGAGCGCCGGCCGCGCGAGATCAAGGTCCGCATCCCCGCGGGTGTCAGCGACGGCCAGCGCATCCGGCTGAAGGGCCGCGGCGACCCCGGTCGGCAGGGCGGCCAGCCCGGCGACCTGTACGTCACCTGCCGGGTCGAGCCGCACGCCGTGTTCTCGATGGAGGGCCGCAACCTGCGGGTCACCGTCCCGATCACGTTCGCCGAGGCGGCCCTCGGCGCCGACATCACCGTGCCCACCATCGACGGCGGATCGGTCAAGGTCCGCATCCCCGCGGGCACCCGCACCGGCAAGACGTTCCGGGTCAAGGGCCGGGGCGTCGCTGCCGCCAAGGGCACCGGCGACCTGATGGTCAGCGTGGAGGTGGCCGTCCCGGCCAAGCTATCTGCGGAGGAGCGAGCCGCCATCGAGGCGCTCGCCGCCGCCGCCACCGAGTCCCCGCGCCAGCACCTGTTCGCCTCGTCACCCGAGGGAGGAACCACGTGAGCCGCTCACCCGACCATGCCGTCTACGTCATCTCGGTCGCCGCGGAGCTGGCCGGCGTCCACCCCCAGACCCTGCGCATCTACGAGCGCAAGGGCCTGGTCGACCCGGCCCGCACCTCCGGCGGCAGCCGTCGGTACTCCGATGCCGACATCGACCTGCTCAAGCGCATCCAGGACCTCACCAACGCCGGGCTGAACCTGGCCGGCGTCGAGCGGGTCCTCGAGCTCGAGCGCGAGGTGCGCCAGTTGCGTGCCGAGCTCGAGCAGACCCGGGCCGCGGCCCAGCACGCGGTGGAGGAGGTCGAGCGGGCGAACCGCTACGACCTCGTGCCCGTCCGGCAGTCCGTGGTCCTCTTCGAGGGCAAGCGCCGCCGCCGCTGACACCGCCTTCGCCCGGGCCGGATCGGCTCCGGTAGCTTGGCCCGGTCGTACGGACGAGTCGAGGTGGGCCCGCGGTGCCAGACGAACGATCTGCTGAGGGCGAGGACTGGCCGGAGGAGGGCTGGACGGACGATCCGTCCGATCCCGACGACGGGTTCGACGACCGCTTCGACGAGTTCTTCGGGGACCGCGACCGCGACCGCGACGGCGACGACGCCTTCGAGGACGGTGCGGGTTCGGGCCGCGGCGGCAAGGGCCGCATCGCCGTCGGCGTCGCCCTGCTCGTGCTCGGGGCGATCGTGGCCATCGTCGCGATCACCCAGATCGGCGGCGACGACGACTCCGACGCCTCGAAGACCGAGGTCAAGGCGGTCACGACGACCAGCGCCGACGACGAGACCACCACCACGGCGACGCCGACCATCGTGCCGACGACGCTGGCCGGCGGCGCCCTGCCCACGGGCTGTGGGAACTGGGACCCGGCGTTCAGCTTCGACCCGGACCCGATCGAGGGCGTCGTCATCTACTCCGACTTCGAGGGCTGGCACGTCGTGCTCGGTCCCGAGGGCCCGCCGGTCGTGACCGGCACGGTCGTCGGCCAGACCACGCCGGTGGTGTCCACCGAGCCGCCCGGCCCCGGCGTCCAGCTGATCGCCGACCCGGCCACGTCCACGGTGACGTTCCGACTGACCGCTGGCGACGAGCCCGTCGGGTTCGACTTCGCCGCCGACTGCACGCAGAAGCAGCTCACGTTCGACCTCAAGGATGCGGACGGTGCGCCGATCGACGCGGCCGACGTCCACCTCGGCCGCACCGGCGGCGTCACCGCCCTTCCGGTCGTCGCCCAGCGCCAGCAACCCCCGCCTGGTTGAGTCGGCGCCCGGCCCCGGCCGCGGCACTAGGGTTCGCGCCGGTCGAGGGCCTGCGTCTCCAGATCGAGAGGGATGGCAGATGGTGAGTGGTGGTGGCGACGGCGATCCGCCGGCGGTCGAGGACGACCGCGACGACGAGCGGTGGCCCGATGACGAGGAGGCGCCCCGTCGCGCCGGCGTGTCGCCCATGGCGATGGTGTTCGGTGCGATCGCGGTCCTGGCGCTGATCGTCGTCCTGGTCGCCACCAGCGGATCCGACGATCCCAGCAAGGACGAGACGGCCCAGACCTCCCTCGACGAGACGACGAGCGGGCCGACGACCGGGTCGACCGGCGGGGCAACCAGCGAGGCGACGGACGCGACCACCACGGCCCCGAAGGGGCCGTCGTGGCCCGCGGTGGTGCAGGGCCGCCCGGCGGCGTTCGGTGAGCTGCACGACCCCATCACCGGTGTGGACCCCGAGGCGGAGCCGGGCGTCTACGTGTGGATGGACTACGACGGCTGGCACGCATGGGTCGTCGACCCGAGCGGCAAGGAGGCCGCGAAGGGGACGATCACCAGCAACGAGCCGTTCAAGGACGCGTCGCCGGCCGAGCCGGGTCAGGGCGTGGTGGCGCTCGACGGCACGACGCTGCTGTTCGACGCGTCCGGTGTCGATGCCGAGGCGGCCGGCGTCACGTTCAACCTCGGGTTCTACGCCGACGAGGTGACGGTCAACCTCAACGGGACCGACCTCCCGCTGCTGCTCGGGTCCGAGGCCAAGGCGTCGCCCCTGCCGACCGTGATCTCGAAGGCGGTGCAGCCGAGCTGATCCGGTTGCGAAGGATCGCTCGGTGACCACCACCGGATCGGCCCCGTCGGAGCGGGCGGAGACGTCGGCGCGCCCGGCCCGACTGCGGTTCGCGCACGTCCCGGCGCTCGATGGGCTTCGCGGGGCCGCCGTGCTGGCGGTGCTGCTCTACCACGGCGCGTTCCTCGATCGGACCTGGCTGAGCGGCGGCTACCTCGGCGTCGACCTGTTCTTCGTCCTGTCGGGCTACCTCATCACGTCGCTGCTGCTGGTCGAGTTCGCCAACGACGGCGGCATCGACCTGATCGCGTTCTGGGGCCGGCGGCTCCGGCGCCTGCTCCCGGCCCTCCTGCTGCTCCTGCTCGGGGTGGCGCTGTACGCGGTGGTGATCGCCCGGCCCATCGACCTGGGGCAGATCCGCTCGGACGGCTTCGGCACGCTCTTCTACGTCGCCAACTGGGTGGCCATCTTCCGGGGCCAGAGCTACTGGGACATCTCCCTGGTGCCGTCGCCGCTGCAGCACACCTGGAGCCTGGCGATCGAGGAGCAGTTCTACCTGGTGTGGCCGGTGGTGGTCTGGCTGCTGGCCCGGGGCTGCCGGGCGGCCCGGGAGCGCGGGGCGATGCTGGCCCAGCGGGTCCAGTACCTGGCCGTGGCCGGCGTGGTCGTCTCGGTGATGCTGTTCACCGGGCTCTGGCGCCTGGGGGCGTCGGACACCCGCGTGTACCAGGGCACCGACACCCGGGCCTTCGCGCTGCTGATGGGCGTGACGCTCGCGGCGACGCGGTTCCTCTGGCCCGAGGGTCGGCGGGCCGTGGTGGGCCGGCGGGCCCGGCGCAGTCCGTGGACCGGCCTCGAGGTGTGCGGCGTGCTCGCCCTGCTCCTGCTCGCGTGGGCCTGGTACTCGCTGGAGGGCACGTCGCCCGCGCTCTACCAGGGGCTCCTCCCGGTGTGCAGCCTGCTCGGCGCGGTGGTGATCGCGGCGGCGTCGGCGCCCCGGTCGCCGGTCGTGGCTCCCGTCCTGTCGGTCGCGCCGCTGCGGTGGTTCGGGCTCATCAGCTACGGGCTCTACCTCTGGCACTGGCCGCTCTACCTCGTGCTGACGCCCGACCGAACCGGTCTGTCGGGGCTCGCCCTCCTGGTGGTGCGCATCGCCGCATCCGTGTCGGTGGCGGTCCTCTCGTACGTCCTCGTCGAGCAGCCGATCCGGCTCCGGCGGTGGACCTTCGCCCGGCCGCTCCCCTCGATCGCGATGGCGATCGGTGTCGTGGCCGTCGTCGTGCTGGTCGCCTCGAACGGTGCCCAGGACGCCAAGGAGGGCTTCGACGCCAACGGCCCCCGCCGGGCCCGGACCCAGGTCGTCGGGGCCCCCGACGTCGACTTCATCGGCGACTCGGTCGGGTACTCGCTCGGCACCGCGGTGGTCGAGGATCCTGCGGCGTACAAGGTGAACCCCACCAACCGGGCCGGCGTCGGCTGCGAGTTCTCGCTCGACGGCCACGAGGTCCGCTTCCCCGACGGGGGCACCCGCCCGGCCAAGCCCTGCCGCGACGAGATGATCGCCGAGACCGTGGCGGACGAGCCCGACGTCGTGGTGCTGGGCCTGGGTTCGCCGTTCACCCAGCAGCTGATGGAGGTCGACGGCATCTTCCGCGACCCGTGCGAGCCCGAGTACCAGCAGGAGGTCCGCGACCTCTACGAGGACATCGCCGACCGGGTCACGGCCGACGGCGCCGTGCTGCTGGCGGCCACGATCGCGCCCCGGACCCTGATGGCACCGTCCAACGAGCGGGAGCGGGTCGGTTGCTACAACGAGGTCGTCCGCTCCGTGGCCGAGGACGACCCGGCGGTCGAGCTGCTCGACCTCGAGGAGTTCGTGTGCCCGGCCGGCGAGTGCCGGAGCGAGGCCGACGGCGAGCCGCTGCGGCCCGACGGGCTCCACTTCAACGGCCCCGGCGGGGCCACTGTCAGCGCTTGGGTTGCCGAGCAGGTTCGGACGGCGGCCGGCGCGAACTGACCGGCGGCTTGCCGGCCGGCGAGCCGCTCCGACGGTCGTCGCGCCGGGGTGCGGGCCGCGAGCGCGACCCCCGGGAGGGGGTGGGAGCAGCGGGGATGAGCACGGCGTCCTCGTCGACGGCGAACGACCAGAACAGCCCGGCGAACCCGACGATGGCGACGGCGGCGGCCAGCGTGCTCACCGTGGAGGGCAGGAGCGTCTCCAGCCAGAGCGGGTTCACGATCGGGTAGAACTGCGGCAGCTTGAGGTAGCGCAGCAGGTGGTAGCTGATGACCGCGCCGATGGCGATGACGCCCAGCCGGACCCAGCGGGCGGCGGCCGCGGGCAGCATCCAGGTGCCCCGGGCGATGACGGCAGCGAGCACCGGCACCATCGGGAGCAGGTAGCGGCTGTGGCGGCCGCCGCCGCCGGCCAGGTGCTGGCCCATGTAGATGAACGGGAGGACCACGGTGAGGACGAGGACGATCGCGGCGCACGCGCCCGTGCGACCGGTGCCCCGGTCGTCGAGCCGGCGCCAGTCGAACGGCGGCCGCGGCGACTGCCGGAAGTACCGGATGATCGGCGTGGCGACGACGGCGAGCACGGTGCCCACCACCGTGACCTTGAGGAGCCGGAACCAGACGTAGCTGAACATGAAGCGGTAGGGCGGCGCCGACATCACCAGGCCGCGCTGGATGTCGTCCCAGAGCCAGCCGCTCGTCATCGCCGAGGCGAACGAGGACTGCGCGCCGCGCCGCTCGTCCATGCGGGTCAGCAGGTAGTCCGACGCCGCCACGTCGCCGTAGAGCCGCTGGACTCGGAAGTAGTACCAACCGGTGAGAGCGGCGGCGGGCAGCAGCGCGGTGGCCAGGAACCGGAGGCGGTCGCGCTTGGCCATCGCCGCGAGCACGAGGACGGTGATGACCGCGATGACCGCGCTGGTGAGCCGGGTGAACGCCGCCAGCGTGACGAAGGCCGCCAACCAGCTGGTGCGGTGGGACGTGAAGCCGAGGCGGATGATCCGCACGGCCATCCACGTGACGGCGGTGCCGGCCGCGAACGACGCGGCGTCGGTCATGCCGGTGCCGCTCACGAACGTGAAGGTCGGCACGAACACCGTGATGGCGGCCGCGAGCAGGCCGGCCCGCTCGTCGCCGTCGCACACCTCGCGACCGAGCAGGTAGGCGAAGCCGACGGCGAAGAGCCCGGTGAAGATGCCGGCGATCCGGAGGTCGACGGGGAGGGCCGACTCGACCCCGAGGGCGTTGGTGAGCCAGACGAGCGGAACCGCCGGCAGGTACGCGCCGGGCGGGTGGTTGGCGACCCACACCGTCTTCTGGTCGCGCGGGGCGTCCTCGAGGCGGCTGTCCAGGCCGGGGTCGGGCTGGTCGACCTCGATCGGGGTCTCGATCTCGGGGAGGTGGCCCTTGGCCAGGCTCGAGAGGTAGCCCACGTGGGCCGTCTCGTCGATGTTGTAGTACGAGGGCGTCCGGGCCATGAGGTTGCCGCTGAGGCCGACGAACACCAGGGCGAGGGCCAGGAGCCCGGCGCGGGTGGTGCCCTTCACCGCCAGGCCGGACAGGCGCTGGAAGAAGTGCTGCAGCCAGACCGGCTGCCAGCTGGCGCGGGTGCTCTTCCCCTGGCCAGGGTGGCCGCCACCAGCGGGACGGCTCCGTCCCGAGCCCGAGCTGCGGGGCCGGGACGGTGCTCCCGCCGGCGGCCGCTGCCCCTCGCCCACCCCGGACGGGGCCCCGTCGGCACGGGGAGCGGGCCGGGAATCCACGCGGGCAGCCTAGGAGACGACGTGCGGAGGTCGGGGTCCCGCGGCCCGTCGCCTACCTTCGGTGCATGGCCGGCACGCCGCATCCCGCTCGCAACATCACCCTCATCGCGATCGTGGTGGTGACGGCGATCGTGGTGGCCGTGCTGCTCGGCCTCGGGACCGACGACAGCGCCGACCACACGGCGGTGACCAGGCCGCCGTCCACCACGACCACGACCGAGCCGCCCACGACGGCACCCCCGGAGGCCGGGCCCACCACCACGATCTCCCTGCCGCCGGGCGACTACACCGCCATGTGCGTCGAGCTGCGGGGGCTCGCGGCCACCTATGCGGCGAACCCCACCGTGGCCGGCTTCCGCCAGCTCCTCGAGGCGCTCGACTTCGAGGCCCTGCTCACCGCTTCGCCCGACGGCACCCGGCCCTACGTGGAGACGCTCCGCGACCAGCGGCAGCAGGCACTCGACGCCCTCGCCACCGCGCAGACCCCCGAGGACCTGCAGACCAGCGGGCTGCCGCTCACGTTCTTCGACGCCCTCCAGCACCTGATCGCGGTGGGGCTCCAGGAGTGCGGGGTGACCAGCGGCTGATCCCCTCGGCCTGCCTGGCAGAAAATCAGAAAAGTTGAGTCACTAGCCATCAACTTGGGCGGGACGCCGCGATAGGCTGCGTCCATGCCACTCGACCCCAACCGCTGGACGCTCAAGACGCAAGAGGCCGTCAACGCCGCGATCACGCGCGCGGCGGCCGAGAACAACCCCGAGGTCACGCCCGACCACCTCCTGGTCGCCCTGCTCGGCCAGAGCGAGGGGGTGGTGCTCCCCATCCTCGAGAAGGTCGGCGCCTCGCCGGCCGCGCTGCGCAACAAGGCCGAGGACGACCTGGCCAAGCTGCCCAAGGCCTACGGAGGCGGCGAGGCCCGCCTGTCGCGGGCGCTCAACAACGTGATCGAGCTGGCCGACGCCCAGCGCGCCGAGCTCCACGACGAGTACCTCTCCACCGAGCACCTCCTGCTCGCGCTGGCCGGCCAGCTGAACCTCGACCGCGAGGAGCTGCTCACCGCGCTCCAGAGCGTGCGGGGCAGCCACCGGGTCACCAGCCAGAACCCCGAGGAGCAGTACCAGGCGCTCGAGCGCTACGGACGGGACCTCACCGAGGCCGCGCGCCAGGGCAAGCTCGACCCGGTCATCGGGCGCGACGAGGAGATCCGCCGCACCATCCAGGTGC
>DATMGQ010000316.1:0-7934 GCA_035555395.1 Acidimicrobiales bacterium
CGGTCAGCCGTCGTGAGGACCGAGGTGCGGAGCGTGTCGAGCGCCGCGGCCCGCACCTCGCCGCCGGGACCGGTCGGGTCCAGGGCCCGTGCCACCTCGGCCCAGTCGGCGCGGGCCTTGGCGGTGGGGAGGCGGAAGGCCCGGATGTCGTCGGGGTCGATGGGCGACGAGAAGGCGGTGGCCCGGTCGAGCGCGCCGTGCGCCTGGAGGCAGGCCATCGTGAGCAGGCACTTGCCGCAGCGGCCGCAGTTGTCGGCCCGGTTCTCCTTGAAGCACACCTTGATGTCGCCCAGGAGGTCGGGCCGGTGCGCCACCAGCCACCCGACCTTCCCGAGGCGGGAGTGGGCGAGCGAGTCGTGCACGACCCGGACGCGGGAGGTGGAGAAGAGCGGGTCGAGGAGCGGGCTGGTGCCGCACGGCTCGACGGTGGCGTAGCTGTCGCCCGACGGGATGACGACCTCGTCGAAGCCGCCGGCGAGGGCGAGGGCGACGCTGGCCAGGCCGGCGCCGACCGCATCCTCCCAGTCGAACCCGGCGGGGTCGAACAGCTCGCGCACGTTCGTCTCGACGGCCACCAGCGGCAGTCCGAGGCGGCCGGCCGCTGCGGTCGCGAGGCGCAGCTCCTCGGCCCGGACGGCCTCGTCGTGACGGGGCTCGAGGCCGTCGACGAACACGAGCGCATCGAGCTCGGTCGCGCCGGCCCGGTCGCGCGCGGCGGTGAACAGGGAGTCGACCCCGCGGGAGAAGAACGCGGCCCGGCGCGGCCGGGGCCGGCGCTCAGGTCGGCGGCGGCCCCGCCGCGCCGGTGCCGCGCCCGACTGGGGTGCGTCGACGGCGACGGGCGACGCCTGCCGGTCCCACGCCAGGTACGCGGCCTGGATCTCGTCGAGGGCGCGGCGCAGGACCGGGTCGACGGGACCGTCGATGCGGAGCTCCTCCTCGTGGCGCATGGCGAAGGCGAGGGCGGCGGCCGTGGGCGACGAGGCGTCGGTCGACCCGTCGACGACCCCCTTCGGGCCGCGCACGACGAGGCGGTGCTCGCCGAAGCGGCCGTGCAGGACGGTCGACCGCTCCACGTCGGTGCCGGAGCGCCGGACGGCGACCGGTTCGACGATCACGGCGGGCCCCACCGCGGCGAGCCACCGGTGCCCCACGCCCACGATGCCGGGACCCACCGGGCCTGGGTGCGCGACAGGCGGGGCAGCTGGGCGACCGCGGCGAGCGCGGCCGAGCCCAGCGGGCCCTGCGACCAGCCCACCGACTCCTGCTCGACGACCTGGTCGGCGAGCCGGCGCTTGTAGGGCTCGTCGCCTCGCAGGAAGCGGAGCTCGCGCACGCCCTCGTCCGCGCACGAGCGGATGGCGTGGCGGTGGAGGAGGAGGCCCACCGAGTGGGCGTCGAACGCCGGGTCCCGACCGCTCTGGTAGTGCGACTCCACGCCGGCGAACCGGAAGCTGTAGGTGGCGGCGACGGGCCTCCCGTCCAGCTCGAGGAAGCGGAGGCGGAGCCGGTCGAGCGGGAGGAGGAGGCGCACGACCTCGTGGTGGAACGCCTCCCGTCCGGCGAACGACCGCGACCCGCCCTGGGCTGCCCAGCGGAGGCGGTGCAGGTCCCACAGCAGCTCCAGGTCGCTGGCGGCGTGCGCTGGATCGTCGGTCGTCCGGTACGTGACCGGGCCCAGCCGTTCGAGGCCCCGGCCGGCCCGGGACAGCTGCGCCCGCAGCTTCGGCGAGCGGGCCGCGAGCCACGCGTCGCCGGACGTGCCGGAGCTGGCGAGCGACACGACGTGCGTCGGCGAGCGCGACAGCGAGCGGGCACCCAGCAGCGCGGGGGACACCGGGAGCTCGTCGCCGATGGCCAGGTCCCAGGCCGGTGCGGCGCTCGACCGGAGGTAGGCGGCCAGGGCCCGCCGGGCGAGGTCGCGGTCGGCCACGGCGCACACCGGGCCGAGCTGGTCGGTCAGGCCGTGGCCGAGGAACCGGACGATCCGGACCGGCCGCTCGGACGCGACGTAGAGGGGCAGGATCGCCACCAGGTCGCCGTCGCCGTCGACGACGGTCGTGAGCAGCAGCGGCCGGTCGCGGCCGAAGTGGCACCACCACGTCGCCAGCCACTCGTAGGTGGCGAACACGTTGTCGCTGCGTTCGGCGAGCGCGGTCCAGGGCCCCCGCAGCGCGGTCGGATCCGAGGTCGTCTCGAACGTGAACGGCTCCCGGGTCGCCGCGGCTGCGGCCGTGGTGCTCAACGGAGCGCGCCGACCCCGGTGGGCGGAAGCGGCCGTGCCGCCAGGGCGTCGAGGCGGGCGACGAACGCGGCGTCGTCGGACCCCGGGGGCGGCTGGTCGGCCACGAGGCCGCGGATGCCGTCGACCCAGGCGTCCCACGCCGGCCGCTCGGCCGAGCTCAGCCGGCCGTGGCGCACGGCGCTGTCGAGGATGGCGGCGGCCACGTCGTCGAGGATCGCCGGGATGTTCGCGTAGCCCCGGAGCGATCCCCGGAAGCCGCCGACCGGGCAGCTGACCACCCGGTCGCCGCCGAACGTGGCCTCCAGGTTGAGGTGGGTCTCGGCCCCGTACCCGGGCGGCAGCGGCGAGCGGAGCACGTGGGGTCGCACCGCCCGGAACCCGCTCAGCGCGATGGCGATGTGCTCGAGCGCCTCGGGGCGAGGGCGCCCACGAGCGGGTGGTAGACGCCGGGCATGACGACCCGGCGGCGGCCGGCCTCGTCGTAGGTGCCGACCACCATGTCGGCGTCGGTGCGCACCGCTTCGGCCCGGACCTCGGCCGGGATGTTGCGCTCGGACCACTCGTAGTCGGCGTCCAGGAACACCAGGTGCCCGGTCCGGCAGCGGTCGAACGCGGCCTGCATCGCCCGGCCCTTGCCGACCGGCGCGGCGACCACCTCGGCGCCGAGCCCCGCCGCGAGGCGGGCCGAGCCGTCGGTGGACCCGCTGTCCACGAACCAGACGCGGTCGCCGGGCTGCGCGGCGTCGAGCGCGAAGCCGAGCGCGGTCGACAGCGTCGCCGCCTCGTCGCGACCCACCACGGCGAACGTGAACCCATCCCGCATGCGCGAGGATCGTACGGCCCTGCGTTCACCCAGGAGGGGGAGACCGGTGTTCGGAGATCCAGGCGGCCCGGTCGTCGTCCTCTCCCCGCACCTCGACGACGCGGTGGTCAGCGCATGGGACGTGCTGCGCTCGCCGTCGGCGGGCGGGGTGCAGGTGGTCGTGCCGTTCGCCGGCGTGCCGCCCGAGGGGACGACCGGCCGGTTCGACCCCGTGTTCGGCACCGACGATTCCGCTGCGCTGGTGCGGACGCGGCGGAAGGAGGACGTCGCCGCCCTCGCCGTCCTCGGCCGGGTCCCGGTGCACCTCGACCACCTCGACGAGCAGTACCGCACGGGTCCCGCCGATCCGGTCGAGCTGGCCCGGTCGATCGCCGCGGCGGTGGCCCCGGCGGCGGCGGTGGTCGCCCCCGCGGGCATCGGGCGCCACGCCGACCACCTGGCCGTCCGGGCGGCGGCCATCGAGCTGGCCCGTGCGTGGGACGCGGCGCTCTGGCTGTTCGCCGACCTGCCCTACGCCGCCAACTTCGGCTGGCCGTCGTGGGTCACCGGCGAGGCCCCCGACCCCCGGCTGGTGCCGGAGGCGGCGTGGGCGGGCGTGCTCGCGGAGGTGGCCGACCCGGTCGACCTCGACGTGGAGGTGGCCCGCTTCGACGGAGCCGATCGCACGGCGAAGCTAGCGGCGGTGCGGTGCTACGCCTCGCAGTGGCCGGCGCTGGAGGGCGGGCCTCACGCCCGCATGTCGAACCCGGCGGTGGCCGGCTTCGAGGTGCGCTGGCGGGTCAGTCGACCGGCGTGAGCACGAAGACCGGGATGACCCGCTCGGTCTTGGCCTGGTAGTCGTCGTAGGAGGGCCACGCCTCGGTGGCGCGGGCCCACCACTCGCTGCGCTCCTCGCCCTCGACCTCGCGGGCGAGGTAGTCCTTGCGCACCGGCCCGTCCTGGAGCTCGACCAGCGGGTTGGTGCGGATGTTGGTGACCCAGTTGGGCGACGTGGGCGCGCCGCCCATGGACCCGAGGACGGCGTAGTTGGTGCCGTCGGTGACGCGGATCAGGGGGTTCTTGCGGAGCTTCCCGCTCTTGGCACCGAGGTTGGTGAGGATGATGCACGGCGCGCCGTTGAGCACCGTGCCCTCGGCCCCGTTGGTGGACTCGAACAGCTCGACCTGCTCCCGGGCGACGTCCCACGTGCCCGGTTCGTACTCGCCCTCGAGCGGCATGGCTGGTCCCCTTCGGTCGTGGTGGCCGGTGCCCCGGGACCGTAGCCCGGCTACCAGCCCAGGGCTTCGGTGAGCTGGCCGTCGGCGCCGAGGAGGATCTCGGCGGCCACGACGATGTGGTCCTCCCACGCCTTGGGGGCATCCTTGCCGTTCTCCCAGTTGACGATGTCGTCGACGGTGATGTCCTTGCCGCAGGCGGCGAGCTCGTCGGCGAGGTCGCCGGGCGTGAAGCCGGCGCCCTGGCGGGCGGCCTTGAGGCGGATGCGGAAGTCGCGGGTCTGGGTGGCGTTCGGCATGGCGGGCTCCTTGGGATCGGGAACCGAACACTAGTTCGGGGTGGTGACAGCGAAGGCGATGGAGGAATCGATAGCCAGCTAACGATTCGCTTGCTACCGTCATTGACATGGGCAGGCACGCAGACCCCGGACAGGAGATGGCCATCGGCCGACGCTTGGGGATGACCGCCAAGGCAGCCCGGGCCGTGGCCGAGCGGGAGATGGCCGCCAACGGCTCGACGCTGTCGGCCGTGATCATCGCCCGCATCGTGGCCGCCGAACCGGGCCTGTCGCAGCGCCAGCTCGCCGACCGCATGCACCTCCAGGGGCCCACCGTGCTCCGCCACCTCGACCGCATGGAGGCCGAAGGCCTCATCACCCGGACCCGCGACGAGCGCGACCGCCGGGTGCAGCGGATCGACCTGACGGCCGAGGGGCACCAGGTGCGGAGGCGGCTCGAGGCCGTCGCCGACGCCACCTCGGCCTCGCTCACCGAGATCTTCACCGCCGACGAGCTGGCGGCCTTCGAGACCTACCTCGACCGGCTCGCCGCCCACGCCCACGACCTGCTCGCCGAGGAGGACAGCTGATGACCACCACCGAACCCGCCGCCGCCAAGCGGCGCTCGACCATCGACCCGAACGACGAGATCATCCAGACCCGCGGCCTGAGCAAGACCTACCCGGGCGACGTGCAGGCCGTGATCGACCTCGACCTCGCCGTCCACCGCGGCGAGGTCTTCGGCCTGCTCGGCCCCAACGGCGCCGGCAAGTCCACCACCGCCGGGATGCTCACGACCCGGGTCATCCCCACCGCCGGCTCGGCCACGATCGCCGGCATCGACGTCGCCGCCAAGCCGGCCCAGGTGCGCCGGTTCATCGGCGTCGTGCCCCAGAGCAACACGCTGGACCGCAGCCTCACCGTGTTCGAGAACCTGTACTTCCACGGCCGGTTCTTCGGCATGTCGAAGCAGGCGGCATCCGACGAGGCCACGCGCCTGGTCGACCGGATGAAGCTCAACCGCTTCTCGTCGGCCTCGGTCGCCGCGCTCTCCGGCGGCATGGCCCAGCGGTTGATGCTCGCCCGCGCCGTGATGCACCGGCCCGCCGTGCTCTTCCTCGACGAGCCCACGACCGGGCTCGACCCGCAGAGCCGCCTCGCGCTCTACGAGATCGTCCAGGACCTCAACGCCGACGGCCAGACCGTGCTCCTCACCACGCACTACATGGAGGAGGCCGACGAGCTGTGCGACCGGATCGCCATCATCGACCACGGCCGCATCCTCGCCCTCGACACGCCCGAGGGGCTCAAGCGCCAGGTCGGCGCCGACACGATCATCTCGTTGTCGGCCTCCGGCGAGCTCGACGAGCTGGCCCGGCGCATCGAAGCCGACGTCCGGGGCGTCTCGGCCGTCCACCGCAACGGCGACGTGCTCGAGATCGCCGTCACCACCGACGGACAGGTCGTCTCCGAGCTCGTCACCGCCGCCACCGAGGCCGGCGTCGCCATCACCGACCTCCGGGTGTCCGAACCGACGCTCGAGACCGTCTTCATCCACCTGACCGGAAAGGAGCTGCGGGACTGATGACCGCCACCTCCGCCTCCCTGCCCTCCGCTCCCGGCGGCGCGGCGCCGCTGGAGCCCACGCTCACGAGGACCTTCCTCGCCATGTTGCGCCGCGATGCCGTCGTGCTGCGCAAGAACCTCAAGGAGTTCATCCCCCGCACGCTCATCCAGCCGTTCCTGCTGGTGTTCGTGTTCACCTACGTGTTCCCGCAGATCGGCAACGGTCCCAACGGCGCGGCGGGCAGCGCCTTCGCCACCACGCTCGTGGCCGGCGTCCTCGGCCTCGCCATCATGTTCCAGGGCATCCAGGCCGTGGCCCTGCCGCTGGTCCAGGAGTTCGGGTACACCCGGGAGATCGAGGACCGGGTGCTGGCACCGCTGCCGATCCCGATGGTCGCGTTCGAGAAGGTCGTCGCCGGTGCCCTCCAGGGCCTGCTCGCGGCGGTGATCGTGTTCCCGATCGCCGCCGTCGTGCCCGTCAACCCGGTGCACCTGCACATCACCTGGTGGGTGCTGCTCACCCTCGTGCCGCTGGCCGCGGTGACCTGCTCGAGCCTCGGCCTCTTCCTCGGCACGAAGTTCGACCCGCGCACCGTGCCGATGCTCTTCGGCACGATCGTCCTGCCGCTCACGTTCCTCGGCTGCACCTACTACTCGTGGAGCTCGCTCGCCCCCATCCAGTGGCTGCAGACGGTGATCCTCGTGAACCCGCTCGTCTACGTGTGCGAGGGCTTCCGGGCCGCGGTCACCACCAGCCCCCACATGAGCCTGCTCGCCGTCTACCCGGTGCTGGTCGCCTTCGGCGCCTTCTTCCTCTGGCAGGGCATCCGCGGCTTCGAGAAGCGGGTGATCGCATGACCGCCCCCATGGGCGGCGGGCGACCGAACCGGCCGGCGATCGACCTCGAGGTGATCCGCACCGAGCCGCTCACGAGCCGCATGGTCCGCGTCGTGCTCGGCGGTCCCGGGCTCGACGCCTACCAGCACAACGACGCGACCGACCGCTACGTGAAGCTGCTGTTCCCGCAGCCCGCGGCCGACGGCGGCGAGCCCCGGACCGTGGTGCGCACCTACACCGTCCGGCGCTTCGACCCCGACGCGGCCGAGCTGTGGATCGACGTCGTCCAGCACGGCGACGCCGGCATCGCCGGTTCCTGGGCCGCAGCGGCCACGCCCGGCGACCGCCTCAGCTTGCGCGGCCCGGGCGGCGGCTACGCGCCGGATCCGTCCGCGCCGGCGCACCTGTTCGTGGGCGACCCCGCTGCCTTCCCCGCCATCGCCGCGGCGGTCGAGGCGCTCCCGGCGGGTGCCGACGTGCACGCCGTGCTGTGGGCCCACGACGCGGAGGAGGCCTCCTACCTCGACCTGCCCGAGCAGGCCTCGGTCCGCTGGCTCCTCGCCGACCGCGACACCGCCACGCTCGTCGACGCCGTCCGCGGGCTCGACCTCCCCGGGGGTCGGGTGCAGGCCTTCGTCCACGGCGAGCTCCGCCAGGTGCAGGCCCTCCGCACCCACCTCACCGAGGAGCGCGGGATCGCCGGCGACGACCTGTCGATCTCGGGCTACTGGCGTCAGGGCCTCGACGAGGACGCGTTCCAGCAGGAGAAGCGCACCGCTCGCTAGCGGCTGGCTAGCGGCCTCGGCGTACTGTCGCCGCGCATGGGGGATGCATGTGCGGAGGCAAGGGCCCAGCTCGACCGCGCCGACACGGCGCTGGCGGCGGCGAGCGGGTACGTGGCCAAGCTGCGGGCCGAGGAGTCGGCACTGGCGTCGGAGGCGGCGGCGGTCGAGACCCGCTTCCAGGACGAC
>DATMGQ010000317.1:0-2887 GCA_035555395.1 Acidimicrobiales bacterium
CGATCGCTCGAGCTGCGCTGCGACATCCCCGGGGTGGGCCAGGCGCCGCGGCCCCAGGTCGAGTTGGCCGAGGCCTACGTGGCGGTCGGTCGGGTCGATGCGGCCATCGACGTGCTGGAGGGCCTCACCGAGCGGGTCGACCCCCGGCGGCGTGACGTGCTCGTGGCCCGCATCGACGTCCTGCGCGCCGGCCTGAACTGATCGGCCGGTCGGCCGGTCGGCCGGTCGGCCGGTCAGCCGGTCAGCCGACCGTGGCCGGGATCGGCAGCTTGGGGAGGTGGGGGGTCTCGTTCAGGCTGACGAGCTGCTTGTGGGTGCCGCCGGCCATGGCCCGGCTCACGCTCGTGTAGGCCGGCTCGAACCACATCGTCCCGGGCAGGGAGATGATGTCGGACAGGTAGGCGTTGATGACGCCGCCGTGGCACACGACGGCCACCCGCTGGCCCTGGTGCCGTTCGACGATGGCGTCGATCGTGGTGATGACGTCCTTGCGGAACTCCTGGCGCTTGGCCTCCGCCTCGGGCGAGAGCCACTCCTCGACGAGGCGCTTCCAGGCCTCCTCGTCGGCGCGCAGCTCCTCGATGGGCACGTAGAAGTTCAGGTGGGCGTCGAACTCGCGGAGGCCGTCGTCGAGGGTGATGTCGTGGCCGGTGGCGGCGGCCAGCGGCCGGGCGGTCTCGTGGGCCCGGGCCATGGGGCTCGCGTAGACGGCATCGATCCCGTGGCGGGACCACCACGACGCCATGAGGTCGGCCTGCTCGACGCCCTCGGGGGACAGGGGCGGGTCGGCCGGGCCGTCGCCTCCATCGATCCGCAGGGGCAGTCCGTGTCTGATCAACCAGAGCTCCACGGCGCTGATGGTAGGCGTCGGCTGCCTAGGGTCGGTCCGTGCCCGCCCCGCCTGACCTGCACGTGGTCGAACCCACCCCGTCGGACCCGTCGGCCCCGCTCGTGGTCATCGTCCACGGGGCGATGGACCGCAGCTCGTCGTTCGGGCGGGTGGCCCGCCAGCTGGGCGACCTCCACGTCGTCCGCTACGACCGCCGGGGGTACGGCCGCAGCGTCGGCTGCGCTCCCGGCACGCTCGACGACCACGTCGCGGACCTCCTCTCGATCGTCGACGAGCGCGAGGTCACCGTGTTCGGCCACAGCATCGGCGGCGTGATCGCCTTGATCGCCGCGACACGCCGTCCCGACCTGGTGCGCTCCGTCCTGGCCTACGAGGCGCCGACGCCGTGGACCGACTGGTGGCCCCAGCCCCGATCCGCTCCGCCGGAGGACCCCGCCGAGGAGGCCGAGGCCTTCATGCGCCGGGCCATCGGCGACCACTTCTGGAACCGGTTGCCGGCGCGCACCCGAGCGGACCGCCGGGCCGAGGGCGGTGCGCTGCGGACCGACATCGCCTCGCTCCAGGGCGGCGCGCCGTTCGAGGCCGCCGAGCTCTCGGTCCCCGTGCTGGCCGCCGCCGGATCGGACACGACGTGGTGGCACCAGCGGGCCACGCGCGAGCTGGCCGAGGCCGCGCCGATGGGGGAGCACGCCGTCGTCGCCGGGGCCGAGCACGGCGCGCACCTGACCCACCCGACCGCCACCGCACACCTGGTGCGACGAGCCCTGGAGCGGGTGCCCACGCCGTGACCAGCTGGTCACGGGCGGTAGCCTCCGAACGCCATGTCCCGCATCCGTGACCTCCTCCGGCGCAAGCCCAAGCGCACCGCCTTCGTCCTGAGCGGTGGTGGCAACCTGGGAGCGCTCCAGGTGGGGATGGTCCGGGCCCTCTTCGAGCGGCGGATCGAGCCGGACCTCATCCTCGGCTGCTCGGTCGGGGCCCTCAACGGGTCGGCCATCGCATCGGACCCGTCGCTCGTCATGGTCGGTCGGCTCCAGGAGATGTGGCGGGGGCTCGCCGACGAGGGCGTCATGCCGGCCGGTGTCTTCCCGGCCGTGCAGCTCGCCCGCAAGGGCGTCGCCATCCACGACAACGCCAACCTCCGCCGCGTCATCCAGTCGGTGCTGCCGGGTGAACGGTTCGAGGACCTGACGGTGCCGTTCCAGTGCGTCGCCACGGCCCTGGTCGAGGGCACCGAGACCTGGTTCGAGCACGGCCCGCTCGTCGATCCGATCATCGCCTCGTCCGCGATCCCCGCCGTGTACCCGCCGGTCGAGATCGACGGGGTGAAGTACCTCGACGGCGCGATCGTGAACGACGTGCCCGTGAGCCGCGCCGTCGCCCTCGGCTGCGACCGGATCTTCGTGCTGCACGTCGGCGCGTGGGACCGCCCCCGGCCCGAGCCGAAGCGGCCCATCGACATGGCCACCTACGCCTACTGGCTCGCACGGCGCAGCCGCTTCCAGCGCGACCTCGCCAGCATCCCGTCGAACATCGAGGTGCTCGTGCTGCCGCCGGGCAGCACGCCGCTCATCAAGTACAACGACTTCGGCCACAGCGACGAGATGATCACGAGCGCCTACCAGGCCACGTCCGCCTTCCTCGACGCCGCCGACGCGGACCACGCCAACGACCTCGCTGCCGCGGTGCCGGGCGTGCGCCAGGAGGACCGGCCCCGCGCCGCAGCGACCGTCGACGAGCCGCGGCCGTAGCGATCGGACCGCTCGGTCGCGGGCGTGTACCGACGAAAAGACCTGGTCAGGCAAACGGGCCGTTCGACCTATTCAGGATCTCCGTGGTCCTTCCGATGGATTACCCGTCAGGAAGCAAGCACCCCGCTGGGGTGACCAAACCACAAACAGGAGACCACCCCATGCTGACCAGCTACGAATTCCTCGCCTCGTTCCTCCGTGCCCGTTTCGGTGACGACGAGCGTGGCGCCTCCCTCGTGGAGTACGCCCTCCTCGTCGCCCTCATCGCCGTCGTCTGCATCGTCGC
>DATMGQ010000318.1:0-5591 GCA_035555395.1 Acidimicrobiales bacterium
CCTTGGTCGCCTCGCCGTCCTTCGCCTGACCCGATCCGCCCTTCGTGGAGGCGTTGGAGCTGCCGCCGTCGTCACCGCCGCCGATCTTCGAGCAGCCGTAGACGAGGAGCACGAGCACGAGGAGCACGCCGCCGCCGGCGATCAGCCGGTTGCGCTGGATGTCCCGGTCGCGGGGGTTGCGGCGGCGGTCGGCCCGGCTCGCCTCGGCCAGCCCCGCGACGGTGCGCGATGCGGGCCCGGGCGATGCGGGCCGCCGTTGACCGGGCGCGGGGGCGGCGGTCGGGGCCGTGGTCCGCACCGTGGTCGAGGGCCGGGGCGCCGCCGCGCCCGTGGGGCGAGGCGGACGGGTGCCCGATCCGCTCGGCGCGGGCCGGCGGGCCGGCGGTCGCTGCGGCGGCCGGCCGCTCGCTGCGGAGCCGCCGGGGCGGGGCGGACGGGCGGGACCCGACCCCGGAGGCCGTCCCGACGCAGGTTGGCCGCCGGGCCGGGGCGGTCGTCGTGGCCCGGGCGGGCGCTGCGCGTCGGACATCGAGGAGGTCTCCAGGGTGGGGAGCGGGTCCAGTGCGGTCGGACCCGGACTCGGACTCGGGGAACCCGTCCAGCGTACGGACCGCTGCGGGTCCGGATCGGTCATGCCGGCCCCCGGACGCGAGCCACCCGCCCTACCGGAGCAGGGCGGGCGGCGTCGGCGTCGGTGCGGCTACGAGCGGTTGAAGTACTCGTTCGAGGACACGGTGGCCTCGACGAGCTTCAGCTCGGTGGTCCCGGACTGGAGCTTGTTCACCCAGTAGGTGATCTCCGAAGCTGGGGGCGTGCGGCGCAGGTAGCGCTCGTAGAGGCCCTGGACCGTCGCGGTGTCACCGGCCTTGGTGGCCAGCAGCGCGGCGGCGATCGAGGTCCGGGACTTGCCCGCCTTGATCTGGGCCACGACGGCGTTGATCTCCTGCTGGGTGGCCGGGATGCGGGTCACCTGCTGGTAGATCGCGGCGGCGAAGCCCTCCGGCGAGCCGCCGGACTTCGTGTAGTACTCGTTCGAGCCGATCACCTGGGTGCGGATCTCGTCGGGGTTGGCGCCCTTGCGGATCTTCTCCGCCCAGAAGGCCTGGCCGCTCGAGTCCGGGTTCCGCTTGAGGAACGTCTTGTAGACGTCGTCGACGACCCGGCGGTTGTACTCGGCGGTGGTCTGGTACTTCCGGATGATGCCGATGCGGCCGGCGGCCGTGGGGTTGGCATCGACCTTCTTGAGCCAGAACGCCTTGCCGCTCGGGTCGGCCGCCCGACCGAGCAGGTCGAGGTAGACGCGGCACACGTAGCGGGCGTTCTTCGAGTCGGTCGTGGAGCAGCCCGGCAGCACCGGGTCGACGACGTTGATCGTGAGGGTGCCCTGGTCGAGGCCGCCGAAGCCGTCGGTCACCGAGAAGGCGTACGCATCGCTGCCGTTGACGTTGTTGGCGACGTAGGTGACGTTGCAGCCCGAGCCGCTCAGCTTGCCGTACGTGGTGTTGCCGAGGGTGGGCGTGCAGTTGAGGGCGAGGCCTTCACCGGCGTCGGGGTCGGTCCCGCCGAGGGCGATGGCGAGGCGCTCGCCGCGGCCGACGGTCACCGTCTGGTCGGTGGCGGTCGGCGGGCGGTTGGTGATGTTGAAGACGACCTCGGCGCTCGCGCTCGACGAGCCGTTGTCGTCGGTGAGGCGGAACGCGAGCTTGTCGGTGCCCGAGGTGCGGGCGGCCGCCGTGTAGGTCCGGGCGCAGCCCGAGCCGCCGAGCGCGCCCTTGGTCAGCGCGGGCGAGGCGAGGACCGAGCAGGTCACCGGATCGCCGTCGGGGTCCGAACCGGTCAGCGTGAGCGGGACGGCCGTGCCCTTGTAGGCGGTGACGACCTGCGGGTTGGCCGTGGGCGGGCTGTTGTTGGTGCTGAGCTGCAGCTCCCAGCCGCCGTTGAAGCCGCCGCTGTCGTTGCCGGCGTCGTCCACCACGTACAGCTTCCACTGGCCGTTCGGGTTCTTGCCGTTGAAGGTCGAGAGGTTGAGGGCCGGGAAGCTGTCGCCCACGTCGGGCCACGAGTCGCCCTGGTGGCCGAGCGCGTTGTTGTTCGAGGGCCGGACGCAGATGTCCGCGCCGCCGGGCATGGCGTTGGCGAAGTCGGCGCAGCTGTCGTCGAAGGTGATCGAGTCCTTCGTGAGGTTGGTGCAGCCGTTGAACTCGATCGCCGGCGCGCCGTTGTCGGACATCAGCACCGTCTTGGTGCCGTCGGGGCCCACGAGGAGCACGTCGAGGTCCTTGGTGCAGCCGTGGCTGGCCCCCTTCAGCACCACCTTCATGCTGAGCAGGCTGGTGCCGAGGCCCGAGACGTTGATCGTCGACGGGTAGAGCCCGGCCTTGCCCGAGTCGGGCGTGATGATCGGCGCCGTGTTCTTCGGCGTGGCCGTGCTCACCGCGCCGGCCGGGGATGCCCCGACCACGCTGGCGACGACCCCCGCCAGCAACGCACCTGCGAGCGCCACCGCGCCCGTCCGCCGAGTGACGCGTCGCGTCCGTCCTTGCAGCATGCAATCCCTCCAGGGAGCCACCGACTGACCCCCCTGGCCGCCGGCTGGTGGCAGTGTGACCGCCCTCGGTGCCGGGTGCAAGCCAGAGTCGAGCGAACGCTCGGATCTCCTCCGGACGGGTGAACGGGCGGTTGACCAGCACCGACGCCAGAAAATCCGGAAGCCCGAGGGTCTCGTCCTGGCTACGGTGTGCGAGGACATGAACGTCTTCCTGTGGCTCGGGGTGGCGAGCACCGGTCTGCTCATCGTGTCGTTGGCCTTCGATGCCACCGACGGGGTCTTCGACCTGCTCGATGGCGTCGAGGTCGGCGGCGACTGGCTGTCGCTGCCCGTCCTCGCCGCCTTCTTCGGCGCCTTCGGCTTCGGCGCCGGCGCCTTCTACGAGTCGATCGGCCTGGCCGCGCTCGTGCCCGGACTGGTCATCGGCCTCGTCTTCGCCGTGCTCGCGATCCGCCTCATTCGCTACGTCGACGGCGGCCCGCAGGACGCGCCCGAGACCGAGGCGTCACTGCGCGGCGCCATCGGCCGCATCGTCACCGTCCCCGGGCCGGGGGCGTACGGCGAGGTCCTCCTGCAGCGGATCAACGGCCCCACCAAGGTCGCCTGCCGGGCCGACCAGGTCCTCCCGCTCGGTACCGAGGTCGTCGTCGTCGACGTCGCCTCGTCCACGCTCGTCACCGTCATCCCCCTCAACCTGGAGCAGAACCCCTGATGTCCTCCGTCCTCATCGCCCTCGTCGGGCTCGCGGTCCTCATCGTGGCCATCGTCCTGTTCGTCGTGTCGCGCATCAAGGTGGCCGGACCGAACGAGGCGTTCATCATCACCGGCCGCAAGGGCAAGGGCAGCGGCGACACCTCCGGCCAGAAGGTGGTGATGGGGGCCAGCGTCTTCGTGGTGCCCTTCGTGCAGAAGCTGGGGGCCGTCGACCTGAGCAGCCGCCAGATCGGGGTCAGCGTGCCCGCGGCGGTCTCGTCGAACGGCATCCGCTGCGTGCTCGAGGGCGTGGCCGTGGTCAAGGTCGGCGGCACCGAGGAGCTCATCCGGGCGGCCGCCCAGCGCTTCCTCGGCCAGCAGCAGGAGATCGACGTCTTCACCCGTGAGGTGCTCGCCGGTTCGCTGCGCGCCATCGTCGGCCGCCTCAGCGTCGAGGAGATCATCCGCGACCGCGCCGCCTTCGCCTCGGCCGTCGCCGAGGAGGCCGAGAACAGCCTCACCGGCCAGGGCCTCGTGCTCGACACCTTCCAGCTCCAGGACATCCAGGCCGAGGGCGACTACCTCTTCGACCTCGGGCGCCCCGAGGCCGCCCGGGCCGCCATGGAGGCGGCCGTCGCCGAGGCCAACGCCCGCCGCGAGGCCGAGCAGGCCCGCATCCGCGCCGAGGAGGAGATCGCCATGTCGAACCGGCAGCTCTCCCTCAAGCAGGCCGAGATCAAGGCCCAGACCGATGCGGCCGCCGCCGAGGCCGCGGCCGCCGGCCCGCTCGCCCAGGCCGCCCGCGACCAGGACGTGATCTCGGCCCAGGAGCAGGTGGCCGCCCGCCGCGCCGACCTCAAGGAGCGCGAGCTCGACACCGAGGTCCGCAAGCCGGCCGACGCGCAGCGCTACGCCGTCGAGCAGGAGGCCGCCGCCCTCAAGGCCCAGCAGATCGCCCGAGCCGAGGCCGAGGCCGAGCAGGCCCGCCTCAGCGGCGCGGCCGAGCGCGAGCAGCGCACCGCCCTGGCCGAGGCGGTCAAGGCGGAGGGCGTCGCCGAGGCCGCCGCGGCCAAGGCCCGCGGCGAGGCCGAGGGCCTGGCCGAGGCCACTGCGATGCGGGCGAAGGGCGAAGCCGCCGCCGAGGCCACCCGCCAGGCCAACCTGGCGGAGCAGGAGCGCCGCATGCAGCTCGCCGATGCCGTCCGAGCCGAGGGTGCGGCCGAGGCGTCCGCCGTGCTCGCCAAGGGCGAGGCCGAAGCCGAGGCCATGGAGAAGAAGGCCGAGGCGTACAAGCACTACGGCGAGGCCGCGGTGCTCGACATCGTCGCCGACGCGCTCCCCAAGGTGGTGGCCGAGGCCGCCCGGCCGATGTCGCAGATCGACAAGGTCACGGTCATCTCCACCGACGGCGCCACCCAGACCGTGAAGAACGTGACCAACACGGTCGCCCAGGGCACCGAGCTCACCAAGGCGCTGCTCGGCGTCGACCTCGGCGAGCTCCTCCAGTCCTTCGTCGCCGCCCGGGTCACCGCCCCCGCCGACGGCAACGGGAGCGCCGAGGGCACGCCCGAGCTGGCACCGGTCGGCGCGGGCTCCGCGCCGGCGACGGACGCACCCGCCGACTGATCCCGAGCGCCTCGCTCGCTAGCCGCAGAGGCGCTCGTACATCCGGGCCACGCCCGCCGTCGCCGCCTCCTCGGCGTCGCTGGCGGGCCGGCCCGATGCCGGGTCGCCGGCCTCCAGCTCCGCCAGGCGCGCCTCGAACAGCGCCAGGACGGTGTCGGCATCGTCCCGCTCGTCGTCGCTGAGCGACTCGTCGGCGGCCGACCGCGCCGCCCGAGCGGCCTGGAGCAGGAGGCGGGCGGCGTCGAGACGGGCTTGGTCCGTGGTCGCGGCGTCCACCGCTGCGGCCGCGGTGGCGAGGTCCGTGCACGCGGCCGGGGTCGCGTCGGCGCGACCCTTCACCACCCGACGCGGCGCCGGCTCGGCACCGCGGGCGCCGATCGCCAGCGCGGCCCCGCCCACGTCCTTCCAGTCGCCACCCAGGAGGTGCACGGTCACGCCGGTCGCACCGCAGGAGATGGTCACGTCGACGGTGGCACCGGGCTGGACCGGCACCGACAGCGATGCCTGCGGCTCGAGGCCCGCGGCGACCGCCGTCCCGCCCTCCACGTCGAAGCGGGCCGCTCGGACGAAGAGGTGGCTCGACCGAACGTGGAACGCCTCCGCGTCCGCCCACACCACGGTGTGCAGGGGCGGGACCTCGGGCGGTTCGCTGGTGCTGAGCGCGGCCGGCCACCCGCCGCACCGGGTGCCGGCGCTCGACCGGGCGAGGGCGTCGATCTGGTCG
>DATMGQ010000319.1:0-4507 GCA_035555395.1 Acidimicrobiales bacterium
CGGACATCGGCGACGTGTCGGGCGTGACGATCGGGGCCTACGCCTTCGGCGCGTTCCAGGAGGCCTACGCCGACCAGCACCCCGACCTCGAGCTCACCTCGGTGCTCACCGAGGAGGGCGCTGCGGCCGTCCCCGCCATGGTGCCGCTGTGCCTCCTCGGCCAGAACAAGCAGCTCCACGCCATCGCCAAGCCCCTCGTCGGCCGCTTCCTCGCCGAGGACCCCACCACCGTCGAGCCGTGGGCCACGTTCCTCGAGGAGAACACCCCCGGCGCCGAGCCCATCGCCGTGCCCGTCCTCGTGACCCAGGGCCTGGAGGACCAGCTCGTCAAGCCCGAGACCACCGACTCGCTGGTGGACCACCTGTGCGAGGCCGGGGACCAGGTCCAGTACCGGACCTACCGCCGCGCCGACCACGGCACCGTGGCCTACCGCACCATCCCCCTCCTCATCCCCTGGATGGAGGCCCGGGTCGCCGGCAAGCCGCTCGACCCGGCCACCGTCGCCTGCGGGTGACCGCAGGCTCGGATCCGCTGCGCTCGAGGGGAGCGGGTCAGCCGCACTCGCGCTGGATGGACTTCGACATCACCTCGGCCACGACCTTGCGGCCGAGCGGGTTCGGGTGGACGGCGTCCTCGCGCTTCACGAGCGCGTACTCCGGCGAGTCGTCGACGAGCCGGGCCCAGTCGTCGACCAGGTGGACGTTGTCGTGGCCTTCCGCCGCCTTGCGCACCCGGGCGTTGTAGGACCGGGCGAGGTCGGCGGAGTACACGCCCCGCACCGGGATCAGCAGCCAGACCGAGCAGGGGACCTCGGCGGCGACCTCCATCATCTGGGGGATCGCCGCCTGGGCGACGCGGTCCTGGAGGACGTCGTTGTACCCGGGCATGAACGCCGCGCTCGACGGGTGGTGGGACACGCCCTCCTTCGCGCCCGGAAGGAGCTGGTCGGTCCGCAGCCCGCTGTGTGCCTTGATCTCCAGCTCGTCCGCCCAGCTGAACTCCTTCGTCAGGTAGGCGCGGGACTGGTACGTGACCGAATCGCCCACCACCAGGACCCGGTCGCCCGGGTCGTCGTCGAACAGACCGCAGCCGGCGAGGAGGGAGAGCAGCAGCACCGTGGCGGCCACGGCGGCGGCGGTGCGGGGGATTCGCATGTCACCCACTATCCAGGTCTGCGCCGTTCGAGACGCCGCGGCCGAGGTCGTGACCAGGGGCGCTGCACGAGACGTGGGCAGATGCTCACGGGTAGCGTCGGCCCATGGAGAAGGTGCTCTACGTCGTCGCCCACCCGGTGGGCGGCGTGCCCGCCGACCTCACCAAGCAGCTGGTGGGCACGCTGGGCGACGAGCTGCTCGAGCTCGGCGCGCGCAACGTCCAGGTCAACGTGGCCGACCACGACGTCTCCGCCGCCGGCGGCCTCCGGATGGCGATGTCGCCGGCACCGGCCAACGCCCTCGTGTCCGTCTGGGTCGACAGCGCCACGGACCACCTCCGCGCACCGTTCGACGCGGCGGTCCGCGACGTCGCCGGCGCTGCCGAGGTCTCCGCCTACCTCGTGACCGAGTCGGTCCCGCTCGCCAACACCCAGCACCCGGCGGCACCCGGCGCCCGCACCCCGGGAATGGCCCAGCTCGCCTTCCTGCGCCGCCCCGAGGGCATGGCGGTCGAGGACTGGCTGGCGGTGTGGCTCGGCAGCCACACCCAGGTCGCGCTCGACCTCCAGGACACCTTCGCCTACGTGCAGAACGCCGTCGTCCGGACCCTCATCCCGGGGACCACCACCTGGCACGCCATCGTCGAGGAGTGCTTCCCGGCGGCGGCGATGTCGGACCCGCACGTCTTCTTCGACGCCGTGGGCGACGACGAGAAGCTCGCCCGGCACCAGCGGGCCATGTTCGAGAGCGTGCAGCGCTTCATCGACCTGTCGATCATCGACGTCGTCCCCACCAGCCGGTACCTGCTGTGAGCACGGTGTGACCCACGACGGGTCTGACCCGTGGCCGACCCGGGGTATCGCACCGGCATGACCGAGGCCCCCGACGCCGTCCCGCAGGTGCCAGCCGAGGTGGCGGCCGCCTACTTCCGTGCGTGGCTGGCCCACGACTGGGAGGTCCTCGGATCGCTCCTCGCGGAGGACGTGACGTTCCGCGGCCCCCTGGCCAGCCTCGACGACGCCGAGTCGTGCCTCGAGGGGCTCACGGGGATGGCGCAGATCGTCGAGGACATCGTGATCCACAAGGTGTTCGTCGACGGGAACGACGTGCTCACCTGGTTCGACCTGCACACGTCCGTCGCCGACCCGGCACCCACGGCCAACTGGATGCAGGTGGTGGGCGGGCGGATCCGGGCCATCCGCGTCACGTTCGACGCCCGTCCCTTCGGCGGCCCGCCGAGCTGATCGCTCGCGCCTGCCCGCGCTGGCCGCACGCGGCCGGCGCGCGACCCTGGTCCGCCGTGCTCCCTCCCGTCACCCGTCCGCTCCCTCGCCGTGCCCGCCGGCCCATCCGGTTCGCCGCGCTCGCGCTGGCGGGCGCGCTCGGCAGCCTGCTCATCGCCTGTTCGAGCGACCCGCCGCCGCCGCCCCCACCCCCGATCGCGATCGACGTCCTGCACGACGGCACCACCACCGCGGTCCGGGTCCGCACCGGCCGCACCGTCGGCGACGCCCTGGACAAGGCGGAGGTCGAGGCCGTCGCCGGTCAGGAGCTGGCGGCGAAGAGCAAGGAGCCGCTGGGCCCCAACGGCAACGAGCCCTCCTACCTGCTCGACGGCGAGCCGGCGAGCCGGGCCGAGGTGCTGACCGGACCGGCCACCATCGAGGTCGTCGACGGCGAGGACACGGTCGAGCCGACCGAGGTGGTCCGTCGCGAGCAGGCGGTCACCGGTCTCCCCGATGCGCTCGAGTACGTCCAGTTCGCGGGCCGGCCCGGCCTCGAGGACGCCACGCTCGGCACCAGGAGCGGCGAGGTCGTGGCCGCCGCCACCATCACCCCGGCGGTGCCCGCGCACCGGGCCACCGGCAAGGTCCTCTCCCTGACCTTCGACGACGGGCCCCATCCCGACTACACGCCGAAGATCCTCGACGTCCTGGCGGCCGAGGACGTGCCGGCCACGTTCTGCACGATCGGGACGATGGTCGAGGCCCACCCGGAGCTGGCCCAGCGGATCGTCGACGAGGGCCACCAGCTCTGCAACCACACGCTCGACCACGTCGAGGGGCTGGAGTCCGAACCGCGCGACACCGTGGTGGCCCAGATGGACGGCGGGCGCGACGCGATCATCGATGCCACCGGCGAGCCGCCCGCGTTCTACCGCCCGCCCGGCGGTTCGCTCGGTCCGGTGATCTACGAGCAGGCGGCCGAGCACGAGGAAGCCGTCCTCTACTGGTCGATCGACCCGCGGGACTGGAAGAAGCCCACGCCCGACGAGCTGGTGCTGGCCGTGATCAGCCAGCTCAAGCCCGGCGGCATCATCCTCCTGCACGACGGCGGCGGGACGCGCGACGCCACCGTGGCCGCCCTCCCGCGCATCATCGACGAGGCGCGCAAGCAGGGCTACACGTTCACCGCCCCGATCAGCAGCCGACCCCAGGTCGGCTGATCACCCGGACGGGCCGTCAGGCCTCGGCGCGGGCGATGAGGGCGAGCATGTCGTCGGCCAGCTCGCGCCACTTGGTGAGCGGGAGGTCGTGGCCCATGCCGTGGTGCCCGATGAACGTGGCGTCCGGGATGGCCTTGGCCAGTGCCAGGCCGCCGGTGACCGCAACGAGCGGGTCGCTCAGGCCGTGCACCACCACCGTGGGGATGCGCAGGCTGCGCAGGCGGGCGGTGCGGTCGGGCTGGGCCATGATCGCCCCGAGCTGGCGGAGCCGGCCGTCTGGGTCGTGCGAGCGGTCCCAGGCGATGCCGGCGAGCTCGCGGATCTGGTCGCTGTCTTGGTGCGCAGGCGACCCGAGGAACGTGTTCACGGTCACCGCGTCCTCGACGGCCGCGGCCCGGCCGGCGGGCGGCTTGGCGGTGGCCATCATCTTGATGACGGCCGCGGAGGGGCGGCCGACCTTCTTCGAACCGGTCGACGTCATCGAGAGCGAGAGGGTGCGGACCCGCTCCGGGGACCGCAGCGCCATGGTCTGGGAGATGAACCCGCCCATCGAGGTGCCGGCCAGGTGCACCCGCTCGATGCTGAGGTGGTCGAGGAGGGCGAACGCGTCGGTGGCCATGTCGTCGAGCGTGTAGGCGACCTTGCGCCGCAGGAGGATGTCGGGGATCGACGGGACCGGCGCGTCGATCTTGGTGGAGAGGCCGACGTCGCGGTTGTCGAAGCGGATGACGAAGTGGCCGGCGTCGGCGAGGGCAGTGCAGAGCGACTCGGGCCAGGCGAGCATCTGGGTGCCGAGGCCCATCACGAGGAGGATGGCGTCGTCGGCCGGGTCGCCGAACGTCTCGTAGGCGATCTCGATCCCGTTGACGGGGGCGACCTGGATCGTCGGCCACTCCGGGAACGGCG
>DATMGQ010000320.1:0-12778 GCA_035555395.1 Acidimicrobiales bacterium
GTGGCGGGCGCCGTTCATCGTCTTCGCCTTCCCCACGGTCATCCTCGTGTTCCTCGGCCTCCGCCTCCGGGACCCGGGCCGGGGCCACTTCGAGCGGGAGGCCGCGGACCTCGGCATCGACACCGAGGTCGATGAGCCCCCGCCCTCGTTCGCCGAGGCGCTCCGCATGGTGTGGACGATCCGCAGCCTGCGCCGGATCTTCATGGCGCTGCCGTTCCTGGCCGCGTCGATCATCGGGTTCCTCTCGCTCGCCTCGCTCATGTACGAGGAGGTGTTCGGCCTCGACGCCTGGGAGCGGGCGTGGGCCCTCATCCCGGTGCAGCTGGTCGAGCTGGTCGGCGTGGTCATCGGCGCCCGCCTCACCAGCCGGGCGCTCACCAAGGGCGCCTCGCACATCTTCGGCGTCCTCGCCTGGGCCTCGGGCATCGCCTGCGTGATGGCGCTGGTGTTCGCCACCGCCCCGAACGTGGCCGTGGCCGTGGCCGCCAACTGCCTCATCTCGGCGTCGCTGGTCATCGTCGGCCCCGGCGTGCTGTCGTCGCTCTCGCTCGCCATCCCGCCCCGAGCCCGGTCGATGGGGTTCTCCATCGGGGCTCTGTGGGTGCTGCCGGGCCTGCTCGCCCTGCCGCTCATCGGCTGGATCGGTACCAACCACGGCTTCCGCTGGGGCATGGTCATCATGGTCCCGATCTTCCTGATCGGCGGCCTGCTGATCGCCTCGGTCGGCAAGGTCATCGACGACGACATCGCCCAGGTGTGGACCGGGGCCGCCACCCGGGCGCAGATGATCCAGGAGCGGGCGGCCGGCAAGCTGCCGCTGCTCAGCGTCCGCAACGCCCAGGTGGCCTACGGCGACGTCCGGGTCCTGTTCGGGGTCGACATCGACGTGGCCGAGGGCGAGATCATCGCCCTCCTCGGCACCAACGGCGCCGGCAAGTCCACCCTGCTCAAGGCCATCTCCGGCGTGGCCCAGGCCGACCGGGGCGCCATCGTGTTCGACGGGCGCGACATCACCCACGCCCCGCCGGAGGAGATCGCCCCGCTCGGCATCGCCCAGGTCCCGGGTGGCCAGGGCGTGTTCCCGTCGCTCACCGTCGCCGAGAACCTGCGGGCCGCGGGCTGGATGCTCCGCCACGATCCGAAGCTGCGAGCGAAGCGGGTCGACGAGGCGCTGGCGCTGTTCCCGGTCCTCGCCTCCCGGGCCGACGACGCCGCCGCCGACCTCTCCGGCGGCCAGCAGCAGATGCTGGCCCTGGCCATGGCGTTCCTGTCCGAGCCCAAGCTGCTGATGATCGACGAGCTCTCGCTCGGCCTGGCCCCGGTCGTCGTGGAGCAGCTCCTCGGGGTGGTCCGCAGCCTCCGGGACCGGGGGACCACGATCATCCTGGTCGAGCAGTCGGTGAACGTCGCCCTGACCGTGGCCGACACGGCCTACTTCATGGAGAAGGGCGAGATCCGGTTCCACGGGCCCACCGCCGAGCTCCTCGAGCGGCCCGACGTGCTGCGCTCGGTGTTCTTCTCCGGTGCGGCGTCGGGCCTGGGCGACGGCCCGGCCCGGGTGCAGGCCAACGGCGCCCCGGTGTCCACCAACGGGACGTCAGCGTCCACCAACGGCGACCACGCGCCCGCCGCCGCGGACGACGCGCCCGCCGCCGCGGACGACGCGCCCGCAGGTTCGGGTCTGCAGGTCGAGGGCATCTCGGTCGCCTTCGGCGGCATCCGGGCGGTCGACGACGTGTCGTTCGCGGTCGGGCCCCGGGAGGTCGTCGGCCTCATCGGGCCGAACGGCGCCGGCAAGACCACCGTCTTGGACCTCATCTCCGGCTTCACCCGGCCCGACACCGGACGGGTGCGGCTCGGCGACGTCGACCTCACCAGCGCCCGCCCCCACCGCCGGGCCGCGCTCGGCCTGGGCCGCAGCTTCCAGGACTCCCGGCTGTTCCCGTCGCTCACCGTCGAGGAGACGCTGCTCGTCGCCCTCGAGCGCTGGCTCGACGTGCGCGACCCGTTCAACGCCGCCCTCCACCTGCCGCCCTTCGTCGACAGCGAGACCGCCGCCCGCCACCGGGTCGACGAGCTGATCGAGCTGCTCGGCCTCGAGGCGTTCCGGTCCAAGTTCATCGGCGAGCTGTCCACCGGCTCCCGCCGCGTCGTCGACATCGGGTGCGTGCTCGCCCACGAGCCATCGGTCGTCCTGCTCGACGAGCCGTCCTCGGGCATCGCCCAGCGCGAGGCGGAGGCGCTGGCGCCGCTGCTGCTGCGGATCCGCGACGCGCTCGATGCCAGCCTCATCGTGATCGAGCACGACATGAGCCTCATCTCCTCGGTCTCCGACCGCCTCGTCGCCCTCGACCAGGGCCGCGTCGTCACCATCGGTTCGCCCAGCGAGGTCCTCGCCCATCCCGAGGTGGTCGCCTCGTACCTCGGCGGCGACCGTGCCGTCCTCACCCGCTCCGGCCCCGCCACGGGGGCCGCTGCTCCTCCGGAGGTCCCATGACCCCACGTTCCGCCACGCCTCCGCCGCGCGCCTCGTTCGTCGCGCGGTTCGGACCGCTCGCCGTCATCATCGTGGCGCTCGGGCTCGTCGCCTGGATGTCGTCGACCGGCTCCGACTCGGTGACCACCGCGTCCGGGCCCGGATCCAAGAGCGAGACCGGATCGGCCAACGCCTCGCTGCCCGTCTACTACCAGGACGCCAAGGAGGAGGGCGACCTCGACCAGTACGACTTCGGCGACAACTGCGACCCGGAGACGGGGCGGATCAAGGTGCCGTCGCTGTACGCCCCGCCGTGCGCCGCGGCCCGCCCCGACGTCACCCGCAACACCAGCGGCCAGGGCGTCACCGGCGACACCATCACCGTGGTGGCCTACGTCGCCGCCGACGACGACCTGTCGGCCAGCCTCAACGCCCAGCTCGACTCGCCCGAGGACGCGGCCGACACCAGCAACAAGATCATCCAGATGTTCGAGCAGACGTACAACACGTGGGGTCGCAAGATCAACGTGGTCCGGATGAAGGGCTCGGGCTCCGACGAGACCCACGCCCGTGCCGATGCCATCAAGGTGGCCGAGGAGATCAAGGCGTTCGCCTCGATCGGCGGCCCCGGCCAGGAGGGCGCCTACGCCGAGGAGCTGGCCAGCCGCGGCGTCATCTGCGTCGGCTGCGGCCTGTCGCTCCCGGACTCGGCCCTCCAGGAGAACGCGCCCTACTTGTGGGGCAACCTCCAGACGCCCGAGCAGTACCTGCTCAACCTGGGCGACTTCGTGATCGAGCGCCTCCAGGGCCACAAGGCCGAGTACGCCGGCAGCCCCGAGATCCGGTCCAAGACCCGGAACTTCGGCGTCGTCCACTTCGAGCAGGACCCGCCGGTCTTCGGCGCGGTCGACGAGCAGGTGCGCAAGGAGGGTGCGGAGCGCGGCTACAAGCCGGCCGTGAACCTCACGTACCAGCTGGTCATCGCCGACCTCCCGGAGAAGGCCCGGGTGCTCGTCGACGAGCTGAAGAAGGCCAAGGTCACGTCGGTCGTGTTCCTCGGCGACCCGGTGATGCCGATCTACCTGACCAAGGCGGCCACCGACCAGAACTACTTCCCGGAGTGGATCATCACCGGCACGGTGCTCACCGACACCACGGTGTTCGGCCGGCTCTACGACCAGAAGCAGTGGGCGCACGCGTTCGGCGTGTCGAGCCTGCCCACCCGCCTGCCCCAGGACCAGAGCGAGTCGTGGCGCACCTACGAGTGGTTCTACGGCGAGCCGCCGGCGGCCAAGAAGACGGTCACCGTGATCAACGAGCCGATCCGCATCCTCATGGCCGGCATCCACCAGGCCGGCCCGAAGCTCACCCCCGAGACGTTCCGCGACGGCCTCTTCGCCTACCCGCCGAGCGGCGGCAAGCCCACCAACCCGCGCATCTCGTGGGGTGACCACGACCTGTTCCGGGCGCCGGACTTCAACGCCGTCGACGACATGCAGGTGATCTGGTGGGACGCCGAGGCCACCGGCCCCGACGAGCAGGGCGAGGAGGGCAAGGGGATGATGATGTCCGCCGACGGCGGCCGCCGGTACCTCCCCGGCGAGATGCCCCACACCCCGGCCAACGTGTTCGACCCCGAGGGCGCTATCGCCATGTACGACGAGGTCCCCGCCGACGCCAGGCCTCCCAGCTACCCGAGCCCCGGCCCCGGCGGCTGACCCGCCACCCACACGAACCCCCTGTGCTCGTGGTCGCTGCGCAACCCCTGGCAGAGAAGGGTCGAGCCAGCCCGGATCGGTAGGGTCGGGGCCATGGCTGATGTGACCCTGTTCCACAACCCGAACTGCTCGACGTCGCGGCACGCGCTCGACGAGGTCAACGCCGCGGGCGTCGATGCCGAGGTCGTGCAGTACATCAAGACGCCGCTGTCGGCCGAGGAGCTCCTCGACCTCATGGACAAGCTGGTCGACCCGCCTGCCGACCTCGTCCGCAAGGACGCCTTCTTCAAGGACCAGGGCCTCGTCGAGGGCGACTACACCGACCCGAAGGCCGTGGCCGAGCTCCTCGACCAGTACCCCCGCCTCATGCAGCGCCCGATCATCGTCAAGGGCGACCAGGCCATCATCGGCCGCCCCAAGGACCGCGTCGCCGAGTTCCTCAAGGACTGACGCGAATCGGGTCGCCTGTGCCGCGTGGTGCGGCTCAGACGACCCGATTCGGGGTGGGGGAGCGGTTCGGTCAGGCGGCTTCGGCGGTGGCCGGGGCGGGCTCGAGGGCCCAGCCGATGACCTGGTCCACCGTCTTGGCCAGGTGGATGGTCATCTCGTCGCGGATGTGGGTGGGGATGTCGTCGATGTCGGGCTCGTTGCGGATGGGGAGGATGACCTCCCGGATGCCGACCCGGTGGGCCGCCATCACCTTCTGCTTGACCCCGCCGATCGGCAGGACGTGGCCCTGGAGGGTCACCTCGCCGGTCATGGCGATCGTCGACTTCACCGGGCGGCCGGTGAACAGGCTGACCAGCGCCGTGCTCATGGCGATGCCGGCGGACGGGCCGTCCTTCGGCGTGGCGCCGGCGGGGAAGTGCACGTGCACGGCCCGTCGGGTGGCCTCCGGGGAGACGCCGAGGTCGTCGGCGTTGGACCGGACGTAGGAGAGGGCGATGCGAGCCGACTCCTTCATCACGTCGCCGAGCTGGCCGGTGACCAGCAGGTCCGACTTCTCGTTGTCGCCGCTGTCGGCCGGGAGCGCGGTGGCCTCGACGAACAGGACGTCGCCGCCGGCGCCGGTGACGGCGAGGCCGGTGACCACGCCGGGCACCGAGGTGCGGTCGGCGATGTCGTTGTCGTGGAAGCGGTCGCGTCCGAGCAGCTCGGCCACCTCCGCCTCGTCGACCACGACCGGCTCACCGGTGCGGGCCGCGACCTTGGAGGCCACCTTGCGGAGCACCTTGGCGAGGGCCCGCTCGAGCGAGCGGACGCCGGCCTCCCGGGTGTGGGCCCGGACGATGCGGCGCAGGGCCGGCTCGGTGATGGTGACCTCGTCGGGCTTGATGCCGGCCCGCTCCAGCTGGCGAGCCAGCAGGTGGTCCCGGGCGATGGCGACCTTCTCGTCCTCGGTGTACCCGTCGAGCGAGATGATGTCCATGCGGTCGAGCAGCGGGCCCGGGATGGTGTCGAGCTGGTTGGCCGTGGCGATGAAGATCACGTCGGACAGGTCCAGGTCGACCTCCAGGTAGTGGTCCCGGAAGCTGTGGTTCTGCGCCGGGTCGAGGACCTCGAGCAGGGCGGCGGACGGGTCGCCCCGCCAGTCGTTGCCGACCTTGTCGATCTCGTCGAGCAGGACGACCGGGTTCATCGTCTTGGCCTCGGTCATGGCCCGGACGAGGCGGCCGGGACGGGCGCCGACGTAGGTGCGCCGGTGGCCGCGGATCTCGGCCTCGTCGCGGACGCCGCCGAGGGCGACCCGGACGAACGAGCGGCCGAGCGCCCGGGCGATGGACTCGCCGAGTGACGTCTTGCCGACGCCGGGGGGACCGACGAGCGTCAGGATCGTGCCCTGGCGGACCGGCTGGGCGGCGACGGGCTCGACCTCATCGGTGCCGTCGGCCTCGGTGGCGTCGTCGCCGGTGAGGACCTTGGCGGCCGCGGCCTCCTGCAGGGCGGCCAGCTCGGCCTCCTTGGCGGCTTCTTCGGCCCGCTCGGCGCGGAGCTTGCGCACGGCGAGCTCCTCGACGATGCGGTCCTTCACCTCTTCGAGGCCGGTGTGGTCGGCGTCGAGGACGGCGCGGGCGTTGTCGAGCTCGAGGTTGTCGGTGGAGCGGTCGCCCCACGGGATCTCGAGCACGGTGTCGAGCCAGGTCACGATCCAGCCCCGCTCGGGCGACTGCTCGGAGCTGCGCTCGAGCTTCTCGACCTCCCGCTCGGCCGCGGTGCGGACGTCGGCCGGGAGGTCCCGGTCGGCCAGCTTCTGGCGGTACGCGGCGGGGGAGTCGGCGGCCTCGCCGCCCTCGTCGTCGAGCTCGCCCAGCTCCTTGCGGATGGCCGACAGCTGCTGGCGGAGGATGAACTCGCGCTGGTTCTTCTCGAGGCCGTCGCTGACCTCGGAGCGGATGCGCTCCTGGACGGCGTGCTCGGCCAGGGCCTCCTTGACCCACGTGAGGACGCGGCGGACCCGCTCGGTGACGTCGATCGTCTCGAGCAGCTCGACCTTGCGCTCCATGGAGAGGTCGGGCCACCAGCCGGCGGCGTCGGCCAGGGCGTCGGGCTCGTCGAGGCCGCGGAGGATCTCGGTCAGCCGGCGGCCGCCCATCTCCTCGAACAGCTCGCGGAAGCCGGCGCGCAGCTCGACGGCGAGCTCGCGTGCCTCGTCGGTGACCTCGGGGTCGACGGGCTCGGCCTGGAGCCACAGGACGGTGCCGGTTCCGGCGACGCCCGTGCGCAGCAGCGCCCGGTCGTGCGCCCGCACCACGAGGGCGGGGGCACCGGAGGGCAGCTGGCCCGTGGACTCGATGGTGGCGATGGTGCCGACCACGGCGTGGCGCCCGTCGACGCGGGGCACGAGCAGCAGCCGGTTGTCGTCGCCCGTGGCCTCGACGGCGGCCTTGGCCTCGTCGGACTCGAGGGCGATGGTGAGCACCATCCCGGGCAGCACGACGCCGTTGGGCAGGGGGAGGACGGGCAGCGTGAGCAGCTCGGTCGAGGGGTTGGTGGTGTCAGCCATGAGGGCTCCTCGGGGTCTTGCGGGACCCTCACAACCCTACGGCCGAACCTGCTATTCCCACCATCAACTTTGTTGGGTGGAAGGGAATAAACCGCAGATCAGCGTACCGATCGGCCCTCGAACGCCAACCTCCGCGTAGGGTCGGGGTCGTGGACGAGCTACGGGCATCGGGCGGGGTGTGGGACGGCGACCGGTGCATCGACGAGCTGCAGCTCGGCGACCGGTTCGAGCCGGCGGAGCCGTGGGTGTTCGAGGACGACTCCGACCCCGAGTTCCCGTACTACGCCGATGACGCCCGGGGCCGTTCGGTCGGCCTGGTCGACGGAACCGTGTTCACCATCAACTGCACCGGCGCCTTTCGGGGCGGGGTGGACGGCCGGAACCTCATCGGCCTGACGCCGGACGAGGCGGGCGCCGAGCTCGGTGTCGATCTGACCCCCGATCCCGACGATCCGGACCTGATGTGGATCGCCGGCGACACCGGCGTGGAGCTCACCGCCGACGCCCTCGGCCGGGTCGGCACCGTCACCCTCGTCGACTGGAACCTCATCCCCGACGAAGACTGATGCCGTAGCGTTCGCCCATGGCGAAGCGGGAACTTGCGCCGGGGTTCTTGAGGAAGGCACCTGACGGCTGGGTGCCGGGGCGCGTCTACGTGTCGAACGAGAACATCCGGCAGGGCGAAGAGCACATGACCGGCGTGTACCACGACGAGCGGGTGTCGTCGCTCTCGGCGATGCTCGTCGGCGACTTCCGCGTCTATGTCGAGGGGCGGCTCGACCACACGTTCCAGGACACGCGGGTGGTCCCCGAATGGCTCATCGACCTCGGGTCGGGGAAGCGCTGGTACTCGATCCGGGCCAAGCCCCAGTACGGGCTGGTCAACCGCATCGGGCTGCCGTGCTTCATCCACCCGAAGGACGCCGAGGAGATCTGGATCGACTGGGACGCCGCCTACGACGAGCACGTCGTCGCCTGGGAGTCCGAGGCCGCCATCAAGAAGGAGATGGCCAAGCAGCGCGGCGGCTTCGACGGGACGATGGACCGCATCTTCTCCAACCCCTTCACCCGGGAGGCCACCTCCGAGGAGAAGGCGACGGTCAGCGATCGCATCGCTGAGGAGGACGCCAAGCAGGAGGCGATCCGCCAGAAGTTCATCGCCCAGAACCAGGCGATCCAGGACTCCAAGACCGACCCCGACGAGCTCACCGAGCTGCGGCGCCGCGAGAAGGAGGCCGAGCGCATCTTCGCGACCGGCCGTGAGGTCCAGGCGACCGTGACGTCGAACTCGGTCAACGGCCGCACCCTCGCCGGCATCCCGCTGGTGTTCATCGTGTTCCAGCTCCACGAGGACCCACCGAGGAAGGTCGGCCTCGAGTACAGCTTCGGCAAGCGCGGCGCCGGCCGCTACCCGGTGGGCAAGACCGTGAAGCTCAAGGTCGACCAGGACGACCCGGAGGTCGTCACCCCGGCGGAGTGAAGCGGGTCAGGCCGGGTCGAGCTGGGCGATGGGCTCGGCGAGCTGGGTGTACATGGCCTCGGCGACGGCCCGCGCCCCGGTCTCGTTCGTGTGGGCCCAGTCGAAGTACGGGGCCTCCGGGAGGTCGTCCATCGCGTCGCTGATGTCGACCGGGCGGGGCACGAGCTGCTGGCCCATCCGCACGTACTCCTCCCGAGCCGGGCCCAGGGTGCCGTGCTCGAACCCGAGCCGCTCGTAGATCGGGCCCTCGGTGGCGTCGTTCTGGAGCGTCACGACGTGGGGCTGCCAGAAGCGGATCACCGGGATGTCGCGTGCGGCGAGGAGGGCGGCTGCACCCTCCCAGCCTCGGTTGAGCGCGCCGGTGTAGCGGCGCAGGTGCTGCTCGCGCTCGGGGGACCCCTCCACGAACCGGTCCGCCGTCGCGGGCGCCGGGTAGTGGTCCCGGTCCGCTCCGATGGCCCACGGCCAGCGCGGGTCGCGCCCCTCGGACTCGAGCTCGGTGAACAGGGAGTAGTCGTTCACCCCGTCGAGGGCGACGACGAGGTCGGGGGCGGGCTCGGCGTCGAGCCGACGCTCCAGCTCGATGACCTCCTGCCACGTCGACCAGGCCGGGACCCCGAGGTTGACCACCCGGATCGGGTGGCCGTCGGCTTCGGCCAGGCGCGCCAGCTCCGAGGGGATCGTGTGCGCGTCGCGCTGGCCGATGCCGAAGGTGGTGGACCCACCCAGCACCCAGACCGTGAGGCGCGGGTCCTCCGGCCCGTAGCTGGTGCGGACGCCGTTGACGACCTCGAAGTCGCCCTCGTGGTCGGCGTTGCGGGTCTGGGTGAGGGGATCGGGGAGCAGGTCGTAGCCCGCCTGGTCCTCGAACAGCGGCCGGGCCCAGGCCTCGCCGTCGTAGGCCGGCGCCCAGTACCCGAGTCCGACGAGCTGGGGCTCGGGGGAGGTGGCCGTGCGGTGCCAGGCGGCCAGCAGGGCCACGGCGACGACCAGGGCCGATGCCCGGAGGACGAGCGTCCGGTTCCGAGGCTTGGGGCTCAGCCCGAACGGCTCGCGGGCCGCATCGGCCACCGGGTCGTCCGCGGCCTCGACGCGCCGCGCCGCCGCGTGGCGCCGCCAGCCCGGGACGTGGCGGACGGGCCGGGCGCCGAGCACCCGGCCCAGCGCCCACACCGGCACGAAGACCAGCACGAACACCGCGGTGGACAGGACCAGCTCGACGGCGCGGCCGAGCGCCCGGGCCACGCGGCCGACCGTGGCGCCCAGGTGGTCGGCGAGCACCGGCCGCACCGCACCCAGGGCGGCCAGCACGGCGGCGGCCGCGAGTGCGCCCGACGCCAGCGCGTCGTGCTGGCGCAGGGTGGCGACGACCGCCAGGACGATCGCCGGCAGCGCGAGGCGGAGGGCGCCTGAGGCGCGCGCCCGGGCCGAGGTCACGGCGCCTGGCCCGACGTGCTCATGGCGACCCGGTCCGCCGGGCACCGGAGCCGATCAGGCGTCGGCGGTGGCTTGCCCGATGCCTTCGGCGAGGGTGTTCCACGCCAGCGTGGCGCACTTGATGCGGACCGGGAACTTCACGACGCCGCGCAGGGCCTCGAGGTCGCCGAGCTTCACGCCTTCGGGCAGCTCGGTCGGGAGGTCCTCGCCGGACTCGCCCTCGGCATCGAGCGATGACTCGTGGATGCTCATCATCGCCTTGAAGGCGTGGGTGAGGGCCTCGATCTCGCCGATGGTCTTGCCCTTGACCGCCGCGGACATCATCGACGCCGATGACTGGCTGATGGAGCAGCCGGTGCCGCCGATGCGGATGTCCTCGACGACGCCGGCGTCGTCGAGGTCCAGGTAGACGACGATCTCGTCGCCGCACAGCGGGTTGAACCCCTCGGTGCGGGTGGCGGGGGGCGTCTCGAGCTCGCCCCGGTTCCGGGGGTTGCGGTAGTGGTCGAGGATGATCTCGCGGTAGAGATCCTCGAGTCCTGGCATGGGTCGGCTCCGGTGTCGATCTAGAACGAGAAGAAGCTTTGCGCGTCGGCGAGGGCGTCGGCCAACGCATCGACGTCGTCGGTGTCGTTGTACACGTAGAACGAGGCCCGGGCGGTGGCCCCGACGCCGAGCACCTTCATGAGGGGCTTGGCGCAGTGGTGGCCCGGTCGGACGCACACGGCGTGCTCGTCGAGCACCTGCGACAGGTCGTGGGGGTGGATGCCCTCCATGGCCATCGACAAGACGCCGCCGCGCATGGCGGGTTCGGCCGGGCCGTGGATGGTGAGGGCGTCGCCGAAGCGCTCGGTGAGCGAGCGCATGGCGTAGGCGGTGATGGACACCTCGTGCTCGCGCACGGCGTCCATGCCCAGCGCGTCGAGGTAGTCGACGGCGACGTGGAGCCCGATGATCTCGGCGATCGGCGGGGTGCCGGCCTCGAACTTGGCGGGCAGCGCGGCAGGCACGAACCCGTCGAGCGTGACGTTGAGGATCATGCCGCCGCCGCCCAGGAACGTGGGCATGGCCTCGAGCAGCTCCTCGCGGCCCCACAGCACGCCGATGCCGGTGGGTCCGAGCATCTTGTGGCCGGAGAAGGCAGCGAAGTCGACGCCCATCTCGCCGAGGTCGGTGGCGAGGTGCGGCACGTACTGGCAGGCGTCGAGGCAGACGAGGGCGCCGGCGTCGTGCGCCTTGCGGGTGAGGTCCTCGATCGGGGTGAGCGTGCCCGTCACGTTCGACATGGCGGTGAGGGCGAGGATCTTGGCCCCGTCGAGCAGCGTGTCGATGTCGGTGAGGTCCAGCTGGGCGTCGGCCGTGAGCGGGATCCAGCGGATCTCGAAGCCCTTCTCGGCCTGCAGCTGGAACCACGGGACGATGTTGGCGTGGTGCTCGAGCTGGGTGAGGACCACGGCGTCGCCGGGGCCGAGGTTGGCCCGGCCCCAGGACTGGGCGACGAGGTTGAGCGACTCGGTGGCGTTCTTGGTGAAGATCACCTCGGTCTCGGGGTTGGGTGCCCCGATGAACTGCCCGATGCGCACCCGGGACGCCTCGAGGGCGTTGGTGGCGGCCTCGGCGATGGCGTACACGCCCCGGTGGACGTTGGCGTTGATGGTCTCGTAGTAGGTGGTCATCGCATCGATGACGACCTGCGGCTTCTGCGACGAGGCCGCGGAGTCGAGGAACCGGATCGGCCGGCCCTTGATCTCCTGCTGGAGGAGCGGGAAGTCGGCCTTGATCTTGGCGATGTCGAACGGGTCGACGGAGGTGGCGGCGGTCATGACGGCCCCATCATGGCGCGACGGGGGTGCGCCAGCCCTCGTAGCCCTCGGTCTCGAGCTTGGTGGCGAGCTCCATGCCGCCCGAGGCCTCGATCCGGCCGTCGATCAGCAGGTGCACGTGGGTGGGCTGCAGCTCGTCGAGCAGGCGCTGGTAGTGCGTGACGACCAGGAGGCCCAGCTCGGGACGGTCCTTGCGGACCTCCCGCACGCCCTCGGCGACGACCCGCAGGGCGTCGATGTCGAGGCCGGAGTCGGTCTCGTCGAGGATGGCGAGCTCGGGCTCGAGGATGGCCATCTGCAGGATCTCGTTGCGCTTCTTCTCGCCGCCGGAGAAGCCCTCGTTGAGGTAGCGGTCGGCGAACGACGGATCCATGTCCAGCCGCTCCATCCACTCCATGATCGCCAGGCGCAGCTCCAGGACCGAGAGGTCGAAGCCCTTGCGGGCCGAGAGGGCCTGGCGCAGGAAGTTGATGACCGACACGCCGGGGATGGCCTGCGGGTACTGGAACGCCAGGAACAGGCCGCTCTTGCCGCGGTCGTCGGGGCCCCAGTCGGTGATGTCGTCGCCCTTGAAGCGGATGGTGCCCGAGGTGATCTCGTACTCGGGGCTGCCCAGCAGGGCGCTGGCCAGGGTGGACTTGCCCGACCCGTTCGGCCCCATCAGGGCGTGGATCTCGCCGACGCCGATGCACAGGCTGACGCCCCGAAGGATCTCGTTGCCGTCGGCGCTGACGTGCAGGTCCTCGATCTCGAAAAGGGGCGTGGCCATGGGGCCAGTGTATTAGTCCTACGGCGATAGTGGTAATGCCAGGGGGAGAAATCCGCCACGCCCGGCCCCAG
>DATMGQ010000321.1:0-39659 GCA_035555395.1 Acidimicrobiales bacterium
CCACCGACGACCTCCAGCGGATCATCGTCCCGACCTCCGGGGCCAGCGGCGCGATCACCGTCGACCCGCTGTGCACCAGCTACCCGGGCTACGGGATGGGACCGAGCTACACGTTCGACCTCAAGCCCTGCACCACGACGACCCGCAGCTGCGCCACCCGCAAGGCCGGGACCGGCGTGTTCAACCCGGGGTTCTGAGCCGACGGCGGGTCACGCCCGCTTGGCGGCCCGCCACTGCTTGAGGCGCGCGAGCGCCCACGAGATCGGCACCACGATCAAGGCGCCGAGGCCCACCACCGCGACCGTGTTCTGGAACCCCGAGGAGTTCACCATCTCGATGTTGCCCAGGTCCTCGGCGACGGGATCCTCCCCGGGGCGCAGCGGGCGGTGGTCGTCGTCATCGGGTCGCATGCGCCAGGTCATCGGGCGGGCTCCTCGGCGTCGGCGACTGCGGGCGGGGTGCTCGGCAGGGCGTAGGTGCAGCTGCTGCTGGCGACGAGGCCGTCGTCGGCGGTGGAGTGGATGCGGATGCTGACCACGGCCTGGCGGCGCCCCAGCTTCAGCACCTCGCCGGTGGCCCGGAGGTCGGCCGGCGGCGGCTTGCGGAGGAAGTCGATGTCGAGGTGGCTGGTCACCGTCAGGAACTGCGGCCCGATCTGGGCGACGACCGCGACGTAGGCGACGGTGTCGGCGAGCGTCATGAGCGTCGGCCCCGAGAGCGTGCCGCCGGGCCGCAGCTGGTTCTCGTGGTACGGCCAGGTGACCTCGACGCCGTCGTCGTCGGAGCGGGTGACCCGCATCGGCAGCTGGGCCTGCGGGAACGCGGCGGTGAGGAAGTCGTTCAGCTCGTCCGGACCCATGGCGACCATGGCCGGGCACCCTAACCTCGCCCTGTGGCATCGCTCGCCGAGATCGTCCGGACCCGCTCGCGCCTGTCGCTGTCTGAGCTCGTCCACCTCCAGCGCCTGGTGGCGTCGTGGAACATGCTCGCCGACTTCTGCTTCTCGGACCTGCTCCTGTTCGTGCCGCTGAGCCCCGAGGCCCCCGACGCCGACCCCGACGAGACCGAGTTCGTGGTCGTCGGCCACGTCCGGCCCTCGACGACCCAGACCCTCTACCGGCACGACCTCATCGGCGAGCAGCTCGACGAGAGCGAGCGCCCGCTCGTCGCCCGGGCCATGCGCCTCGGCGAGATCATCGAGGGCGAGATCACCATCGCCGTCATCCGCGAGCGGGTCCGGGTGCTGTGCATCCCGGTGCGGCTCAACGGCAAGACCATCGCCGTGCTGTCCCGCGAGTCCACGCCGTCGGTGGGCCGGTCGCCCGGCGAGCTCGAGCGGACCTACGTCGACATCTTCAACCGGTTCGCCCGCATGATCGCCGCCGGCCAGTTCCCGTTCCCGGCCGACGACAGCGACTCCAAGGAATCGCCCCGCGTCGGCGACGGCGTGGTCGTGCTCGACCGGGCCGCGGCCGTGGAGTACGCCTCGCCCAACGCGGTGTCCGCGCTGCACCGGATGGGCGTCCACGCCAGCCTCGAGGGGATGCGGCTGGGCGAGCTCGGCCTCGACGACGAGCCCATGCGCGACGCGTTCGGCGTCGGCAAGCCCGTCACCGAGGAGGTCGAGCGGGGCGACGTCATCATCTTGGTGAGGACGATCCCCATGCGCGACGCCCAAGGCGTGTCCGGTGCTGTCGTCCTCTTCCGCGACGTCACCGAGGTCCGCCAGCGCGACCGGCTGCTGCTCTCGAAGGACGCCACCATCCGGGAGATCCACCACCGGGTGAAGAACAACCTCCAGACCATCTCGTCGCTGTTGCAGCTCCAAGCCCGGCGCACCGGATCCGACGAGGCCAAGGAGGCGGTGGCCGAGTCCGTGCGCCGCATCCAGTCGATCGCCCTCGTGCACGAGACGCTGTCGCGCGAGGCGGGGGAGGACGTGGCCTTCACCGAGATCCTCCGGCCGCTCGTGCAGATGGTGGCGGCCGCGGTCTCCTCGCCGGACCGCCAGATCGAGTTCGAGGTGCGCGGCGAGGCCGGGACCCTGCCCGCCGAGGTCGCCACGCCGATGGCGGTCGTCCTCACCGAGCTGCTCCAGAACACGGCCGACCACGCCTTCCCGGCGGAGGCCCCTGCCGACGCCCGCTACCGGGTGGTCATCGAGCTGGCCGAAGGCGCCGACGAGTTCGTGATCCGGGTGGTCGACAACGGGGTGGGCGTGCCGCCCGACTTCAGCATCGAGAAGGCCACCGGCCTCGGCCTGTCGATCGTGCGGGCCCTGGTGACGTCGGACCTGCGCGGCACCATCGACATCTTCGGCCCGCCCGACGGGTCCCCGGGCACGATCGTGGAGCTGCACGTCCCCACCGACGTTCCCACCGCTGGCTAGCGGAAAACGAGCGATGCCCGGCCGCTGGGCCGGGCATCGTGGGTACTGCTGAGAGCTGGTGGTCAGCTACGCGGTGCGGCGCTGACGGGCGGCGTACTGCTTGCGCAGCTTGCGGCGCTCCTCCTCGGAGGTGCCGCCCCAGATGCCGGAGTCCTGGTTGGTGGCGAGGGCGAACTCGAGGCAGTCGCGCTGGGCGTCGCACTGCCGGCACACGGCCTTGGCGTTCTCGATCTGCTCGATCGCCGGGCCGGTGGTGCCGACCGGGAAGAACAGATCCGGATCGGTGTCGCGACAGGCGGCGGTACGACGCCACTCATCGGATGCGATGGTGAGCGACAGCAGGTGCGCAGAACTCAAAGCCACAGGAGTGCCTCCAGACACAGGGATGTCACGACGCAGTTCGTGACTCGGTTCACATACCGTTCCGCTCTGCCGGGGGAAAGATGCGGGTCGGTGGGCCGGGGTCAACCGTAGGCGCGGATGCTGCCTCCTGCAAGCACTTTTTCGCACAATTTTTACAATTTGGCCACATGCGGCTAAGGGCGTGGACACCTGGGTGGTCGAGGAGGCCCGATCGGTGCTCTGACCTGGGGTTTCGATGGGTGACCATCGACCACAACGATGCTCGGCATCGCTCCTTTGATCGTCACGTGACCGACATCACGCCCCGAATCGGGCTCGCAGACGGCGGTGCCGGTGCTCGAAGGTGCGAGCGACCATCCGGCTGGTGAGCGGTGCCGCGAACCGCACGCGCGGCTCGATCGTGAGCCGGTCCTGGACGATCGTCCCGTCCCCCGCGGGCGTCAGCGTCCGTTCGTGGCGCCAGCGCCGCTGGAGCCACGTCGTCGACTCCTCGACGAACCCCTGGCCCGGCTCGATCGACTCGATGCCGAGCAGGTGCCGATCGAACGGGACGACCCCGCCGGCGAGCAGCCAGCACGGCGCCCGCTCGCCCGGTCGGTACGACTCGAGCGTCCGGCCCCGCAGTGAGCGGGGCTCGCGCATCCGACACAGCGGCATGAGCTCGGCGTTGACCCCGAGGAAGGTGGACACGACGGCCCACACGGTCTCGGGCGGACCCGCCAGGGTCGACGCGATCGACACCCGGATCACGCCGCCTTCGGTGGACACCTCCGCCGCCGGTGACGCTTGCGACTCGGTCATCGCGCACCTCCCGGTCCCGAGGCTACGACGCCTCGCCGCGCCGGACCTACGCTCCGGCGCATGGTCCGAGTCATCGCCCACCGGGGCGCCTCCGCTGCTGCCCCCGAGAACACCGTCGAGGCGTTCCGCCTCGCACGCGAGCTGGGGGCCGACTGGGTCGAGCTCGACGCCCGCCGCACCGCCGACGGGAGGGTGATCGTCCACCACGACGCCGAGCTCGCCGACGGCCGGGTCATCGTCGAGCTGGAGCGCGCCGACCTGCCGCCCTCGGTCTGCGACCTCACCGACGCGCTCGATGCCTGCGAGGGCATGAGCATCAACATCGAGATCAAGAACTGGCCGGCGGACCCGGACTTCGACGAGACCGAGCTGGTCGCCCGGTACGTGGTCGGGCTGGTCCAGGAGCGGTCGCTGCACGACCGGGTGCTCATCTCGTGCTTCCACTACCCGACGATCCAGCTCGTCCGGGAGCTGGACCCAACGATCCCCACCGCCTTCCTGCACATCCTCGTGGACCGCTCGTGGGATGACCTCGCCGCCGACGTCGCCGCCGCCGGCCACGTCGCCCTCCACCCCTGGGACGGCCTGGTCGACGAGTCGCTGATGAAGGCGGCGACGGCCAACGGCCTCGAGGTCAACGTCTGGACCGTCGACGACCCGGCCCGCATGGCCGAGCTGATCGACCTCGGCGTCCACGGCCTCTGCACCAACGTCCCCGACGTCGCCCGCCAAGCCGTCGACCAGACCTGACCCACCCCACCAGCCCACCCCACACACCCGAACTTCGTATGGGAGAGCGCCGTCGTGGGAGCTCCCCCATACGAAGTTCGCCCTGGGTCCATCCCCCCCCACTCGAACTTCGTATGGGAGCGCGGCCTCTGAGGGGCTGAGGCATACGAAGTTCGACACGGCGCCCCAGATGAGGAGCAACGCGTGCAGCGGCGCCGCAGCGGCGCGAGGGTCGGCGTGGGTCGTGTTGGCCACCCGCATCGTCGGCCATCCATCGAGTTGATCGAGGGCGTGTCGGAGGTGTGGGTGTGGACGAGAACCACTTGGAGGCGGCCGCGCGCCAAGGCGGTGCCTTCCATCGCCGGCAGGCGACCGAGTCCGGGGTGTCGCAGAAGCACCTCGCGAGCGAGGTCGACCGAGGGCGCTTGCGCGAGGTGCGGCCGAGCGTGTTCCTGGTCGTGGGGGCTCCTCCGACCTGGAAGCAGCGGGTGTGGATCGAACTGCTCGATGCTCCTGGTGACGCGGTGCTCGGCCAGCGGACGGCGACGTCGCTGTACCGGGTGGGGCAGATCGTCACCAACGAGATCGACGTGCTCGAAGTCGAGTCGTCCTTCCATCGCTCGGCCAGCAGCAGCCGGCGCCGGTCGACGCTGATCCCGCCGGAGCATCGGACCACCCTCGACGGACTACCCGTCACCACCTTGCCGCGCACGTTGTTCGACCTGTGCGGACTCGTCTCGCCGGCGCGCCGCCTGCGTGGACTGCCCAACCTCACGCAGCGCGAGGTGGAGCGAGCCATGGACGACGCGATCGCCCGCTCGATGTCCGTCGCCGACCTCGAGCACGTCCTCGCTCGGCTCGGCGGCCGCGGCCGTGGCGGAACCGCGCTCTTCCGCGAGCTGATCGATGCGAGGGGTGAGGGCTTCGTCGCGACCGAGAGCGAGTTGGAGGATCTCCTGTTCGCCGTCCTGATGCGCTTCGGCCTTCCCCTCCCGTCGAAGCAGGTCGTCTTGGGCGGTGCGCTCCCGGTCGGGAGGGTCGACTTCCTCTATCGCGAGCTGCGGGTCGTCATCGAGGCAGACAGCCGGAAGCACCACTCGGCGCTCATCGACGCCGAACGCGACCGTTGGCGTGACCTCGACCTCGCCGCCGACGGGTTCACGGTGGTGCGCGTGACGTGGCGGCAGCTGATCGACGAGCCCGAACGCTTCGTTGCTGCCCTCGAGCGCCTGCTGGCCCGCTCCGCCTGAAGGGCAGACCCCACGAACTTCGTATGCCGGAGCGCCGGTCCAGGACCTCTCGCACACGAAGTTCGCTGAGGTCGTGGGCCCCTGGGCGAACTTCGTATCGGTGAGCGCCCGAATGGGAGCGCTGGCATACGAAGTTCGTTCAGGGGGGGGGCGAGTTCGGTCAGGGGGCGGGATCGGTGGGGAGGGGGAGGACGAGGTCCATGATGTCGGGGGTGTGGCGGAGCTCGACGCGGTGGATCTCGCCCAGGTAGTCGCCGTCGACCTGGTACGGGAAGGGGCGGCCGTCGATGGCCTCGACGACGAGCTCGTCGACGTCGGGGCGGTAGTGGACCCACCGGTCCTTCTGGAGCGAGCCGTTGGCCCGGAGCGCCTTGTACATGACGCCGAGGAAGCGGTCGGGGCGCAGCGAGCGGACGGTGACCATCGCGAGCCCGTTGTCGAGGTGGGCGTCGGGGGCGATGTCGAAGGGCATGTTGCCGACGTAGGTGTACGGGTTGGTGTTGCAGCACACCGAGAAGTAGCCGTCGTCGACCCGGTCGCCGTCGGGGTAGGTGACGGTGAAGTGGGGCTTGGACCGGTCGTAGTACCGGAAGAACGTGGTGAGGCCGGCGTACATGAAGAGGGGGTGGCCGGCCCACCGCTTGAGGCCGGAGCGGCGCTCGACCTGCTCGACGAGGGCGGCGTCGTACCCGAGCCCGACGTGGAAGCAGAAGTAGCGGCCGTTCGCCGAGCCCAGCCCGACCCGCTCGATCGACCCGGCCTCCATGGCGGCGAGGAGCTCGGTGGTGGCCTCGATCGGGTCGTTGGGCAGGCCGATGCTGCGGGCGAACACGTTGGTGGAGCCGCCCGGGAGCACCCCGAGGGCGGTACCGGTGCCGGCGAGGCCGTTGGCGGCTTCGTTCACGGTGCCGTCGCCGCCGAGCACGACGACGACGTCGACGCCCTCGCTCGCGGCGCCCTGGGCGAGCCGGGTGGCGTGGTTGCGGCGCGCGGTCTCGACCAGCTCGACCTCGTGGGCGCCGGCGAGGGCCTTGCGGATGAGGACGCGCGTGCGCGCCGTGACCGAGGACGAGAACGGGTTGACGAGCAGCAGGACCTTCACGCAGGGGCGACGGTAGGCGAGCGGCCGCCTGCCGGGCGATGTCGACGGCCGGGGAGGTGGTTCCGGGTGGTTCGTCCGAAGTACCGTGCCGTCCGGGAGCCGGCCGCCCGGATGGGCGTCGGGGAGCAACTGGGGGAGGTCGACGACGATGGGTTCGCACGTGCACGCCTGCCGCCTCGACGCGCTCGCGGGCCCCGGTGCGCGCTCCACGGACCGGCCCCGCACCGGATCCGACCACGACCTGGGCTGCGTCGGCGTCACGGCACGCGCCGCAGCCTCCCTCGCAAAGGTGACCACCTGATGAAGACCCGTCTCAGCTCCCCGGTCCGCTTCGCGGCCGCTGCCGCCGTCGCGCTGCTCGTCGCCGTGGGTGCGACGGCGTGCGAGCCGCCTCGTGCTCCGGCGAAGGACCGGGTGGTGATCTTCGTGCACGGCTGGTCGGCCCTCGGTGCCGGCAACGACTGCAACGGCAACTTCGGCTCGCTGAAGACCGCGCTGCGCAACCAGGGCTTCACCGGCGCCATGGTCACGGTCGGCTACTACGACAGCGACCGCAACTGCGACGTGAACCTCCGGGACTGGGGATCGGTCGACAACTCGACCTCCTGGAAGGAGCTGTCGAAGGTCTTCAGCAAGTACGTGTACGAGACGTACACGAAGAAGGGCATCACGGTGGACCTGGTCGGCCACTCGATGGGCGGGCTGATCACCCGGGGCGCCATCCAGGGCGCGCAGGCGAAGGAGGCGGGCTTCTCGCAGCCGCTCAAGGTGGAGGACTCGGTCACGTTCGCGGCCCCGTTCCAGGGTGCGGCGTGGTTCTCCACGGGCTGCCTCTGGGGGCAGTGCAGCCAGCTCAAGCCCGGGGCCAGCGACATCAAGTGGCTGCTGACCAACGGGGCGCCCCAGGGCGTCGGCGGCACCGACTGGACGGCGTTCGGCTCGACCAACGACGACACCGTGCCCGATTCGTCGGCCCTGGCGATCAACGTCCCGGCCGCCCGCAAGGTGCTGTACACGAACCTCGAGCACAGCGACTACATGGGCAACGCGGTCGCCCAGGTCCGTGCGGCGAAGGCCCTGGCCGAGGTCGACAGCTGATCGTGGGCGGACCGTCGGCTGACCGGCGGTTCGTCCGGATTTGTGGCGCTGCGGCGCGCCGAACAAACTCCCCGGCATGAACGTCGTCGTCTGTGTCAAGCAGATCCCCGATCCCGCCGATCCCGGCGCGCTGAACGCGGATCACACCCTCAAGCGCGATGGAAAGCTCATCCTCGACGAGTCCGACTCGTACGGCGTCGAGATGGCTCTCCAGCTGGTCGACAAGGCTGGGGAGGGCGAGGTCACCCTCGTCTCCATGGCCCCGAACGGCGAGGTCTCCGGCCTCCGCACCGCGCTCGCCATGGGCGCCGCCAAGGCCGTCCTGGTGAGCGACGATGCCCTCAAGGGCGCCGGTGCGCTCGACACCGCCAAGGTGCTCGCCGCCGCCATCAAGCGGGTGGAGGGTGCGGACCTGGTCCTCGCCGCCACCGAGTCGTCCGACGGCTACACCGGCACCGTGCCGGAGCAGATCGCCGCCATCCTCGACCTCCCGTCGATCACCTTCGCCAAGTCGGTGGAGATCGCCGACGGCACGGTCAAGGTGCAGCGCCAGACCGAGGCCGGCTACGACGAGTGCGAGTCGCCCCTCCCGGCGCTCGTCTCCGTGACCGCTGGTGTGGTCGAGCCCCGCTACCCCTCCTTCAAGGGGATCATGGCCGCCAAGTCCAAGCCCGTCGACACCGTGACGATCGCCGACCTCGGCATCGATGCGGCCATCGTCGGCTGGGCCGGCGCCGGCCAGGAGATCGTCAACGTCGAGGCCGCCCCCGAGCGCGAAGCCGGCGAGGTCATCGAAGACGACGGCGAAGCCCACGTGAAGATCGTCGAGTTCCTCGACGGCCTCAAGGTCCTCTGACCCAACCCATCGAAAGGAACGAAGACATGGCTCTTTCCAAGGTTTGGGTCCACGCCGAGATCAACGAGAACGGCGTCGCCCCCATCACCCTCGAGATGCTGGCCAAGGCCCGCACCATCGCCGACACCGTCGAGGCCTTCGTCGGCGACGCCGGTGACGGCGTGGCCGCCACCCTCGGCGCCCACGGCGCCACCACGGTCCACGCGACCGGCGACCTGGGCGGCAAGCTCCAGGGCGTGCACGTGGCTGCGGCCCTCGCCGCCGCCATCGAGGCCGGCGGCGCGCCGGACCTGCTCATGCTGGGCACCACCTACGACGGCCGCGACATCGCCGCCCGCCTGTCGGTGAAGCTCGACAAGCCGGTCCTCACCAACAACATCGACGTCGACGTCACCGACGGCATCGTCGTGACCACCCCGATCTTCGGTGGCACGCAGCTCGTTAAGACGAAGTTCGCCGCCGGTGCGCCTGCCATCGCCCTCTTCCGCCCGAAGTCCTTCGTGGCCGAGGAGTCGGGTGGCGGCGCCGCTGCGGTCGCCGAGCTCGCCGTCCCGGACACGGGTGCCGCTGGCACCGCCGTCCGCACCAACCGCTTCGTCGAGGAGACCTCGGGTCCCAAGCTCGACGAGGCCGCCGTGGTCGTGGCCGGTGGCCGTGGCCTGGGCGAGGCTGCGAAGTTCGAGCTCATCGAGGACCTGGCCAAGACCCTCAAGGGTGCGCCCGGCGCCTCGCGTGCCATCGTCGACGCCGGCTGGGTGCCCTACAGCTACCAGGTCGGTCAGACCGGCAAGGTCGTGAAGCCCACCGTCTACATCGCTGCGGGCATCTCCGGTGCCACCCAGCACATGGTCGGCATGAAGGGCTCCAAGAACATCATCGCGATCAACAAGGACCCGGAGGCCCCGATCTTCGGTGTCGCCGACCTCGGCATCGTGGGCGACGTGCACAAGGTGCTGCCCAAGCTGCTCGAGGCCCTGCAGGCCCGCTGATCCGAGCACACGTGCGTACGAGTGGGCCCCGGCCTTTGCGCCGGGGCCCGTTCGCGTCCCGGAGGCGGCGATGAGCCTCCGCGACCGGTTGCGGAACCGGAAGAACGACGGGGTCCTGCGAGCCAAGCTCAGCCAGGGCGGGCCGGTGCGCGTCCCGTGCCGGCTGCGGCGGACCTCGGCGCGGGGCTGGGGTCCGTGGACCGAGGGGCAGCTGGCGCTCGGGGCCGTCCCCGACGGCGAGGCGCGGTGGAGCACCGACGATGCCGTCGCCGTCGGCTTCGCCTCGACGAACCCCCGGGTGGACCTCCCGTTCGAGGAGGTGTCCGACGTCTACCTGCGCTCGGTGCGGTTCCGCACCGAGGCGTTCTGGGGCATGGAGAACGACATCGTCGTGGTCGTGAGCGAGCGCGGCACCATCGAGGTGGCGGTGACCCCGGGCGATGCCGAGGCCGTGGCGGCCCGCCTCGCCGAGCTGCTCCAGCCAGGGGCCTGACCAGGGCTCCCGGTGGATCAGCTCACCCTCGGACCGCGGTAGCGTCGAGGAGGTGAGCGGCGACCCGGGCGAGGACCTGACCATCGATCAGCTCGCCGCCGAGGTCGACATGACGGTGCGCAACATCCGGGCGCACCAGGCGCGGGGCCTGCTCCCGCCGCCGACGATCAAGGGCCGGATCGGGTACTACGGCCCGCTCCACCGGCGGCGCCTGCTGCAGATCCGGGCGATGCAGGACGAGGGCCTGAACCTGGCGGCCATCGCCAAGGTCGTCAACGACGGGCAGCTCACCGCGGTCACCACCGAGGCGTTCTCCGTCTCCGAGCCGGCGTGGTTCGATCCGCAGGAGCTGCTCCAGCGCCTGGGCACGCCCGACGACGCGGTCACGGCTCGGGCCGTCGAGCTGGGTCTGATCGTGCTCGACGGCGACCGCGTCCGCATGGACCTGCCCGGCCTGCTGCCGCTGGCCGAGGAGTTCCTCGCCCTGGGCGTACCGCTCGCCGCCCAGCTCGATGCCCTGGCCGAGGTGCAGGCGGCCACGCAGCAGGTGGCCGCCGCCTACCTGCAGCTCGCCGATGAGCACCTCATCGCCCGCGTCGCCGTCGACTCCGGCGGCGAGCTGGAAGCGATCCGGGCGTCGGTCGCCCGGCTCGGCGACCTGGCCCGCGTGGCGCTCGACGCCTCGTTCAACCACGCCATGTCCGAGGCCCTGCGCGCCCACTTCGAGTCGTAGCGCCCCGCGGGGGATCAGCCCGGTCGAGCCTGCAGCACGTCGACCCCGCGCACGGTGGCCACGTGGCGGTACCGGTGCGCGATGGCCCGCCCGAGGTGGCCGCTCGGGTCGCACCGCCGGGCGGGCTGGTGCATGGCGAGGTACTCGGGCCGGTCGTCGCCCTCGAGCAGGTCCACCAACCCGGGGATCGACCCGCGGGCCGAGCGCACGTGGTCGACCCAGAGGTACGGGGTGCGGGGCAGGCGCCCGGCGTCGACGTACCAGGTGACGCTGGCGCAGAGCGGGAGGAGGTCCGCCTCGTCATCGGTGTGGTGCGCCTCGAACCAGCGGGCGAGCGCGGCGTCGGCAGCGACCCGGGGGTCCTGCTCGATCGACGGCCGGGCGATCAGCACGGCGGAGACGGCGAGCGGGAGGGCGAGCGCGATCGCGGTGGTCCGGACGAGGTCGCGCTCGGTGCGCGGCCCGCCGGCGGTGATGGCGATGGCGCAGCCGACGGCGATGGGGAAGGCGAGCTGCACCCAGTAGTGCCGGTGGTAGTTGCCGCCGGCGAAGAACCCGAGGGCGGCGACCGCGGCCCACAGCAGGACGAGGACGTGCTCGGGGCGGACCCGGGCGGCGAGCGGCCGGTCCAGGGTGCGGAGGCGCTGCACGGCCAGGGCGGTGGCGGGTCCGAGGAACGGCAGGGCGACGAGGAGCGTGACGAGCATGCGCCCGCCCTGCGGACCGGCGATCGCGCTGCGGGCGTGGACCCGGAACCCGTAGACCGCGTATCCGTAGGCGTCCCAGCCGAGCGTGGTGCCGTGCCAGGCCGCAGCGCCGAGCACGACCGACGCCCCCAGGACCAGCCACCCGGCGAGGGCGGCGGCGCTGCGCCGGGACCGCCAGCCGCACCAGCCGGCCACGACGACCCACACCGCGAGGGCGGCGAGCACGTCGAACCCCGACTGCTTGACGGTGAGCCCCATGGCGGCGAGTCCGGCCGCCACCGCGAGCCAGGGCGCTCGCAGGCGACGGGTGGCGACGAGGAGGCCGACGGCGGCAGCGGGGACGGTGACTGCACCGGCGAGGAGCTCGCCGTTGGCGGCGTGGCCCTCGATGGCGGCCGACGACGAGATCACCGCCACGAGCCAGGCCGCCACCGCGCCGGCGGCCCAGCGCCCCGAGGCCGCCCGGGCGGCGACGGCGGCGCCGACCACGGTCGCGACCCCCGCCACCACGGCGAGGGCGCGCACCGCGCTGGGATCCGGTCCGACCAGGGCATCCCACCGCTGGAACGCCACGATCACGCCTTGGGGGCGGTCGACGAAGGTGTCGACGTAGAGCCGCTGGCCGGCCGCCCACGCCCGGGCGACGGTGAGGGCACCGGCCTCGTCGACCGTGAGCGGCGCCCGGAGGTAGGGGAGGCGGAGGAGCACCGAGGCCGCGACGGCGCCGACGATCCACGGCGTGGCTCGTCGGCGGTCGGGGGGTGCGGAGGTGGCCCGGTCCGTGGCGGGACTCGCCGGGGGGTCGCTCGCCATCGAGCCCCAACCTACCGATGGGGCGGCACCCGCCCCATCGGGGACCCGCTGGCGATGGCCGGGCTCAGGCAGCGGCGGGGGCGGCCGGGGCGGCGGCGTCGGCGGTGGGGCCGGCGCCGTCGTCCTCCCACAGGCCGCAGCGCTTCCAGACGAAGCGCGAGACCGGGTTCACCAGGCCGAGGTCCCGGCACAGCCGGCGCAGCTTGGCCACGGACTCCTTGCGCAGCTGGCGGCCGGCAGGGCTGCGACGAGCCTCCCGGAGGACCTCCTTGGGCACGCCGTGGGCCCGGTGCAGCTCGTTCGAGGGGTCGACCATGAGGGGCGCCATGATCCACAGGACGAGGGGCGTGCGGATCGAGAGCATGAGCCGGCGGAAGCGGCCCAGCCGGGGCACCAGGTCCTTCAGGTAGGTGCGGGCGAAGGCGATGTGGCGCGCCTCCTCGGTGACGTGGATCTTCATGATCTGCTCGATGAGCGGATGGGTCGTGCCCTCGCGCAGCTGGCGGCGCTGGAGGTAGTCGACCGGGTCCTCGCCGCCGAGGACGAGGATGAAGAACTGCTCGGGGAGCAGGCGCTGGAACACCGGCACGATGGTGGTGGCGGTGAAGCGCAGCCAGAGGGGCATGCCGTGGACCGGCATCCCGCTGCGGTTCACCAGCTCCTGGAACATGAGCGAGTGCTGCGACTCCTCGATGATCTCGTGGTGGAGGTAGCGGTACTCGGGCGAGCCGTTCGGGAGGCGGAAGGCGTAGGAGAGCAGGCCGCGCTGGAGGAGGTTCTCGAACTGCATGCCGACCTTGAAGGCGCTGCAGATGCGGTGGAGGCCGACCCGCTGCTGCACCTCGGGCGGCTGGCTGCGGTACCAGTCCGTGTCGGCGAGCGGATCGAACTCGAAGAGGCCGCAGCGGGGGTCGTCGGGCCCGATCTGGAGCTCGGGGTCGTCCCAGTCGATGTCGAGGTAGGCGTCGGAGCGCTTCTCGACGGACTGCCGGTTGAGGCGGGGGAGCAGGCCGGGCAGCTTGCGGGCCGGTCGGGCCGGGGCCTCGGGGGCGGTGCTGGTGCTCGGGGAGGAGAGGGTCGCCGTCATCGGATCAGCTCCTGGTGGAACGGGCGGGATGCGAGCATCGTCTCATGTGACATCAAATGATGTCAACGTTGCACCCGTCACACGACCCCGCTGACCTGGGGTTTCCGGATGCCGACGAGGGGCTGGCGGCGTGACGGCGGGTCAGACGAGGGGCCAGGGGACCCGGTGGCCGGTGTGGTCCACCGGGAACCGGCCCTCGGCCACGAGCGCCCGGGCCCGGGTTCGCAGCGCGTCGCGCTCGAGCGGGTCGAGCAGCTCGGCCAGGGGCTCGGGGAGGGGCCGGTCGAGGAACGCGCACAGGTCGTCGGCGAGCTCCGACGGGAGCGGCTCGCCGCCGAACTCCCAGATGACGGTGCGCAGCTTGAACTCGGCGTGCAGGCACAGCCCGTTGTCGATGCCCCAGAGGTGGCCGGCGTCGTCGACGAGGACGTGGCCGCCCTTGCGGTCGGTGCTGTTGGCGACGATGTCGAACGCGCACATCCGCATGAGCTGCGGGTGGTGGGCCTCGTCCTCGACCAGCGTGAAGTGGTGCTGCTCGAAGTCGGCGTCGATGAACAGCTGGGCCGAGCCCTCGCCGAAGGGGCCGCCTCGTGCGACGGTGGGCGGCACGACGTCCCAGCCGATGGCCTGCGCGAGCTCGTAGGCCGCGACCTCGCGGCGGTAGAGCCCGTCGGGGAAGTCCCACAGCGGGCGCTCGCCGGCGTGCGGCTTGTAGATGGCCCGGGCGAGCGGGCGCGAGGTCTCGTCGATGGGCGGGAGGTCGTCCTCGTCGTCGGCGGGGAGGCCGCCGTCGGGCCGGCGCCCGGCCTCGTGGATCTCGCACAGGAAGGTGGCGTTCGAGCTCCACGGCATGCGGCCCTCGATCACCAGGTCGCCCGTGCGCAGTGCGTCGACCACCGCGAGCGCGCCCGCGTCCTTCCCGCCCTCGCCGGCCGGGTCGTCGCCGGCTCCGGCGTCGATCGGATCAGTTGAGCCGGGGGCAGGCATGGCCGCTCGGGTCGATCGGGGCGTCGCAGAGCCGGCAGAGGGGCCGGCTCGTGGCGAGGAGCGCCTCGACCTGGGCCACGAACCCCTGGACCTGCTCGGCCGAGATGCGCACCCGCAGCTGGGACGGCTCGGCATCGAGCGAGTCCTCGCCCTCCTCGGGATCGACCAGCTCCTCGAACAGCACGAGGAGCTGCATCGCGTCCCGGTCGACGCCCAGGCTGATGGATCCCACCGCCCAGACCAGCTCGCTCGGCGGCAGGGCCTCGGCCGCCGGCACCTCGGCGTGGGCGTCGTGCGGCAGGTCGTCGAGCAGCTTCACCAGGTGCTCGGCCAGCGCCTGGGCCTGCTGCTTCTCGCACTTCACGGCCACCTCGACGCCGTCGGCGAACACCTGGAAGTAGAACACCCGGCGGCCGGGCTCGCCGATGGCGCCGACGGTGAAGCGGCCCACGTCGCGGAGGTCGTACGAATCGGTCACGACGGCACCAGCGCCTTCAGGTCGTCGCCGGTGGAGTTCACGGCGAGCACGATGGGCGGCCCCGCCGACACGAGGATGGCCGACACCGAGCACGGCGACACGACGATCCGCTGGAACAGGTCGAGGTGGGTGCCCAGGGCGTGGGCGACCGCCGCCTTGATGGGGTCGGCGTGCGACACGGCCACGATGGTCTCGCCCCGGTGCGCCGCCGCGAGGCGGTCCAGCGTGGCGGTCATGCGGGTCTGCATCTCGGTGAACGACTCGCCGCCCGGGAACCGGAAGCCGCTGGGGTGACGCTGGACGGTGTCCCACTCGGGCTTCTTGCGCAGGTCGGAGAGCTTGGCGCCCGTCCACTCGCCGAACTCGCACTCGAGCAGGCCCTTGTCGGTCTTCACCTTCAGGCCGAGGGCCTTGGCGATGGGTGCCGCCGTCTCCCGGGTCCGCTCGAGCGGCGAGGCGTAGACCGCGGTGACGTTGCGCAGGCCCGCGATCCGAGCCGCGACGGCGCCGGCCTGGGCCCGACCGGACTCGGCGAGGTGCAGGCCCTTGGCCCGGCCGGGGAGTGTGGCGCCGGTGGTGGGCGTCTGCCCGTGCCGCACCAGCAGGAGCAGGGTGCCGGCGGGCGCAGCGGGCTTCTTGGAACGAGAGGTGGCAGCCATCGGTCGGCTCACGCTACCGGCCTCCTGCCGGGGTGCGAGCGGTTCGGGTCGGCCGGGGTACCGTCCCCGGCGTGGACAGCCTGGACCGGGTGCACGACGAGGTCGTCACGTGCCGGGCGTGCCCGCGCCTGGTGGCCTGGCGCGAGGAGGTGGGGCGCGAGAAGCGGGCGGCGTTCCGCGACCAGGAGTACTGGGCCCGCCCCGTGCCCGGCTTCGGCGATCCGGAGGCCGGCCTCGTGGTGGTCGGGCTCGCCCCGGCGGCACACGGCGCCAACCGGACGGGCCGCATGTTCACCGGTGACCGCTCGGGCGACTTCCTCTACGCCGCGCTGCACCGTGCCGGGTTCGCCAACCAGCCCGAGAGCGTGAGCATCGACGACGGGCTCGAGCTGTCCGGGGCGTGGATCACCGCACCGGTGCGGTGCGCGCCGCCGGCCAACAAGCCCACCATCGAGGAACGGGACACCTGCCGCCCGTTCCTGGAGCGCGAGCTGTCGCTGCTGCCGAACGCCTCGGTCTTCCTCGTGCTCGGGCAGTTCGGGTACCAGGGGCTCGCCCGGTTCCTCGGCCTCCGGCCGCGGCCGCCGTTCGGCCACGGGGTCGAGGTGCCGCTGCCCGACGGCCGCACGATCCTGTGCAGCTACCACGTCAGCCAGCAGAACACCTTCACCGGCAAGCTCACCCCGGCCATGCTCGACGCCGTGCTCGACCGGGCGAACGAGCTGCTCGGCCGCTGACCGCCTCGCTCAGAACGACGCGGACCAGGGGGAGGGTTCGGGGGTGCCGTACGGCTCGGGCGCCGGTGGCGCCGGTGGCGCCGGCGGCTCCGGGGCGGGTCCGGCGGCGGGATCGCGTGGGCCGCTCGCGGTCCGGCCCACGGCGAGGGCGATGGCGACGCCGAGGACCGTGAGCACGGCGCCCACCGCCCGGGGCGACTCGTCGAACGGCTCCACCACCAGGGAGCCCAGCGCGACCGTGGCGAGGAACAGGCCGATCCACGAGCTGGCCCGGCGCTTGCCGCGGAGGCCCACGGCGAGCACGGCCCCACCGACGAGCAGGCCGAGGAGCCCCCGGCCGAACCAGCCGATGTGCGCGGCGAGCAGCGACGAGCCGGCGTAGAGGGCGATGATCGCCGGCACCAGGGCCGCGGTGGCCATGCGGGCGTCGCCCTTCCGGTCCCGCCAACCGGCGAACCCGAGGTAGGCCGCGCCGAAGACGAGCGAGACGACCCCCATCCGCGTGCTCGGATCGTCGGGCTCCTCGAACGCGCTCACGTCCTCGTCGAACTGGCCGAAGTCCTCGTCGAACTGGCCGAAGTCCTCGTCGAACTGCCCGAAGTCGTCCTCGAAGCTCGGATCGTCGAACGTCGGGTCCCCGAAGCCGCTGTCGAAGCCCGGGTCGCTGGGGATGGTGTTGAACGTCGTGACCGGGCCGAACGAGCCGACCGCGTCCTCGATGGCCGAGAGCTGGAGGTTGAACAGCGGGATCAGCCAGATCGCCACGAGGGCGGCACCGAGGTAGGCGCCGTAGCGGCGCGTCGGGACGAACAGGTAGCCGGCGAGCCACAGCACCGCCGCGGTCCCGAGCATCAGCGTGACGGTCCAGCGGACGCCGGACCACGGATCGCCGGTGGGCCCCTCGTCGCTGAACAGGTCGAACAGGTCGGCGTTGGCGAAGATGTAGAGGGTGAACGGGATCACGGCGAGGATCGACAGGGCGACGCCGCCCGCCGCCGCACGAGACGACCGGTTGAGGACGCTGATCGCCACGCCGAGGGCGACGAACAGGAGCGAGATCGCCAGGCCCACGACCCGCTGGTCGTAGCCGTCGAGCTCGCCGAGCAGCGAGAACAGGCCTCCCGCGGCGAGGAGGCCGCCGCCCACGGCGACCATCGACGCGAGCGTCGGTGCCGGGCGCGGCGAGTCGACCGGCTCGGTGGGGGCGATGAGCGCCCTCCAGTTCGAGTGCGTCGGCGCCTCCGCCTGCGGCTCGGTGGGAGGCGCAGGCGGCGGGAACGGCGGGGTGCCCCCGTAGGAGGGCGAGCCCCCGAACGACGGCGCGGCCTCGAACGCCGGCGGCGGTGCGAAGCCGGGCGGCGGTGACGGGTTCGAGGACGGGGGCGTCGCCCCGCCGTCGACCGGATCGCCGCCTGGGGCGCTGCCTGGCTCGTCCACGTGGTTCCGCCTCTCTCGACCGTCGGGTGCCCGCAGCGTAGGGCGGTGGCGCCCCCACACAGGGCGATGACCGGCCGCAACGCCGTGGGGGCCTTCGAGGGCGCCTCGCTAGGGTGATCCGGTGCCCGGCCGCTACTTCCTGACCACCCCGATCTACTACGTGAACGACGTGCCCCACATCGGGCACGCGTACACGACCGTCACGGCCGACGCCCTCGCCCGCTGGCACCGCCTGTTGGGCGAGGAGGTGTTCTTCCTCACCGGCACCGACGAGCACGGCCTCAAGATCGCCCGGGCAGCCGAGGCCAACGGCATCACCCCGCAGGAGCAGGCCGACCGCACGTCGGTGCGGTTCCGCGAGGCGTGGGACGGGCTCGACATCTCCTACGACCGCTTCATCCGCACCACCGACGCGGACCACTACGCCTCGGTCCAGGCGTTCATGCAGAAGGTCCACGACAACGGCCACCTCTACAAGGAGACCTACGCCGGCTGGTACTGCGTGGCGTGCGAGGCGTACTACGAGGAGAGCGACCTCGACCCCAACCCGGACGGCGGCCCGGGCCTGTGCAAGATCCACGGCCGACCCGTCGAGTGGTTCGAGGAGGACAACTGGTTCTTCCGGCTGTCCGCGTTCGAGCAGCCGCTCCTCGACTGGTACGAGGCCAACCCCGGCGTCGTGGGTCCCACCGGGAAGCGCAACGAGGCCATCGGCCTCATCAAGCAGGGCCTCCGCGACATCTCGATCTCCCGCACGTCCATCGACTGGGGCGTGCCCGTGCCGTGGGACGAGGGCCACGTCTTCTACGTCTGGTACGACGCCCTCATCAACTACGCCACGGCGGTCGGCTACGGCACCGACCCGGACCGCTTCGCCGCGTGGTGGCCCCACGTGCACCACCTGCTCGCCAAGGACATCCTCCGCTTCCACTGCGTGTACTGGCCGGCGATGCTGATGGCGGCGGGCGAGGCCCCGCCAGCGCACCTCGACGTCCACGGCTACCTGCTGGTGGGCGGCGAGAAGATGAGCAAGACCCGCCTCAACCAGATCTTCCCGGCCGACCTGGTCGAGGACTTCGGCGTCGACGGGTTCCGCTACCACTTCCTGCGGTACGCCCCGTTCGGGCCCGACGGCGACGTGAGCTACGAGGGCATCGTGGCCGGCTACAACGCCGACCTCGCCAACAACTTCGGCAACCTGCTCAGCCGGGTCGCCACGGTCGTGGGCAAGAAGTGCGACGGCATCGGCCCCGCACCCCGGCCCGACAGCCCCCTCGCCGCGGTGGCCGCCGACGCCTACCGGGACGCCGCGGCCGCCTGGGACGCGGTGCAGCCATCGGTCGCGCTCGACGCCACGTGGCGCCTGATCCGCGAGGCCAACGCCCTGCTCGAGCAGACCGAGCCCTGGAAGGCCGACCCCGGCCCCGAGGTCGACGGCGTGCTGGGCGACGCCCTCGAGGTGCTGCGCCTGGTGTGCGTCCTCGCCAGCCCTGCACTCACCCGAGCCACCGACGAGGCGTGGCGGCGCATCGGCCTGGCGGGCTCGCCGTCGGAGCAGCGCCTGCCGGACGCTGCGGCCTGGGGCGCCTACCCCGGCGGCCTCGCGGTCGAGAAGGGCGACCCCCTCTTCCCCCGGTTCAAGCCGGCGTCGTGAGCGCTCCCGCAACCCGGCGGACGCGCGGCGCCGGGGTGGCCCACCTTCCACCCCGACCCACCGGGATCGCCGCGCAGGGGCCGGCTTACCCACGGGTGAACAGCGATAAACAGCGCTGTTCCACAATGAGCCGGTCGGCCCATGTCTGAGCCCATCCGCTGGACGGACAACCACTGCCACCTGCACTTCCGCGACGCAGACGCCGCCGCCGTGACCCACGCGGTGGCCACCGCCCGGGACGTGGGCGTCGAGCGGTTCATCACCGTCGGCTGCGACGTGGCCGACTCGGCGGCGGCCATCGAGGTGGCCCGGTCGCACGACGGCGTGTTCGCCACCGCCGGGGTCCACCCCCACGAGGCCCAGTACGGCATCGACGGCCTCGAAGCGCTGCTCGCCGACCCCGAGGTCGTGGCGGTGGGCGAGTGCGGCCTCGACTTCCACTACGACCACTCGCCCCGTGAGGTGCAGCGGGAGGTCTTCGCGGCGCAGATCGCCCTCGCCGAGGCCCACGGCCTCGCCCTCGTGATCCACACCCGCTCGGCCTGGGACGAGACGTTCGACGTCCTCGCCGCGGAGGGGGTGCCGGCCCGCACCGTCTTCCACTGCTTCACGGGCGGTCCCGACGAAGCCCGCCGCTGCCTCGACCTCGGCGCCCACCTGTCGATCAGCGGCATCGTCACCTTCAAGACCGCCCAGGACGTCCGCGACGCCGTCGCGCTGTGCCCGCCGGACCGGCTGCTCGTCGAGACCGACACGCCCTACCTCGCGCCGGTGCCGCACCGCGGCCAGCCCAACCGCCCGGCGCTGGTGCCGCTCGTGGGCGAGGCCGTCGCCGCCGTCCAGGGCCGCACGGCGGCCGAGGTGGCGGCGTCCAGCTGGGACGTGGCCACCCGCCTCTACCAGCTGCCCAACGCCAACCAGCTGTGACCCACACCCGGACCCAGATCAACGCCCTGCTGGCCAGCCACGACCTCGGCCCGAGCCGGGCCCTGGGGCAGAACTTCGTGGCCGACCCGAACACGGTCCGCCGCATCGCCCGCCTGGCCGGCGTCGGTCCGGACACGCCGGTGGTCGAGATCGGTGCCGGCCTCGGGTCGCTCACCCTCGCACTCGCCGAGACCGGTGCGCCGGTCACCGCGGTCGAGATCGACAAGCACCTCCGGCCCATCCTCGAGGAGGTCGTCGACGGGCTCGACGTCACCGTCGTCGCCGGCGACGCCATGGCGCTCGACTGGGACGAGGTGCTCGCCGGCCACGACCGCTGGGCGCTCGTGGCCAACCTGCCGTACAACGTGGCGACGCCGCTCGTCCTCGACCTGCTCCGTGACGTCCCGGCCATCGAGCGGATGCTCGTGATGGTGCAGCTCGAGGCGGGGGAGCGCCTGGTCGCCGAACCGGGCTCGGCCGCCTACGGCATCCCGTCGGTGAAGGTGGCGCTGCGCGCCCGCGGCCGGCTGGTGGGCAAGGTCAGTCCCGAGGTGTTCGTGCCCCGGCCCCGCGTCGACTCGGCCCTCGTCGAGATCGTCCGCCGGGCCGAGCCGGCCACCGACGCCGACCCCGACCAGCTCACCGCCCTGGTCGAGCGGGCCTTCAACCAGCGGCGCAAGATGCTCCGGCGTTCGCTCTCGGGCGTGGTGTCGCCGGAGCAGTTCGACGCCGCCGGCGTCGACCCCCAGGACCGCCCCGAGCGCCTCTCCGTCGAGGACTGGGGCCGTCTGACCCGAGCCGTCCACGGCTGATCGCCCCGGTCGAGGGCGGTCGGTACCATCGCCCGGTGCCTGACGTCGTGCTCGCCCCCGCCAAGCTCACCGTCTCGCTGCGGATCACGGGGGTCCGCGACGACGGCTTCCACCTGATCGACGCCGAGATGGTGTCGCTCGACCTCGCCGACGAGCTGGTCTTCGACGAGGGCGACGGCCTCGAGGTCATCGGCGCCACCGGGCTGGCGGTGCCGGCCGACGACGACAACCTCGTCCGCCGGGCCCTCCGCCTCGCCGGGCGCACCGCCCACGTCCGGCTCACCAAGCGCATCCCGGCCGGCGCCGGCCTGGGCGGGGGCTCGGCCGACGCGGCCGCGGTGCTGCGCTGGGCCGGGATCGACGATCCCGGGCTGGCGGCCACGCTCGGCGCCGACGTCCCGTTCTGCGTGCGCGGCGGCCGGGCCCGCGTCACCGGCATCGGCGAGGTGCTCGAACCGCTGGGCCACGTCGACCGCACCTTCACCCTGGTGACGCCGCCCTTCGGCTGCTCCACCCCGGCGGTGTACCGGGCCTGGGACGACCTGGGCGGCCCCCGGGCCGACGGCCCCAACGACCTGGAGGCCGCGGCCCTCGTGGTGGCGCCCGAGCTGGCCGCCTGGCGCGACCGCCTGGCCGACGCCTCCGGCCAGGTGCCGGTGCTCGCCGGGTCCGGCAGCACCTGGTTCGTCGAGGGCGCGTTCCCCGGCGCGGGCCAGGTCGTGCGCACCGTCGCGGCTGCGGGTTTGTCAGGGCTGGGGACCTCCCTCTAGGTTGGCGCCACCATGGGTTCACTGATCAAGAAGCGCCGTAAGCGCATGCGCAAGAAGAAGCACAAGAAGATGCTGAAGCGGACTCGCTGGCAGCGTCGAGCCGCCGGCAAGTAGCCCAGCGGCCGCTCGGTCCGCCGAGCGGTGCAACCACCGATCTCCACGACGACCGCCCCAGCGGGGGCGGTCGTCGTCCTTTTTCCGGCACCTGGTCAACCTCGGGTGCGGTCCAGGCGTTGAACTGGTGTGCCCATGACCGCAGACCGCCCGGCGACCGGCTTCGACGAATCGTTCCCCGACCTTGCCGCGCTGGCGTACCGGGTGGCGTTCCGCCTCCTCGGCAACCGGGCGGAGGCCGAGGACGTGGCCCAAGAGGCGCTGGCCCGGGCGTTCGCCCGTTGGCGGCGGGTGCACGACCACGCCGCCCCCTGGGTGGCGCGCGTCGCGGCCAACCTCGCGCTCGACCAGCTCCGGGCCAAGGGCCGGCGCCAGCAGGTCGAGCTGCCGGCCGACGCCCGCGCGGGCAGCGCCGAGCGAGCCGCCCTGGACCGCATGGAGCTGGCCCGCCTGCTCGAGTCCCTGCCCCGGCGGCAGCGGGAGGTGGTGGTGATGCGCTACCTCGCCGACCGTTCGGAGGCCGACACGGCCGAGGCGCTCGGCACCTCGGTCGGCTCGGTCAAGCGCCACGCCCACCGCGGCCTCGCCACCCTGCGCGCCGCGTGGGCCGGGCTCGACGCCGACTCCCTCTTCGACACCGGAGGTGCCTGATGTTCGACCACCTGGACGACCCCGATCCCTACGTCCCGGGCGACGGCCTGCGCCCCGCCGTCGAGCGCCGGGCCCGAGCCATCAAGCGCCGCCGCCGGGCCGTCCTCGGCGGGGTGGCTGCCTCGGTGGTCGTGGCCGCCGGCGTCGCCGGTGCGCTCGGCACGCAGCGGATGGTCGAGCACGAGCTCGAGCAGGTCGAGACGATCGACGTCCCGAACCTCCGCACCACGCAGGAGCCGGGTGACCCGAAGGTCGTGCTGTTCGTCGGCGTCGACTCCGACGAGGGCCTCGACGGCGCGAACCGGACGGGCCCGTTCCGCGGCGACACGATGCTGCTCGCCCGGGTCGACCCCGGGAACGAGACGCTCACCGTGCTGCCCATCCCGCGTGACCTCCTCGTCGACATCCCGGGCCAGGGCCAGGGCCGCATCAACGAGGCGATCGCGGCCGGTGGCCCGGGGCTCCTCATCGACACGATCCACCAGAACCTCGGGATCGAGGTGGACCACTACCTCCAGGCCGACTTCCACGGCGCGGTGGCGATCGGCGAGGCCCTGGGCGGTCTCCGGCTGTCGTTCCCCAGTGCCGTGCGCGACCTCCACACCGGGTTCGAGGCGAACGCCGGCTGTGCCGAGATGGACGGGGCCCAGCTCCTCGCCCTGGCCCGCTCCCGCCACCTCGACTACCTGGAGGACGGGACCTGGCGGCGCGACCCCACGTCGGACCTGGGGCGCATGGAGCGCCAGCAGGCGATCGGGGCGGCCCTCCTCGCCCAGATGGCCGAGGTGGACGCGTCGGACCCGCGGGAGCTCGACCGGCTGCTCGACGCGGCCGTCGACGACCTGACGATCGACGACGACACCACGCCGAAGGAGCTGCTCGGGCTGTTCCGGGCCATCGAGGGCAGCACCTACGGCGCGCTGCGCTACCCGGTGGTGGACCACGTCACCGACGGCGGCGCCCAGGTGCTGCTGCTGGGCGATGCGTCCGCCGACGTGACGGCCGCCTTCCTCGGCATCGACCAGCCCCAGCCCCCTCGTGCCCCGACGACCGAGACGACGGGCGCCGGCGAGGGTGGGTCCAGCCCGGCCGCGACGTCGACGACCGCGGCCGCGGCGACCACGACCACATCGGTCCCGTCATCGACCCCCGCTCGGTCGGTGCCCACCCCCTGTTGAACGAGCGCCGGTCCGGGGCAGGCCGTCCCCTAACGTGGCACCCGCCCGATCGGGGATAGTTCAGTTGGTAGAACACCGGCCTTTGGAGCCGGCTGTCGCAGGTTCGAGCCCTGCTCCCCGAGCCCTCCGGACCTCGCGTCTCCGCTCTCCGCCGAGCGGGAAGTGGGGGCCATGCGAACCCCAGCCGGCATCTCGTCCCGTCCTGCCACCCCTGCGCCCGCCGCGGCCCGCCGACGGCGCCGCCGGGCCGCCATCGGATCCGTCGCCTTCGCTGCGGTCGTACTCGCGGGTTGCGGCTCCTCCGGCAGCGACGAGGCGTCGACCTCGAGCCAGGACGAGTCGTTCTGCTCGGCGGTCGACGAGTACGTCGCGGCGTCGAAGGCCGGCGACCGCACCGGCATGGCCGACGCGCTCGACGGTGCGCTCGACGACGTGGAGGGCGACGCCAAGCAGGACGTGACCGCGTTCGTGGCGGCGCTGCGGTCGGCGCCCGCCAACGAGTCGCCCGACGGCGACGGGGTGGAGGCCGACTCGACCGACGATGCGTTCCGCGCCTACGTGGCCGACACCTGCGGCAAGGACGTGGAGCTCCCGGAGGAGACCGACGCGACCACCACCGAGGCGCCCGCCCCGGGCTCGGGCGGCGGTGGGACGACCGACGACACCGGCGTCGACGGCAGCGGGACCGGCACCGATGCCGGCAGCGGCACCGACACGGGCGGCGGGATGACCGGCGGCTGACCCGCTGCGGTCAGAGGCCGCCGGCGCGGGGCAGGTCGACGCCCATGACCCGCTGGAGCTTCTTCATCGACTGCACGTCGCTGATGTAGCAGATCATCCCGGAGCGCATCGTGAGGGCCGCGAAGGGCGGTTCGAGCGTCTCGTTGACGTCGCACCGCTCGACGTGCTCGCTGGCCACCCACGACTTGATGCCCTGCTTGTTCGAGTCCACCTCGATCCACATCTGCGTCAGCTCCCTGGCGTCGTCGTGCGTGCGGAAACGTACCGCACGGCGCGGGAAACCCGAACCACCGACGGGTTCCCGTCGGCGCCGCCATCCGCTAGACCGGGACGCATGTCCGAGCGCAGCCTCTCCGCCATCGTCCTCGCCGCCGGGGCCGGAACCAGGATGAAGTCCGCCCGACCGAAGCCACTGCACCTGCTGGCCGGTCGGACGATGCTCCAGTACATGCTCGACGCGCTGGTCGACTGCCGCACCGGCGAGGTGGTGGTCGTGGTGGGCCACGGCGCCGAGCGGGTCACCAAGAAGCTCCAGGCCGCCGAGCCCGACCTGCACCTCACCTTCGTCGAGCAGCACCAGCAACTCGGCACGGGCGACGCGGCGAGCGTGGGGCTCACCGGGCTGCCCGAGGACGACGGCCCCGACGCCGACGACCACGACGTGCTGGTGCTCCCGGGCGACATGCCGCTGCTCCGGCCCTCGAGCATCGCCGAGCTGGTCCGCGTCCACCGGGAGACCGATGCTGCGTGCACCGTGCTGACCGCGGTCGTCGACGAGCCCGGGCGCCTGGGTCGCATCGTCCGCGGCAAGGACGACCAGGTCACCAAGATCGTGGAGGCGGCCGACGCCACGCCCGAGGAAGCCGAGATCAACGAGATCAACACGGCCGTCTACTGCTTCCGGCAGTCCCTGCTGGCTCCGGCGCTGCGGCGGATCACGCCCGAGAACGCGCAGGGCGAGTACTACCTGACCGATGTCGTCGGGGTCCTCCGCGACGCCGGCTACCGCGTGGCCGCCGTGCAGGTCGCCGATGCCGCCGAGGGCGAGGGCATCAACGACCGGGCCCAGCTGGCCAGTGCCGAGGCCGAGCTGCGGCGCCGCACGAACGAGCGCTGGCTGGCCGCGGGCGTCACGCTCGTCGATCCGGCCAACACGTACCTCGACGCCGCCGTGCAGCTCGGTCCCGACGTCACGCTGTTCCCGGGCACGATCCTCCAGGGCGACACCGTCATCGGCGCCGGTTCGGAGATCGGGCCGAACACCCGCCTCGTCGACTGCGTGGTCGGCGAGCGGTGCGTCGTCGAGCAGTCCAACGGGCGCGACGCGGAGGTCGGCGCCGACTCCGTGGTCGGTCCGTTCGCCTACCTGGCGCCCGGCGCGTCGGTCCCTGATGGGACGGTCACCGGTCCGTTCTATGCTGCGAGCGGTCCCGACGACGCTTGAACCATCGGGGCCTGAGCGAAAGGCACCCGGTTGAGCACCACCAAGACCCTGGAAGCCGTCACCCACAAGAGGCTCGAGCTCTTCGCTGGCGGTGCGCATCCGGAGCTGGCCCAGGAGATCGCCGACCATCTCGGGGTCGAGCTGGGCGAGCCGAACCTCCGGCAGTTCGCCAACGGCGAGATGCACTGCCGCTACGGCGAGTCGATCCGCGGATCGGACGTGTTCATCATCCAGACCCACGCCGGGCCGCAGGTCAGCGACTCGCTGATGCAGCAGCTGATCATGATCGACGCCGCCAAGCGGGCGTCGGCCAAGCGGATCACCGCGGTGGCGCCGTACTACGGCTACGCCCGCCAGGACCGCAAGGCCGAGGGGCGCGAGCCCATCACCGCCAAGCTCGTGGCCGACATGCTCGTGGCGGCCGGCGCCGACCGGGTCGTGTCGGTCGACCTCCACAGCGGCCAGATCCAGGGCTTCTTCGACGTCCCGGTGGACCACCTGACCGCCCTGCCGATCCTCATCGAGTGCTGCAAGACGGCCGGCGACGTCGAGGACCTCGTCATCGTCTCGCCCGACGCCGGCGGCGTGAAGGCGGCCAAGCGCTTCGCCAACCACCTCGGCGCCGACCTGGCGTTCGTCAACAAGATCCGGCCCAAGGGCATCGCCAACGTGGTCGAGGCGTCCAACGTCATCGGCCACGTCGCCGGCAAGCGCTGCATCCTGCTCGACGACATGATCGACACGGCCGGCACGATCGTGGCCGCAGCCGACCTGCTCAAGCAGCAGGGCGCCACCGAGGTCTGGGCCATGGCCACGCACGGCGTGCTCTCGGACCCGGCCACCGAGCGCCTGAAGAACTCGGTGATCGAGAAGGTCGTCATCACCAACACGCTCCCGCTGCCGTCGGAGAAGCGCATCGACAAGATCGAGGTCCTGTCGATCGCCCCGCTCGTGGCCAACGCCATCAGCGCCGTGTTCGAGGACGAGTCGGTCAGCGAGATCTTCGGCGGCGAGAACCAGAAGTAGGTCGCTCGCCGCTCCGGCGAGCCCGGGTCCGTCGGGCCGGCCTACGACGCGATCGACCGGACCGCCACGTCGCCGGCGTCGATCTCGATCGGCTCCCGGTCCGGTCCGACCGCGATGGAGAGCTGGCGGACGCCGGTCCAGCTCTGGTCTCCGAGGGACGCGGACTCCACCTTCGCCGTCCCGATCGACTCGCCGCGCTCCAGGTCGATCACCTCGAACAGGCTGACGCCCAGGCCCCCTGCCGAGGTCCCGGTCCACACCACCGCGGCCCGGCGGCCGTCGGGCGAGACGGTGACCTGGATGCCGAAGCCCGACATGCCCACGGGTCGCTGCGGACAGCTGCCGGCGATGCGCCGGGGATCGTCGCCGGTGAGCGAGGAGACGACGATCCCGCAGCCGTCGTCCTCGGCGCGGACCACGACGTCGGCCGCCGCGGCGGACGCCGCCGGGATCCCCGAGCCCGGTGTCCCGTCGACCTCGAAGAGCGGGCGCTCGACACCGGAGTCGACGTCGATCGCCGTGTAGGTGGTGGTGATGGCGACCTTGAAGAACACGTCATCGATGGGTTCGGATCGCTTCACGTCCCGCTGCAGGACGATCTCGTCCCCCGTCGCTCCGATCGGGCGGATCGAGGCGTCGAAGCTGCCCCACGGCACCTCGAGCGGGAGGGGCCGCGAGCTGACGGTCGTCGCGTCGGCGCTGATCTCGTCGAGGCGCGCCTTCGGGGCGACCCCCAGTCCCGTGGGCATCGTGGCGGCGACGCCGAAGCGGCGTCCGTCGGCCAGCTCGTAGCCGCCCACGGGGTGCCACCCGCTCGTCGCCCCCCACCAACGGGAGGTGCCGGCGGGCGTGAGCGAGTCGAGCGTCCAGCCCCGGTCGTTGGGGTCCGTGCCGGCCGGCACCTCGGAGGCCTTCCACTCGCGCCGCACCAGCAGGGGCTGGGGGACCGAGCTGGGGTCGGTGGCCGGCGGGGACGTGGCGAGGACCCGCTCGTGCCCGGGAGCGGGTCGGCCCACCTGGGCGACGGCCAGGCCGGCGAGCAGCACGACCGCGGCGGCGCCGCTGGCAACGAGGGCACGGCGGCGGCGGCGGCGCTGGCGGACCCGGCGCTGGACCGATCCGAGCGCCGCTGGAGACACGGTGAGATCGGCCGAGCCCGCACGGAGCAGGTCACGGAGGTCGTCGGGGACGGCGGGATCGTCGATCGCGTTCACGGGTGGACCTCCAGGAGGGTACGCAGGGCATCGAGCCCGCGGGAGAGGCGGCTCTTCACGGTGCCCTCGGCGATGTCGAGGGCGGCAGCGGTCGCCCGGGTGTCGAGGTCGAGCAGGACCCGGCACACCACGACGGACCGCTGGTCGAGGGGCAGGTGGCGGAGGGCGTCGAGGGCGAGGGCGCCCTCGGGATCGAGTTCGGCCGACGTCGATCCGGTCTCCTCGGTGGGGAGGGCCTGCTCGCGGCGGTGCTTGCGCCACCACGAGATCGACCAGTTGAGGGCCGTGCGGTACACCCATCCCGCCGGGGCGTCGTAGGCGCCGACGACGGCCCAGCGCTCGTAGGCGCGAGCCATGGCCTCGTCGACGGCCTCGCGGGCCACCACCGGGTCGGCGACGGTGGCCCGCAGCGCCCGGTGGAGCGACGGGGCCTCGGCCTCGTAGAACTCGGCGAACGACCCGGTGGGCGTCGACGTCCCCGTCGCCTGCTCCACCTCGACCGCCGCCGTGCTTTCCGTCATCACGACAGCTTCACGCCTCAGCGGCCCCGATGGTTCCCGGTCTCGATCCGGCGAGCCGCTCGGGCACCGTGTGCGTGCCCGAGCGGCCCGGGATCGTCCCGGCCCCGGCTCAGAAGGGGGTGGCCGAGGCCGGGATGCGAGGCCGAGGCGGCTGCTTCGACCGCTCGACCTCGTGGATGATCCGGAGGGTGGTCAGGCCGGCGATGGCGGCGGTGACGATCGCAGCGGCGGCGATGCCGGCGGTCGTGCCGAGCTCGGTGCCGGCGGTGATGCCGTGGGCCGTGGCGGTCAGGAAGAGCGGGAAGCTCAGGAAGTGGACCTTGCGCCAGGCGGCCTTCGAGATGTGCTTGCGGAGCAGGGACGTGGCCTCCACCGCGACCAGCAGGTACATCGACACCACGCCCCAGGCGACGGCGGTCGGCCGCCAGGACGAGGCGAACGGGACCAGGACCTCGGCCCAGCCGAAGTGGAGGTAGCTGTCGGCGACGGCGCCCAGCACGTGGACGCCGACGAAGACGACGGCGAGGCCCGACAGGCCCCGGTGCAGGTCCTGGATCCAGTTGGGACGGACCTTGCCGCCGAGGGCCTTCGACGAGAGCAGCAGGCCGAAGACGATCGAGGCGCTGAGCAGCGCCCACGACACCAGGCCGGCGGACCGGTCGACGTACCACCAGGTCATGACGGGATCTCCCGGGACGAGGCGACGAACCGGTCGAAGCCGGGCGTCGGGTGGAGCCCGCCGTGGCGGTCGACGAGCAGGGCGTCGGCGCCGATCGAGGCGACGAGCCGGGTGCCGTCGTCGAGGCCGGCGACGATGGCGGCCTTGGCCAGGACCTCGGCCTGCCAGCCGCGGGCGGCGATCACCGAGGCCGCGACGACGTCGCTCGCGGCGGGGGCGCCCGAGCGCGGGTCGATGAGGTGGTGGCGCTCCGTGCCCCCGACGGTCCAGCGGCGGCGCAGGATCGTGGACGTGGCCACCGCGCCGTGGTCGAGGACGACCCGGGCGTGGGGCCGGCCGGTGGTGGCCGGGTCGAGGTCGACGGTCCAGTCGTCACCGTCGGGCCCGCACCCGATGGCCCGCAGGTCGCCGCCCAGGTTCACGAGGGCGCCGGCGACGCCCTCGGCGTCGAGGCGGGCGGCCACCAGGTCGGCGGCGAGCCCCTTGCCGATCCCGCCGGGGTCGAAGCCGACGCCCTCGGGTGCGCGGACCGCCTCGGACGCGTGGTCGATCTCGATGTCGCCCGCACCGAGGCGCAGGGTGCTGAACGGGTCGTCGGCGCGGTCGAGGCCGGTGAGCTGGTCGAACGACCGGTCGTAGCCCGCTCGGACGACATCGCCCAAGACGGTGGGGTCGTAGCGGCCGCCGGTGATCACGTGGGCGAGCACCGCCCGGTCGATCAGCTCGACGGTCTCGGCGGACACCCGGACCCACGAGCCGGCCCGGCGGTTCACCTCGGACACCTCGCTGTCAGGCAGGAAGCGGCTCCAGATCTGCTCGAGGCGCGCGATCTCGGCCTGGGCCAGCTCGGCCAGCAGGGGGTCGCCGTGCACCACCACGTGGGCGTCCGTGCCCATGGCCCGGAAGCGGCGCTCAGCTGCCATGGCTCTGGGTGGTCGCCGCGGTGGTGGCCGTGGTCGCCGAGCCGGACGACGACCCGGTGGAGGCGGTGGCGCTCCAGGAGTCCGAGTCGGTGCTGGACGAGGCGGCGGTCGACACGGTCTGGGTGCCGGTCCCGCTCGTGCTGCTCGCGGCGCCGGTCGTGGAGGTCGTCGTGGTCGCCGGCGTGGTGGAACCGGACACCGCGGCCTGCACGGCGAGGCCGCCGGTGATGGCGAGGAACGAGGTCACGCTGGCCGCGGCCACGGCCGAGCGGGCCTTCGCCGCCGGATGCGGGCGCTTGCGGCGGCGGGCGGGCGAGGTCGGCGGGATCGGCGCCGGCGGGATGGGGGAGGGGGTGGCGTCCATGGGGCCAACGCTGCGCCCCGAACCTGGGAGCAACCGCAGAACGCCCGGAGAGTGTTCGGGGACCTCGCGGCACCGGCTCCATCGAATGGGTCACCCGGGGGCTCGGCCCCTAGGCTGGCGAGCCGTCTGACAACCGATAGCGCTCCGGCGCGATCTCTGAAGTAGGAGCTACCGATGGCTGAGATCAACCTGAAGGCCACCACTGGCCGTGAACTGGGCTCCGGCCCGTCCAAGCGGATCCGCGCCGAGGGCAACGTGCCCGGCGTCGTGTACGGCCTCGATGCCGACCCGATCCCCGTGACCGTGGAGTGGCGTCCCCTCCGTGAGGCCCTCACCACCGAGGCCGGCCTCAACGCCCTCATCGACCTCGAGGTCGACGGCGAGGTCTCCCTCACCGTCGTCAAGGAGCTGCAGCGGCACCCGATCCGCGGCAACGTCCTCCACATCGACTTCCTGCGGGTGAGCGCCGACGCCGAGATCACCGTCGAGGTCCCGATCGTCCTCGAGGGCGAGGCCAAGGCCGTGCTGTCCGAGAACGGCACCGTCGACCAGCTGCTCTACACGCTGGCCATCAACGCCAAGCCGGCCGACATCCCGAACGAGCTCACCGTCGACGTCACCGACCTCGAGATCGGCGAGTCGATCCACGTGGGCGCCATCAAGCTGCCCGCCGGCGTCTCCACCGACGTCGACCCCGAGGAGTCGGTGGTGGCCGGCAACCAGGCCATCGTCGAAGACCTCCCCGAGGCCGGCGAGGGCGAGGGTGCCGAGGGCGAGGGCGGCGAGGCCGCTCCGGCCGCGGACGCGGCTGCCGAGGGCGACGGCGAGGGCTGACGCCCTCCCCGGGGTGTGACGCCGTGGCGTTCCGACGCTCGCCGGAACGGCGAGGGACCCCTGCAGATCTGGTGGTGCTCGGCCTCGGGAACCCCGGGGCCGAGTACGCCCACTCGCGCCACAACGTCGGTGCCGACGTCGTCGAGCTGCTGGCCGACCGCCACGGCGGCCGCCTGAAGTCCTCGACGAAGGAGCGATCCCTCGTGGCCGAGGTGCGCATCGGGCTCGCCCGGGTCGTGCTGGCGTTCCCGCAGACGTACTACAACGAGGCTGGCAACGCCGCCCGCCTGCTGCTCGAGCGCCACGGCATCGACGACCTGCACCGCTTCGTCGTGGTCCACGACGAGATGGACCTGCCGCCCGGCAAGCTCAAGGTCAAGATCGGCGGCGGGCTCGCGGGCAACAACGGGCTCAAGTCGATCAAGGCCCACCTCAAGACCGAGGACTTCGTCCGCGTCCGAGTCGGCATCGGCAAGCCCCCGGGCCGCCAGGAAGGCGTCGACCACGTCCTGCGCCGACCGGGCAAGGCCGAGAAGGCCGAGCTCGATGTGGCGATGCAGGAGGCGGCCGACGCCGTCGAGGCGATCCTGGCGGATGGGGCCGAGATGGCCCAGACCCGCTTCAACGCCCGTAGCTGACCCACCTCGCCACGGGCGCCGAAGCTCCCGTCACTCGGGGTGGTTGAACTTCAGCTCGAGGTTCGGCGCGTACCAGGAGACGGGCTGGTACCCGGCCTGCACCACGGTGACCGTGCTGCCGTCGGGCTGCGAGTACGTCGTCGTCCAGGGCTGGATGAACCGCGTGGTGAGGGCATCGATGCCGTCGCCCGGATCGATGAAGACCGCCGTGCGCTTCGATCCGTCGAGCACGCTGAGGTTGTCGTCCCCGCCGACGGCGTAGACGTTCAGGTTGATGGCCAGGGGCGACAGGGTGAACCGCTTCGTCGCCGCGCCGGTCCCGATGTCGAGGGTGGTGCCGGCGGTGTTGCGGTTGGTCACGGTGATGTCGTCGGGGCCCGCCGTCGCTCGGAAGTTCACGGACGACGGTCCGCCGTTCTCCACGAGGGTGTCGGTGGGATCGACCCAGTACGAGTCGATCGTGTTGGCCGCCCCGACCAGGCGATCGGCTCCCGCCGCGCCGTTCATCTCGACGACGAAGCCGTAGTCCGCGACGCCCTTGGCGGGGTCGTACACCGGCGGGTTGGGATCGAGGAAGCCCAGGTTGGTGAGGGTGTCGGTGCCGTCGCCGCCGTTCATCGTCCCTCCCGACGGGTGCTGCGCGCTGGAGGCCGAGTTGTAGAGGCCGATGGCGAGCCGGTCGTTGCCGGGACCGCCCGAGAGGCCGGCGCTGCCCCAGGGGATGCGGGCGGTGGCCACGTCGTCGCCCGCCCCGAGGTCGATGGAGACGCTCGCGCCCTGGTTGCCGTAGCCGTGGCCGATCTTCTGGTCGTAGGTGACGGTGTCGGCGCGGCTGGTGCCGAGCACCAGGAGCGGGCGCTGGGCGCAGATCTCGGGCACGGTGAGCCCGTTGATGCGGGTGAGCGGGTTGGGCGACGTGGCCACGCAGCGGATGTCGAGCGACGTGGCCGTCCCCATCGTCAGGGTGTCGATGGCGTACGGATCGCCGCCGGCGGCGTCGAAGCTCCACGGGGCCGCAGCGGTGGTCGCCCGCTCGGGGGAGTAGGTGGCCGGGCCCCACTTGCGGGTCACGGCGTCCGCGGCGTCGAGCGTGAGGTCGCTCCAGCGCCAGTCGTCCTCGACGTAGCGGTCCGTGCCGGGGCCGCCCCGCATCACCGAGCGCACGGCCTTCGAGGCGGCGATCTCCGCGGGGCTCGGGGCGTACGCGACCCGAGGGGCGGTGATGAAGCCGTAGTTGGTGAGGGTGTCGTTGCCGTCCTCCCCGAGGAGCGTCTCGCTGACCGGGTGGCTGCCGCTGGCGAGCCCGGCGCCGACCTTGTCGTTGCCGGCGCCGGCGTAGACCGTGAGGCTGCCGTTGTGGCGGACGTTGATGGTGTCGTTGCCCGCACCCGTCTTCACGACGAGCGTGGTCTTCGGCAGCGAGGAGCCGAAGCTGGTGGCGTTGATCTCGACGGCGTCGTTGCCGGTGAGGCCCGTCGTCGTCACGGTGAGCAGCTTGTTGCAGGGGATCGCGGTCGCCGCCTTGTTGACCACGAGCTTGTTCGACGAGCACCAGAGGTCGAGCCGGGCCACGGTGGCCTTCACGGTGAGCGTCGTCCCGGCGGCGGCATCGGTGCGCGTGATGGTGGCGCCGGTGGCCTGCACCGTGGTGGTGGCGGCGTGCGCCGGGCCCGCGGTCAGCGCGAGCGCTGACCCCGAGATCGCCAGTGCCGCGCCGATGCGCTGCGCCAGGTGTCCGTACCCCATCGCTGCCTCCGTCCGTCGCCCGGCGGGGCCGCTTCCCCGCCTGTCAGCCGAGGAGGCACGCTACGGAGAGTGCTGAGATATGTCAAACATCACGGAGCGTGGCGCCCCGGTTCCGCGGGGTCAGCGGCTGCCGAAGCCGAGGCGGCTGGCCTTCTTCTGGCCGAAGGCATCGGCCAGGTTCACCTGGGCGAACTCCGAGGGGAGCGGCGCCTGCGTGGCGTAGCGGTAGAGCGCCAGCTGGAACACGGCGGTCATCGCCGACGACCAGCAGCTCACGGCGATCATCCACGCCACGCCGATGGCGACGGCGGCGACGATGACCGGCAGCGAGCCGGTGACGACGCCGCCGATGATGATGGCGATGGCCGGCAGGGTCAGGACCATGGCGATGAGGCCGATGCCCAGGTTGACGATGAGGTTCTCGCCCCAGGTCCGCTTGAGCAGCTCGGCCGACCGCTTGATGGCCGTGCCGACGCCGACGTTCTCGAACACGACGATGGGCAGCACGAGGAACGTGACCACGGCCCACGCCATCCCGACGATGCCGATGACGATGCGGCCGAGGATGCCGGCGCGCTCCTCGAGCGACCGGAGGATGACCGACACCGTGGCCGTGACGATGGCCCAGGGCAGGATCTTGCCGGCCCGGCTGGCGGCGCCGGACAGCGCCGAACCGAGCGACGGCTCACCGCCCTGCATGCGCTCGTCGGCGCCGCAGAGCAGCGCGGTCTTGAAGAAGATCGTGACGTAGGCCAGCACCAGGTACATGGCGAACAGCACCAGGTACCCGACCGGCTTCATCTCCAGGGTGGTGGAGCCGGCGACGTCCTTGGTCTCCGCGCTCAGGTACAGCGGGAACAGGAAGGTGGCGGCCACCAGGAGCGATGCGATGCCCGAGATGAGCGGCAGGAACATGAGCTCCTTGTCGTGGCGGAGCAGGCCCCAGGAGGCGCCCGCCAGCTGCTTCGATCGTTCCCAACGTCCCATGCCCGCTCCTATCGGTCGATGCGGCACCAGTCTGCACTCCTTTCCCGGGTCGTGCGCGCCACCGGGTGGGGAGGTCGGCCGGTCGGTCGGTAGCGTGGCTCCGCCCTCGCGACCCCCGGTGCTGTGCATCGGCGGCGCGCCGGCGCGCGTTCCCCACCCTCGAAGGACCCCTCCTCCATGGCGCTCACCGACCTCCCGGCCCTCCTGCGCGACGAGCCCGTGCTCACCGGCGTGCTCGGTCGTCGTACCGCTCTGCTGGCCGTCCCGGAGCCCGCCCGACCCCTCACCATCGCGGGTCTGGCCACGGTCGGGAGCCGGCGTCCGATCCTCGTCGCGGTGCCCACCACGGCCGAGGCCGAGCGCCTGGTGAACGACCTGGGCACGTTCCTCGGGCCCGATGCTGCCGAGCTGTTCCCGGCCTGGGAGACGCTGCCGTTCGAGCGGGTCAGCCCGAACATCGAGACGATGGGCCGGCGGCTGCGCACCATCTGGCGGCTCCGAGGCGGATCGGCCCGGGCCCCGCAGGTCGTCGTGGCTCCCGTGCGCGCCCTCGTCCAGCGGCTCGGCCCCCACGTCGACGAGACCGAGCCCCTCGTGGTCCGGCCCGGCGAGCAGCGCGACCAGGCCGCGCTCGTGGCGTGGCTGGGCGAGCACGGCTACCGGCGCGAGGGCCAGGTCGAGCACCGGGGCGAGTTCGCCGTGCGCGGCTCCATCGTCGACGTCTTCGGGTCCACGGCCGAGGTCCCCGTCCGCATCGACCTCTGGGGTGACGAGGTCGACCGGCTCACCGCCTTCTCCGTGAGCGACCAGCGGTCCACCGGCGACCTCGACTCCGTGGAGGTGTTCCCCTGCCGCGAGCTGCTGCCCACCGACGACGTCCGCGACCGCGCGTCCGCGCTGATCGCCCGCGAGCCGTGGGGCCGCGAGCAGTGGGAGCGCCTCGTCGAGGGCCAGCTGTTCGACGGCATGGAGAGCTGGCTGCCCTGGCTCACCGACGACCACCGGACGATCGTCGACCTGCTGCCGGCCGAGTCGCTCGTGCTCGTCGTCGAGCCCCGTCGCCTGCGCGACCGCGCTGCCGACCTGCTGGCCGAGGAGGCCGACCTGGCCAGCTCGCTCGCCCGCACGTGGGAGGTCGGCGACGACCGGGTCTTCCCGCAGTTGCACGCCGAGTTCGGCGAGCTGTTCACCGACTCCGACCTGCCGGTCTGGTCCGTGACCGTCACGCCCGAGGGGCCCGACGTCGCCACCGTCGCGGCCATCGGCTGGAACCCGGTCGTGGGCGGCGGCGAGGGCCTGGTGAACCAGCTCCGCGAGCTGCTCGACGACGGGTACCGCATCGTCGTGGCGGCCGACGGCGAGGGATCCGCCACCCGGCTCGCCGACCTGCTGCGCGACCAGGGCCTCTCGCTCGACGTCGAGGTCGGCGCGCTCGACCGCGGCGTCATCCTCACCGGGGTGAAGCTCGCCGTGCTCGCCGAGCCCGACCTCACGGGCCGCCGACGCGCCCACCGCGCGCCCCGGCCCCGCAAGCGGGACACCGCCGGTTTCTTCGACGACCTCAAGCCCGGCGACTACATCGTCCACCACCAGCACGGCGTCGGCCGCTACGGCGGCATGGTCAAGCGGGCCATCGGCGGCGTCGACCGGGACTACCTGCTCCTCGAGTACAAGGGCGACGACAAGCTCTACGTCCCGTCGGACCAGATCGACGCGGTGCGCCACTACACCGGCGGCGACAGCCCGGCACTCTCCAAGCTGGGCGGCGGCGACTGGACCAAGACCAAGGCCCGGGTGAAGAGCGAGGTCCAGGAGGTCGCCCAGGAGCTGGTCGTGCTCTACCAGAAGCGGCTCCACAGCCCCGGCCACCCGTTCCCGCAGGACACGCCGTGGCAGCGCGAGCTCGAGGACGCCTTCCCGTACCGCGAGACCCCGGACCAGCTGAAGGCCATCGAGGAGGTCAAGGCCGACATGGAGGCCGAGACGCCGATGGACCGCCTGGTCTGCGGCGACGTCGGCTTCGGCAAGACCGAGGTTGCCGTCCGCGCCGCGTTCAAGGCCATCCAGGACGGCAAGCAGGTCGCGGTGCTGGTGCCCACGACCCTGCTCGCCACCCAGCACTTCCAGACCTTCAGCGACCGGTTCTCCGCCTTCCCGGTCCGCGTCGAGGTGCTGTCCCGCTTCCTCACCGCCGGGCAGGCCAAGGCCGTGTCCGAGGGCGTCCGGTCCGGCGAGGTCGACATCGTCATCGGCACCCACCGGCTGCTCTCCGAGGACATCGAGTACAAGGACCTCGGCCTGCTGGTGGTCGACGAGGAGCAGCGCTTCGGCGTCACCCACAAGGAGCAGATCAAGCAGTTCACGAACAACGTCGACGTGCTCACGCTGTCGGCCACGCCGATCCCGCGGACCCTCGAGCTGTCGCTCACCGGCATCCGCGACCTCACGCTGCTCAACACCCCGCCCGCCGAGCGCCAGCCGATCCTGACCTACGTCGGCGAGTACGACGACCGGGCCGTCGCCGAGGCCATCCGGCGCGAGCTGCTCCGCGAGGGCCAGGTGTTCTTCGTGCACAACCGAGTGCGCGACATCGAGGACAAGGCCCGCGAGCTGCGCGAGCTGGTGCCCGAGGCCCGCGTGGCCGTCGCCCACGGCCAGATGGACGAGGGCACGCTCGAGCGGGTCGTGCTCGACTTCTGGGAGGGCGAGTTCGACGTCCTCGTGTGCACGACGATCATCGAGTCCGGCATCGACATGCCCACGGTGAACACGCTCGTCGTCGACCGGGCCGACCGCCTCGGGCTCGGCCAGCTCCACCAGCTGCGCGGCCGCGTCGGCCGGTCCGGGCAGCGGGCGTACGCCTACCTGTTCCACCCCCGCGACGTGGCCCTCAGCGAGGACGCCTACGAGCGGCTCAAGACCATCGGCGAGGCCACCGAGCTGGGTTCGGGGTTCCGCATCGCCATGCGCGACCTCGAGATCCGCGGTGCCGGCACCCTGCTCGGCACCGGCCAGAGCGGCCACATCTCCGCGGTGGGGTACGACCTCTACGTGTCGATGGTCCATGAGGCCGTGCAGGAGCTGAAGGGCGAGCCCATCCGGGAACCGGCCGAGATCAAGCTCGACCTGCCGCTCGACGCCAACCTCTCCTCGGACTACGTGCCCAAGGAGGAGCTGCGGCTCGAGGCCTACCGCCGCCTCGCCGAGGTCACCACCGACGACCAGGTGGCCGACATCCGCGCCGAGTGGGAGGACCGCTACGGCCCGGTGCCCGAGGAGGCCGCCCGCCTCCTCGACGTGGCCCGCCTCCGCGCCGAGGCGCACCGCCTCGGCGTCCGGGAGATCAACGTCACCAAGGGCCCGGCGTTCGGCGGGCCGGCGTGGACGGCCCGGGTGTCGCCGCTGGTCCTCAAGGCCAGCCAGCAGATCCGGCTCCAGCGCCTGCACAAGGCCGCGGTCTACAAGGAGCAGGTCGAGCAGCTCATGCTCCCCATCCCCAAGACGCCCGACCTCGCCGGCACCCTCGTCGACCTCCTCCGCAACCTCATCCCACCCGGCGACTGACGCCGAATCAGGTCACCTGAGCCGCAAGGAGCGGCTCGCGTGACCCGATTCGTCGGGGTCGGCGGGAATCGGGTCGTCCGTGCCGCATGGGGCGGCTCGCGTGACCTGATTCAGCCGGTGAGGCTGACGGAGCCGCCGGTCGAGCCGGTGCCGCCGCCCCCGCCGGTGGCGGTGGCGTAGGCGGTGTTGTCGATCCGGAGGCTGCCGCCGTTGGCGTCGAAGTTGCCGCCGGACACGATCGTCCACGCCTTCACGACGGCGTTCGAGGAGCCCATGTTGAAGCCCGCCTTCTTGGCGTAGACGGCCCCGTTCAGGGTGATGTTCCCGCTCAGCTGGTTGGGTGTGCCCTGCGAGCCGTTCGGGTCGAACATGATCGCCAGCCCGGCGTAGGCGCCCGAGGTCGGCGCGGTGATCTCGACCGTGGTGCCGGCGCTGAAGTTGAACTTCCCCGGCTCGCCCCCGACCGTTGCGCACGAGGCCCGGCACGAGAAGACCAGGGTGACGCCGGTGCCGATGAGCTTCGCCGAGCCCTGCACCGTGAGGGTGTTGGCGAAGTAGTAGGTGCCGGGGCTGAGCGTGAGCGTGCCGCCGTTGATGTTGACGTTCTGGGTGTAGATCCGGTTGGGCTGGAGCGGGTTGGTCCCGCCGTTGAAGTTGATGTTCGACCCGTCCGTGACCAGGCCCGTGTAGTCGACGGTCTTGGCGGCGAACGGGTTCGGTACGGCGGCGCTCAGCTGCGCGTAGCGCGAGTTGAACGTGGCGGGGGAGGGCTGGACGTTGCGGCCCCAGTTGCTGTTGTTCGCCTGGTACCACTTGAGCGGGACCGGGGTGATCGAGTTGTTGCTGTCGTTGGCGTTCGCCGTGAGCCGGTCGGCCTGGATCTCGCCGCCGGTCACCGTGACCGAGGTGTTGCCCGCGATCTGGAGCGTCCGGCCCTCGATGACGCACAGGCCGCACGGGCCGGCGGTGACGGTGGCGGTGCCGGGGGTCTTGGTGGCCGTGGCCGAGGCGTTGACGGGGAGGCCCTTGGAGCCCACGACCCCGCCGAAGAACACCGGCTGGGTCACGGTGGGGACCATCACCCGCACGGTCAGGTAGTTCGAGGCGAACGAGATGCACGAGTTGTTCGGGTCCGGCCGGTACGGCAGGGCGTTCGGGTCGGTG
>DATMGQ010000322.1:0-11398 GCA_035555395.1 Acidimicrobiales bacterium
CCAGACCGTCACCACCAACGGCGGCGAGACCGCCCCCGGGGTCACCGACGACACGATCACCGTCGCCTACTACCAGTCGTCGCCGCAGGACGTCAGCGCCACGCTCCAGGCGTTCGGCGTGCTCGACGAACCGAAGATCGCCCAGCAGGGCGTCGAGGACCTGGTCGAGGCGGCCAACGGGATGTACGAGCTCTACGGCCGGAAGGTCGTGTTCAAGCCGTTCCAGGCATCGGGCGACGGCAAGAGCCCGGCCACCGCCCGCGCCGACGCCCGCAAGGTCGCCCTCGACATGGGCGCCTTCGCCTCCATCGGCGGCCCCACCCAGACGTCGGCCTACCAGGACGAGCTCGCCCGCCACCACGTCCTGTGCATCGCCTGCGGCTACTCGACCCCGGACTCCGCCTACCAGGACAACGCCCCCTACGCGTGGGGCCAGCTCGCCAGCCCGGACCAGCTGCTCTACGGCGTCTTCGACTTCGGCACGAAGAACCTGTTCGGCAAGAAGGCCCAGTTCGCCGGCGACCCCGAGCTGGCGAAGAAGGAGCGGGTGTTCGGCATCGTCCACTACGAGCAGGACCCGCCCGTGTTCGGCGAGCTCCAGCGCGAGGCGGTGAAGAAGTACGAGAAGCAGGGCTACTCGGCCAAGACCATCCTCACCTACCTGCTCGACCTCAACACGCTCCCGAAGCAGGCCCAGGCCATCGTCGGGCGGCTCAAGTCCGAGGGGGTGACCTCGGTCGTGTTCCTCGGCGATCCGCTGATGCCCAAGTACCTGACCGAGCAGGCCACCGCGCAGGACTACCACCCCGAGTGGATCATCACCGGCACGGTGTTCACCGACACCACCGCCGCCGCGCGGCTCTACGATCAGGACCAGTGGGCGCACGCGTTCGGCGCCTCGAGCCTTCCCGCCCGCACCGAGCCGCAGTACTCGGAGCCGTGGCGCCTCTACGAGTGGTGGTACGGCAAGGAGCCGGTGGCGAAGAAGACCCTCCCGTTGATGGGCCCGGTGGTCGCCCAGCTGTTCATCGGCCTCCAGGGGGCGGGTCCCGACCTGAACGCCGAGACCTTCGCCGGCGCCCTGTTCCGGTACCCGCCGTCGGGCGGCGGGCCCACCACGCCGCGGATCAGCTTCGGGTTCCACGGCCTGTTCGACAAGCCCGACTGGGTCGGCGTCGACGACTTCACCAACGTCTGGTGGGACCCCGACGCCGAGGGCGTCGACGAGCAGGACGTCGAGGGCAAGGGCATGTGGCGCTACGCCGCCGGCGGCGAGCGCCTCGTGCTCGGCGAGGTCCCCGAGCTCGACGACGACCTCCTCTTCAAGGACGCCGGCTCCGTCACCATCCTCGACGAGGTCCCCGATCAGGACCAGACCAAGGACTACCCGCCGTTTCCCGGCTCCCCCGCCGCCCAAGGCGGCAACTGACCGCCCGGCCCCAGGGTCAGACGGTGGCGTTGGTGGTGCCCCGGACGCCGGCGAGGAAGTGGTCGACGCAGTGGTCGGCGAACTCGTCGGTGAGGGGCGTGGAGTCGGTGAGGGCCGCCATGAGGATGGGGCCGATGAGCAGCGTCGAGATGCAGGGGGCGTCGAAGCCCTCGGCCAGCCAGCCCTCGTGGACGCCGCACTCGAGCACCGGCGTGACGACGTCGGCCTGGTGCTTCTGGAGGTCGGCGTCGAGCTCGGCGATCTCGTGCATCTCCGACTTCAGCAGGAGCATGGCCGGGATGAGCCGCTTCCAGTAGGGGTCGTTGACCACGGCCACGAAGCTGTGGGCGAGGACGCGCAGGCCCTCCTCGAACGTGAGCGACGGGTCGGGCTCGGGCAGGTTCGGCGCGATGTGGCCGAACACGGCGATCACGAGCGCGTCGCGGGTGGGCCAGTGGCGGTAGAGCGTCGACTTGGCGACACCGGAGCGGGCGACCACGCCGTCCATGGTGATGGCGGACGGCCCGCCCTCGAGCAGCAGCTCGGTGGCGGCCTCCATCACGGCGGTGCGGGTGCGTTCGATGCGTGCGTCCATGGCTTGGTCTCGATCGTACTGGTGACGGGTGTCTCACACCCGGGGGCTTGTCGGCGGAGTAACAGTACTGTACCGTCTCGTACTACAAAGACGCTACCGTCTCGTATCGTATCGGGACGGACCAAGGAGCCCACGATGTCGACCGCAGCCATCGCCAACCGAACCGACGCCCCACCCGATCCCCAGGCGAAGGCCGAGGCCCGCCGCCGCACCTGGGTGCTGGTGGCCGTGTGCACCGGCCTCATCGCCGTCGTCGCCTCGGTCTCGGGCCTCAACGTCGCCCAGGGCCAGCTCGCCGCCGACCTGAGCGCGACGCAGAGCCAGCTGCTCTGGGTCATCAACGGCTACACGATCGCCCTCGCCGCCCTGCTCCTCCCCGTCGGCGCCATCGGCGACCGGTGGGGCCGCAAGCACGTGCTGCTCGCCGGGCTGACGATCTTCGCCCTCGCCAACGTCGGCGCCGCCTTCGCCGGCACGGTGAACCAGCTCCTCGCCGCCCGCGTCGTCGCCGGCGCTGCCGCCGCCATGATCATGCCGGTCACCCTGTCGGTGATCACCTCGACCTTCCCCGAGGAGGAGCGCGACCGGGCCATCGGCGTCTGGGCCGGCTTCGCCGGTGCCGGTGGCATCCTCGGCCTGCTGAGCTCGTCGATCGTCGTCGACAACTTCACCTGGCCCTGGGTCTTCGCCGCCCCGACGGTCCTCGCCCTCGCCGCCCTGGTCATGACGCTCGCCGTCGTCCCCCACTCCCGTGAGGACCACGAAGGCCAGTTCGACACGCTCGGTTCGTTCCTCTCCGCCATCGCCGTCGGCGGCCTCGTCCTCGCCGTGCACGAGGGCCCCGAGGTCGGCTGGACCGAGCCGCTCACCGTCTTCGGCCTCACCGCCGGCTTCCTCGGCGCCGCCTGGTTCGCCTGGTGGGAGTCCCGGGTGGAGAACCCGCTCCTCGACCTGCGGGTGTTCAAGAACCGCTCGCTGGCGTCGTCGTCGGTCGTCTTGATGGTCCTGTTCGCCATGATGATGGGGCTCTTCTTGATCATCGTGCAGTTCCTGCAGGCCGTCCTCGGCTACTCGGCCATCAAGGCCTCGCTGAGCCTCATGCCGATGGCCGCGGTGATGATGCCGCTGTCCGCCATGGCGCCCCGGATCGCCACCCGGGTCGGGTACCGCACGATGTTCACGGTCGGCATGGGCCTCTTCGCCGGTGGCCTGGCGATGATGGCGTCGATGACGTCGGTCTCCGGCGGCTACTGGTCGGTCCTCCCGGGGCTGCTGGTCCTCGCCGTCGGCATGGGCCTGGCCCAGACGCCCGCCACCACCGCCATCACGGCATCGCTCCCGGTCGAGGAGCAGGGCGTCGCCTCGGCGCTCAACGACACGGTCCGCGAGTTCGGCGGCGCCCTCGGCATCGCCCTGGTCGGCTCCATCCTGAGCTCCGGGTACCAGTCGAACCTCGGCTCGGCCCCCGACGCCCTCCCGCCGGAGGCCGCCGAAGCGGTGCGCTCCGGCATCGGCGGCGCCTCGTTCGTCGCCCAGCAGGCCGGTGCTGCCGGCGAGCAGATCATGACGGTCGCCCGTGGCGCCTTCGTCGACGGCCTCAGCACCTCGCTGTGGGTCGCCGCCGGCATCTCGCTGCTGGCCGGTGTTGCCGCCTTCTTCTGGACGCCCCGCCAAGCCCACGCCGCCGACGGCGACGTCGTCGAGCTCGACGAGCTCTCGGTGCTCGAGCACAGCATCGAGGCCGAGGCCGCCCTCGTCGACTGACCGTCGCCACCGTCGCCGATCCGGTCCTCCCTCCCCGGATCCGCGTCCGGCCGGGACCCGCCCCCACCACCGGGTCCCGGCCCCACCGCCCTCGCCTCCTGATCACCGTCCCCGCAAGGTTCGGATCAGGAGTCGGGGGCGGTCCCGCGCCCCACGCCCGATCATGTCTCCCGCGAATCAGGTCGTTCGTGCCGCGTAGTGCGGCTCAGGTGACCCGATTCCGGGGCGGTCGGGTAGGGCTTCCCGCGAATCAGGTCGTTCGTGCCGCGCCATGCGGCTCAGGTGACCTGATTCGGGGGCGGTCGGGTGGGGCTGGTCGTGAATCGGGTCGTTCGTGCCGCGTAGTGCGGCTCAGGTGACCTGATTCGGGGTCGTCGCGTGGGGTGGGTGGGAGCCGGTACGTTCCGGGCATGCGTGCGGTCGTGCTGTCGGAGGATCGTCCCCAGCTGGAGCTGGTCGAGCTGGCGGACCCGGAGCCCGGTCCCGGCGAGGCGCTGATCCGGGTCACCGGGTGCGGCATCTGCGGCTCGGACCTGCACGTGGCCACCGCGGTGGCGCCGACCGGGATGACGTTCGGTCACGAGATCGCCGGCACCGTGGAGGCGGTCGGGCCGGGCGTCGACACCGGGACATGGGCAGCGGGGGAGACGGTCGCCGTGCGGCCCTTCACCGGGTGTGGGCACTGCGCCCACTGCCTCCGGGGCCGCGCCGACCACTGCGACCAGTTCGCCCTCCTCGGGCTCGGACGGCCCGGCGGGTTCGCCGAGCTGGTGGTCGCCCAGGCCGACGAGGTGTACCGGCTCCCGGCCTCGGTGACCGGCGTCGAGCAGGCGCTGGTCGAGCCGATGGCCATCGCCTGCCGTGCGGTCCGGCGCGGCGGGCTCGGGCCGTCCGACACCGTCGTGGTGCTCGGGGCCGGTCCGATCGGGCTGGCCATCATCGCCTGGGCTCGGCACCTCGGCGTCGAGTCGATCGTGGTGTCCGATCCGTCGGCGAGCCGGCGGGTGCTCGCCGCCCAGCTCGGCGCCTCCCGGACGTTCGATCCGCTGGTCGACGAGCTGGACCTGCTGGAGGTCACGATGACCGGCGCCTCGGTCGTGTTCGAGTGCACCGGCCGGAAGGGATTGATCCGCCAGGCCATGGACATCGCCGCGGTCGACGGGCGGGTGGTGGTGGTCGGGGTGTGCATCGAGGACGACGTCACCTTCCCGTACACGGGGCTCAACAAGGAGCTCGACGTCCGGTACGCGCTCTACTACGAGCGCGACGACTTCACCGACACCATCGACGTCCTCAGCAAGCACGGCCTCGTGCTCGACGGGTTCGTCGACGGGACCGTGACGCTCGAGGAGCTGCCCGCGGCGTTCGCCGGCCTGCTCGCCGGGGCCGAGGGCGGCAAGCTCGTGGTCGCCCCGTGACCCCGCTCGAGGTCCTCGCCGCCCAGCCCCGTGCCGAGCTCGGCCACTGGCCGACGCCGCTCCAGCCCGCCGACCGGCTGCGAGCCGAGATCGGCGGCCCGCGCATCTGGCTCAAGCGCGACGACTGCACCGGCCTCGCCATCGGCGGCAACAAGACCCGCAAGCTCGAGTACCTCCTGGGCAAGGCGCTCGCCGAGGGCGCGGACACGGTCATCACCTACGGCGCGCTGCAGAGCAACCACGCCCGCCAGACCGCGGCAGCCTGCGCCAAGCTCGGCCTGCGGTGCGAGCTGGTGCTGAACCGCCTCGTCGACCGGACCGACCCGTTCTACGAGCGGTCGGGCAACCGGCTGCTCGACGGCATCCTCGGGGCGCGGGTCCACGAGTGCGCGGACGCCGACGAGACCATCGAACGGACCGTCGCCCTGCACGACGAGGCCGCGGCTGAGCGCCGGCAGGTCTTCACCGTGGTCGGCGGCGGATCCGACGGCACCGGCGCGCTGGGCTACGTGAACGCCGCGGTCGAGCTGGCCGCCCAGGCCGAGGAGCACGGCGTCGACATCGCCCGCATCGTCACCGCGGCCAGCACGTCGGGCACCGCAGCCGGGCTTGCGGTCGGTGCCGACCTCGCGGGGCTCGATGCCGCCATCGACATCGCGTGCGTCCTCGCGTCGAAGGAGGAGACGTCGCCGCTCGTGAACCGGCTCATCGTCGAGGTGGTCGCGCTGCTCGGCATCGCCGAGGGTGGCTCGGACCTGACGATCACCGACGCCACGCTGGGCCAGGGCTACGGCATCCCGAGTCCGGCCACGCTCGACGCGGTCGAGCTGCTGGCCCGCACCGAAGGCGTGCTCCTCGATCCCGTCTACACCGGCAAGGCGTTCGAGCACCTGCTCGCCGAGGTCGCCGCCGGTCGGTTGGACCCCGCTCGTGACGTGGTGTTCGTCCACACCGGCGGCAGCCCCGGGCTCTTCGCCTACACCCCCGCCTTCGAGGGCCGCTGACGCCACCGTCGCAGGTCGGTGACCCGTCTGCGCTGCTCCCGCTTCTCATCGGCATCCCAGACCAGGTCCAGGTGCTGACCTCTGCCGCGGACGTGGAGGTCGCCGGTCCCCCACGGGGCTGAGGTGCGATGTGATCCTGCTGGAAGGGCGGTGCCCTCCAGCGCGACTCAGTCCTTGTCGGCGCCGAGGATGCTGACGAAGCTGACCATCTCGCCGGGGTAGCCGCCGAGGTTGTGGGTCAGGGCCAGGTTGCGGTCGCCCTCGATCGACGAGATCGTGCGGTCCTCGGGGGCCTCGCGGCGGAGCTGGAGGTAGGCCTCGAACATCATGCGGAGGCCGCTGGCCCCGACCGGGTGGCCGAAGCTCTTGAGGCCGCCGTCGGGGTTCACCGGCAGCTCGCCGTTCAGGTCGAAGCGACCGGACTCGATGTCCTTCCAGGCCATGCCCCGCTCGGAGAACTGCAGGTCCTCCATGAGCACCAGCTCGGTGGGGGTGAAGCAGTCGTGGACCTCGGCCATGGCGATGCGGCTGACCGGGTCGGTGATGCCCGCCTGGGCGTAGGCGTCCTTGGCGCAGGCGGCGATCTCCGGGAACCACGTGTAGTCGTAGCCGGGGTCGACGAGGCCCGAGCCGTTGCCGGCGATGAAGCTCAGCGCCTTCACGAAGATCGGCTTGTCGGTGTACTGGTAGGCGTCCTCGGCTCGCACGACGATCGCCGAGGCGGACCCGTCGGCCACGCCGGCGCAGTCGAACACCGACAGGTCGCCGGCCACGTTGGGCATGGCGCAGATCTGCTCGACGCTCATCTCGCGGCGGAACTGGGCGCGCGGGTTGCGGGCGCCGTTGTAGTGGTTCTTGCTGGCGATGCGGGCCAGCGTGCGCTTGAGCTGCTCCATCGGGACGCCGTACTTCTCGGCGTAGGCGGGGGCGACCATCGAGAACGAGCCGGCGGCGGTGAGCGTGCGGGTGGTGCCGTCGTTCGGGATCGGGAAGGCGTTGAGGCCCTGGTAGCCGGAGTCCTTCACCTTCTCGACGCCCACGGCCATGGCCACGTCGTAGGCACCCGAGGCCACGGCGTAGCAGGCCTGGCGGAGGGCCTCGGAGCCGGAGGCGCAGTAGTTCTCGACGCGGGTAACGGGCTTGTCCTGGAGCTGGAGCGCCCGGGACAGGGTGATGCCGCTCATGCCGGACTGGGCGGTGCCGAGCCAGTAGGCGTCGACGTCGTCCTTGGTGATGCCGGCGGCGGCGAACGCCTCGTTGCTGGCCTCGAGCGCGAGGTCGTCGGTGCCCTTGTCCCAGTGCTCGCGGAAGGGCGTGCAGCCCATCCCGACGATGGCGACGCGGTCCTTGATGCCGTGGCTGGCCATGTCAGGCCTCCTTCTCGTCGGCGCCGTCAGAGGCGGGCGCGCTGCCGGGGACCGGACGGCCCTTCCAGAAGTAGTTGTGGATGCCGTCGGCGGTGAACAGCTTGCGGAACGTCATCTCGATGCGGTCGCCGATGGCCACCGCCTTGGGGTCGACGTCGGTGAGCTCGATCGGCGCGCGGCCGCCGCCGTCGAAGTCGACGATGGCGAACACGACCGGCGGGCTCGGCGAGTAGACGAGCTTGTCGATGGTGTAGGTGGCGACGGTGCCCTGCACGTCGGCCATCGGGATCGGGTCCATCTCGTCGATGGCGCCGCCCGCCATCGAGACCCGTGCGGGCGGCAGGTGGATGGCCCCGGACGAGCGGTCCTGGGCGCCGACGAAGCCGAACTTCCAGTCCTCGCTGCGGCCGGCGGCGCTCGCCGAGGGGCGGGCGGGCTCGGGCCGGCGGGGCGGCTCGGGCGAGAGGTGGCCGCGCCAGGCGAGGAACTTGCCGTACGGGACCGGGGCGCCGGCGGCGGCCTGGTCGCCGACGGGGGCGTCCGGCGTGAACGAGGCGATGGCCTCGGTGGTCTTGAGGACGAGGGCATCGGCGCCGTCGGCGAGCGACAGGAGCACGATGACCTGGCCGGGGGCGGCGGCGTCGAGCGTGGCCGCGAGCACCAGGCCGGCCTGGGCGGCGCCCGGGTTGCCGAGGGTGCCGGACAGGTCGTCGACGACCTTGGCGCCGTCGATGCCGGACTTCTTGGCGACCGCCTTGTTGGCCCGGCCGTGCGTGCCGGCGACGATCAGGGCATCGACGCGGTCGGCCTCGATGCCGGCGTCCTTGAGCGCGTCGCGCAGGGCGGCCTGGCCGAGGGCGACGTACTTGTTCTCGCCGAACTTCTCCTCCCACTGCTTGGAGCGGGCGTCGCCCGGGGTGCGCCAGCGGTCGAGGAACTCGTCGGTGGCGGTGCCCGAGCCGAGGAGCTCGGCGATGACGGGGCCGTCGGTCTCGTCGCCGATCAGGAGGGCGGCACCGGCGTCGCCACCCGCCGCCTCGTCGGCGCTGCCGGGCAGGCCGGTGCGGATGTCGGCGGTGACCACGAGGGCCGATGGGCCGCCGGCCAGGGCGGTGCGGGCGGCGGCGATGCCCGAGCGCACGGCACCGCCGAAGTCCGCGGCGATCACGTCGCCCGGCAGCAGCAGCGCGGCGTGGATGGTGGTGGCGTTGGTCTTGTCGACGTAGGCCGGGGTCACCGTGGAGAACCAGACCGCGCGGGGTCGGGCCGTGGTGGCCCGCAGCGCCCGGCGGGCGGCCTCGACGCCGAGGGTGGTGGTGTCCTCGTCGTAGCTGGCGACGGTCCGGGTGCCCTTGCCCCCGCCGGTCCCGGCGACGGCCGCGATCGTGCTCCGGTCGAGTCGACGGTGGGGCAGGTAGGCGCCGTAGCTGATGATCCCTCGCATGCCCGCCAGGCTACGCCGGGATCTGACGACCCGTCAGATCCAACGGTCGAGGTGGCCGGGTTCGGGTGTCACCCCCCGTGGGCATGATGGGCGGCATGGCAGCGACGAGGCGATCGACGGGGTCCGGCGCGAGGCGACCGGCCAACCAGGAGGTGCGGAAGCCGATCGTGGTGGCCGACCTCGAGGAGGTGGAGCTCGACGGGCTCGAGGACCACGACGGGTGGTCGGAGGCCGCCATCACCGGGTACGCGGTGGCGGCCGACGCCGAGCACGTGCAGATCAGCCGCTCGACCATCTCGAGCACCCGGTTCACCGGGGCCAGCTTGCGGCGCCTGGAGCTCACCGACGTCGTGGTGGCCAACTCGGACTTCGCCGGTGCGGTGCTCGAGGAGCTGTCGCTCACGCGAGTGTCGTTCACCAACTGCCGGCTCTCCGGCGCGGACCTCGGCGGCGCCCGCCTCACCGACGTCCGCTTCACGGACTGCCAGCTCGACGAGGTGGCGCTGCGCATGGTCCGGGCCGAGCGGCTCGCGGTGTCGGGCGGCACGGCGGCCAAGGTCGATCTCTACCGGGCCGAGGTCCAGGGCAGCCGCTGGCACGACGTCGACCTCACCGGTGCCGACCTGTCGGGGGCCAAGCTCGCCCGGGCCCGGCTCCAGGGGTCGACGATCATCGACGTCCGGGGGGCCAAGGCGCTCGAAGGCACGGTCATCGACCACGAGCAGGTGGTGTCGGTCGGCCTGGCGCTCATGGCCGACGCCGGCATCGAGGTCGAGGAGGAGCGCTGAGCCGCACCGGTCGCGGCGCCGTAGGCTCCGGCCGGACGTGCGGCGGAGGAGACGAGCGGTGAGCGGTCGGGGTGGTGCCAGGAGGGTCGCGCTGGCGGTCGCCGCGCTGGGCCTGGCCGCGGTCGCGGTCCCGGCGGCGGTGCCCGTCGCCCCGGCCGGCGCCACGGCGGCGAGCGTCGCCCCGTTCCGGTCGCCCGAGGTCTTCGTGCGCCAGCAGTTCCGGGACTTCCAGGACCGCGACGGCGCCAGCCCCGAGCTGGCCCCGTTCGTGACCGGCCTCGCCGACGGGACGATGTCGGCCGGCGCGGTCGTCGACCAGGTCGCCCACGGCGGATCGGCGGCGGAGCGGATCGGCAACGTGACGCGCCTCTACACCGCCTACTTCCAGCGGGTCCCGGACGTGGGCGGGCTGGAGTACTGGACGAAGCGATCAGCGAGCGGGTGGACCCTCAACCGGATCTCGGCGACGTTCGCAGCGTCGTCGGAGTTCCGGCGGAAGTACGGGACCCTGTCGAACGCCGGGTTCGTCGACCGGGCCTTCCTCAACGTGTTCGGGCGAGCGGCCGACCCGAGCGGCCGCGCCTACTGGATCGCCAAGCTCGCCAAGGGCACGAGCCGCGGGGTTGTGATGGTCGGCTTCTCGCAGTCGAACGAGTACCGGCGCAAGCAGGCGGCGGCCACCGAGGTGGTGGTGGCCTACCGCGGCCTCCTCCGGCGGATCCCCGTGGGGGTCGAGGCGGCCGAAGCGGTCACCCGGGTGCAGGCCGACGGCGTCGCCGCCCTCGCCTCGGACCTGCTGGCCCTCCCGGCGTACGCAGCCCGGTTCCCCGCGCCGGGCGCACCCGGCGGCGTGACGGCCACGGCCGTCGACGACCAGGTCACGGTGTCGTGGAGCCCGGCGCCCACGAGCGGCACCGCCCTCTCCGGCTACGTCCTGCGCGTGCTCCACGACGGCGTCGCCGACGGCCCCGACCGGCCGCTCGGGCCGGGTGCCACGTCGGCCGTCGTCTCGGGGTTGGACGACGGCGAGACCTACGCCTTCACCGTCACCGCCCACACCGCGCTCCGAGACGGGCCGGCCGCCACCGCACCGCCCGTCACGATCGACATCGACGTGGCCTGGTCCACGTACCAGGGCGGGCCGGCGCACGACGGCGTGCAGCGCTTCGGCACCGTGCCCGCCACCCCCGCCTTCCAGTGGGAGGCCGACCTCGGCCTGCCCATCGAGCAGGTGGTGGTGGGCGACGACCGGATCTTCGTCATGACCGAGAGCCAGGGGGTCGGGTACGAGGCGACCGGCAGCTCGGTGTACGCCCTCGACCCCGACGACGGGCACGTGCTGTGGGGTCCCGTCGTGTTCGACCCGGGCACCGGCGACCGCAACCACCTCGGCTACGGCGACCGGCGGCTCGTCGTCGGCAGCGACGACGGCGTGCTCCAGGCGCTCGACAGCCGGACCGGCGCCACCGTCTGGTCGAAGGACCTGCAGTCGATCTCGAGCCTGCGCGGCCTGACGATCTACGACGGCTCGCTCTACACCTTCGACGACCGCGACCTCCTGGCGATCGACGTGGCGGACGGCGCCGTCC
>DATMGQ010000323.1:0-5223 GCA_035555395.1 Acidimicrobiales bacterium
GTTGTGCTGCTGGTGGGGGTCGCGGACGTTGTCGTAGAGCGCCGTGCCCTGGTAGCGGTCGGCGGCCGGCCGGAGGTGTCCGGCGAGCGGGTTCCGGTCCCGTGCCCTGGCGCCGTACGTGTGGGTCGGGGTCCGGAGGGCCCGACCGATCTGCGATTCGCTGATCTGGATCAGGACGTCATCGGGGGCTCGAGCGTCGGTCTGGAGCGGCCGGCCGTCGAGGTGGGGGTCGCCGCCTCCCGCCGCAGTGGTGATGGTGGGGAGCAGGTCCAGGTTGGTGGCGAGATCCCGGCGGTGGACGCCGCCGCGGAAGCCGGGACCCGCGAGCACGAGCGGGACCCGGATGGAGGCGTCGTGCGGACTGCGCTTGTACTCGAGGTTCCGGGTGCGGAAGTGGCTGCCGTGGTCGCTGGTGAACACCACCAGCGTGTCGTCGAGCCGTCCCGACCGCTCGAGGTGGTCGACGAGTCGGCCGAGGTTCGCGTCGATGCTGGCGCAGCAGGCGAGGTACTCCGCGTAGTTCCAGCGCCAGTCGCCCCGCCATGCCGACAGGTCTCCGGGCCGGTCGAAGCCGCGGAACCGGGCCGCCCACCCACGGGGGCCGATCGTGCGGAACCGGTTGTTCTGGTGGTGGGGTTCGAGGAACGACAGGAAGAGGAAGAACGGCCGGTCCGGTGCGAAGCGGTCGAGCCGGTCGATCGCCAAGTCGGTGAGGGCATCGACCCGGAATCCGGCGAGGGTGACCCGTTCGCCGCGCTCGTCGAAGACGTGGCCGTCGGTGGCACCCGACGTGTGCTCGAGGGCGTCGGCGGCGACCCAGACGTCGAGGTAGCCGCCGCGCCGCTCGGGCGGGACGGGACGGCGTTCGAACCGAGCGGGCGGCCGGTCTGCGGGCAGGTTGCGGCCGCGGTTCGACGCCAGGTGCCACTTGCCGATGTAGCCGGTCTGGTAGCCGAGGCCGGCGACGCGGTCAGCGAGCGTCGGGATGCCGGGCGGCAGGGCGATGCCGTTGCGCCAGCAGCGCGCCGTCGTGGGGTAGAGCCCGGTCTGGATCGCCGCACGGGCGGGTCCGCAGACGGGCTGCACGGTGAACGCCTCGTCGAACGCGACGCCGTCGGCGGCGAGCGCGTCGAGCCGTGGCGTGACCGGCAGGCGCTGTCCGAAGACCCCGCAGGAATCGGGGCGCTGCTGGTCCGACAGCACCACGAGCACGTTGGGCTGTTCCATCACCGCCATCCTGGCGGAGCGGCGTGCGGCCGCTGGCACCGGAGGCCGAGCCCCCGGCGGTCCGGGGCGCCGCTGGTCCGGTGGACGTCAGGCACAGGCGCCGCCGCCGGCCTTCGGGTCGACGACGTAGGCGACGCTGGCCGGCGGGATCTCGACGGCGCCGTCGACCCGCTCGGCGTCGAGGTCTGGCAGGGTGCCGTCGTCGCCGGCGACGAGCTCCGTGCCGTTGAGGGCAACGGAGTTGCCGTCGAGGTCTCCGGTGAGCAGGTAGACGTCTGCGGTCCCCGACTCGGTGGCGACCGTGCGGCTCTGGTCGGGCGACGCGTTGACCACCGCGTACGCGACGCCCGCGCCGTCGCGCCGGCAGTGGGCGTAGGTCGTCACGTCCTCGGCCTGATCGGTGTCCCCGGGCGCCAGCACCTCGGGGCCCATGAGCTTCGCCCAGAGCACCGCGGCCCAGTAGTCGGGTCGGGGTTCGAGCCCGTCCTCGTCGATGAGGCCGTAGTCGCTCGCCGCCAGGGTGTTGTGGAACACCACATCGCCATCCCCCGTCGCCAGGCGGCCCAGCGTGTCGACGTAGCGGATCACGTCGCGGTAGGTCGACGCCCACCGGTCGCCGCCGCAGGCCGCCTGGGCCGTCTCGGTGATCCACATCGGCGCTCCGGGGGCGACCTCGTCCCGCAGCCCCTCGTAGTACGCCTTCGTCTCGTCGATGCGGCTCAGGTACTCCGGGGTGAGGGCGACCTCCGGCCCCTCCTCGGAGCCGCACCGCTCCGAGACGTTCGGGTAGAAGTGGTAGCTGAACGCATCGAGCCTCGGCTTCGAGCCCTCCGCCAGGTCCTCACCGGAGATCGACGGGCTGATCATCAGGTGGACGACGTCCGCGGTGGCACCGGGCCCGACCACCTGGAGGTCGGGCATCGCCTCGTCGACCACGCCGAGGAACGTCTCGACGTCGCGGGCGTAGCCCTCGCCGTCGTACCCCGTCGGCATGCCGACCGGCAGGCCGGGCTCGTTGAACAGCTCGGCTGCGACGAGCGGCACGTCGTGGTCCGCCGAGAACGCCAGGAGCGCCTCGGCCTGGTCGCCGTGCCAGCCGCCCGATGGGTCACGCACCGCGTCGTTCGACGCGAACGACGTCGTCACCTCGCCGTCGACCGCACGGGCGAACTCGCCGACGCCGATCCACTGGTCACCGGTGAGGAGCCCGCCGAAGCCCTCGGGCGGGGCATCGCCCGGTTCGCCGTCGGGGTCGAAGTAGGTCGAGTTCGCCCACGACCCGCTCACCCGGATGTAGGCCGGGCCGAGCGCCCGGGCCAGGTTCCGGAGCCGCTCCGAGCTGAGGTCGAGCGGTGGGCGCCCGACCTTCCCCTCGCCGGCGTCGTAGGGCTGCCAGAACTCCCCGCCCGTCACCTCCACCATCTCGATGTTGTACGACTGGAACCGCTCGTCGACGCTCGCCACCACGTCGTCGCCGGCGGCCAGGCGAACCTCAGCCCCCACCGGGCTCGACGCGGTCGGCTCGACCGTGGTCGCCGACGTTGCGGACGTGGCGCCGCCGTCGCTCGGGTCGCTGCAGCCCACGGTGCCCGTGACGAGGGCGGCGCCGGCCACGAGGGCGGCGAATCGGACGCGGGAACGGTGCCGGTCGGTGCGCATCCGACGGACACTACCGAAAACCAATCACTTGAACGGGATTCATGGTCGCTACGGTCTCACCTGATGGACGTCTCGACGAGCGGACCGCGGCGGGGGCCGTACGCGAAGTCGTCTCGCCAGCGCGACGAGATCATCGAAGCGGCGCTCGCCCACTTCGGCCAGCACGGCTACCACGGCGCGTCGATGCGGGAGATCGCCCGCAACGTCGGCCTCAGCCAGGCGGGCCTCCTCCACCACTTCCGGACGAAGGCCGACCTCCTCATCGCCGTGCTGGAGAGCCGCGACAACCTGACCAGTGCCATGGCGCGCGCCGCGGCGGCGCAGGCCGAGGATCCGCTTGCCGGCCTGATCGCCGTCGTCGAGGACAACGCGGCGCGCCGCGGGCTGGTCCAGATGTTCGTCGTGGTGTCGGCGGAGGCCACCGACGACACCCATCCGGCGCACGACTACTTCCGGCAACGAGCCCAGCAGGTCATCGGCTGGACGCGTGCCGGGCTCCGCCAAGCGGCCGACCAGGGAATGGTGCGGGCCGACCTCGACCTCGACCTCGCCGCACGCCAGTGCCAGGCGCTGATGTACGGGCTCCAGGTGCAGTGGCTGTTCGACCCGACCACCGACATGGTCGCCCTGTTCGAAGCCCTCCTCGCCGGATTCGCACCCTCACCCCCGAAGGACGCCAGCTCCCGTCCCGCCCGCTGACCTACGTGAGCGTCGGCTGGTCGTCGGCCTCCGCTGCCGGACCCCGATCGGCGCGTCGAGCGTGCACGACCTCGGCGAAGCCGGCGGCGAGGCAGTCGCGGAACGCCTCCGGATCCGGAACGGCATCGACGTCGGTCACGATGCCGATGTTGCAGGAGCCTCGGTACGACATCAGCGTGACGTTGGCCGCCGAGCCCAACGTCGCACCGAAGGGGTAGAAGCCCTCGACGAGCGCGCCGCCGACGTACACCGGCACGTCGAAGCCGGGAACGTTGCTGGCCAGCAGGTCGACGTGGCGGAGCATGCCGGCGGTGACGCCCACCGGCAGCAGGTTGAGCACGGCGGCGATGCCGTCGGAGTGGCTGAGGGCGGGCTCGTGCCGCTCGGCATCGCAGACCGCGTGGACGGCGGCCAGCCGGGCCGCCGGGTCGGTGATGCCAACGGGAAGGTCGAAGCGGACCAGGGTCACGTGGTTGCCGCCCTCGCCATCGGCCTCGGACCGCGTGCTCACCGGCATCGTCACCCGGAGCTCCGCGATGCAGGCGAAGTGCCGCTGGTGGTAGCGGCGGAGGCCACCGGCCAGCGCGGTGAGGAAGGCATCGTTCAGCGAGCCCCCCAGTTCGTGGCCAGCATCGTGCAGGTCGTCGAAGGGCACGTCGAGCAGCTCGAAGTGCCGGCGCGACCCTCGCCCGCGCATGACCGGCGAGCGGGTGTCGGTCACCGGACGCACCATCTTCAGGACCGACACGGCGTCCGCAGCGACGCCCGAGGCCGCTCCGATGGGGTCGCGCAGCGCGGCGAGTGCGGCGCCGGGAGCACCGAGCGCCGCCGCCCGGCCGAGCTCGCCAAGCCGGCGGGCGTCGTGGGTCAGGGCCTCGGCCAGGCTGGCGAACGGCAGGTGGGAGGTGCCCTGCGGAGCGGGCGGCGCCGGACCCAGATCTCCGGCCTCGCGCTCGAGGTCGACCACGTGGGCGGCGATCTGGATGCCGCCGATGCCGTCCGTGAGGGCGTGGTGGACCTTCATGACCAGTGCCGCCCGACCGTCCGCCATCCCTTCGACGAGCGTGAACTCCCAGAGCGGCCGGTCGTGGTCGAACGCCGCCATGTGTGCGATCCGGGCCAGGTCGAGCAGCTCGGGCAGATCGCCGCCCACGGGCAGGCGCACCCGTCGCAGGTGCCAGCTGAGGTCGAAGTCGGGATCCGGGACCCAGCGCGGGGTCGCCAGGCCGAACGGCGTCCGCTCCAGCTTCTCCCGGAAGGTGGGGACCAGTCGGGTGGCCCGCTCCATCCGCTCGACCAGGCGCTCCCAGTCGGGCGACCGGTCGAAGCAGGCGATGGCCACGACGGTGGCCCGCAGACCGGGGTCACGCTCCAGGGTCAGGGTGAAGGCATCGGGCTCGGAGACGTGGCGGTCGATCATGACCTCCACGGTCGACCAGTTCCGGCAGCGCGGCTAGGGCCGAACGACCTCCGCCGCCCCATCGGCCGCGCATCGGCGATCTCACCGATGCCACGACCCCCTCCGAGCCCGCATCGCCATGATGGGCGCCATCGGCCGGGTCTGATGCTCCTATGGGGTGCAAGTCGTTGGGAGATTGCTGATCCAGGTTCTGTAGCGCTCGGCGAGCACGGGATGGC
>DATMGQ010000324.1:0-16125 GCA_035555395.1 Acidimicrobiales bacterium
GCGGCCGGCGGCTTCGTGGTCGGGGTGGGCGGCGGCGCGGCCGCAGCCTCGGTGCCCTCGGTGGCGGCGCGCGGGGTGCCGCCGGTGCCGTAGCGCCACCCCTCGACGTCGCCGTCCTTGACGGAGATCGAGCTGGCGCCCTTGCCGGTGACCTGGCCGTTGATGCTGAGCCACCACGAGCTCGCCGACTTGCCGAGGCAGTCGGGCGGCGCCGTGCCGACGCCGCGCAGCTTGCACACCGCCTTGCCGAGCCCGCCGTACTGGTCGTAGACGGGGTCGAGATCGGTGATCACGTCCTGGGCCCGCTCCAGCGCTTCGATGCCCGAGATCGTGCCGCTGAACGAGATGCAGGCCGACCAGACCGGTCCGGAGCCGGTGTCGACCACGACGGTGGCCCGGTTGGGGCCGCCGCCGCTCGGCGCGTCGGAGGAGCCGACGGCGCGGCACCCGCCGGTGGCGGCGAGGCGTTCGGGCGCGGCGCCCGCGGACGGGGTGCCCACGGTGCCCGTGGCGGCGAGCGCCACGAGGACCGCTGCGACCGCGAGCGGTCGCCGGCGTCCCCCGCCACCGGAGCGACGGGGGACGAGCAGGCTCACGAGATCGTCACGTCGTAGAACTCGGCGGACGCAGCCAGCTGGGCCAGCAGGACCTCCACGCGGGTGGTGGCCAGCTTGGCGGTCCACGTGTCGCGCTCGGCGGTGGTGGGCTGGCGCTCGAGCACCCGCTGGAAGGCGCTGCGGGCCTCGGTGCGGCGGTACTCGTTGCTCTTCACCAGGCTGCGGGCGACCGACTCGACGTGGCGGCCGTTCTGGAGCTGCTTGATCCAGAAGGCACGGCCCGAGGGATCGGCGGCCCGGCCGAGCGACGCCTGGTAGGCGGCGTCGACGAACGCCGGGATGGTGCCGCCGGCCTTCCGGTAGAACTCGGCCGACCCGGTGGTGCGGGCGAGCATCTCCGGTCGGGTGATCGTGATCAGCTTGGTGGACCAGTAGTTCCGGCCCGACGGGTCGATCGTGCGCTTGAACACCTGCTGGAACAGGTCGGCCGCCGCCGCTTCCCGGCCCTTCTGGCCGTTCACCGCCGCCGTGGTGGCGGCGAGGCGGGCGGACTGCACCGAGGTGTTGGTGCCGAGCGCGTCGTTGATCAGGTCGATCGCCGACGTGCTGTCGGGGGCAGCAGCGGGCGACGCCAGCTTGGTGGCCCAGTCGCGCAGGAGGACCTCGTGGGCGCCCCGCAGGTGGAACTGACGGGTCAGCGCCTGGATCGACTGGGTCGTGGCGAAGGTGCTGGTCCCGTACTCGGGCGAGTCGTTGGGGCTGTTGATGTGCCCGTCGGTCGCGTTCTGCATGGCGCGCAGGGCGGTGTACGGGTTCTTGTAGGTGCCGGTGACCGGGGCACCGAAGGTGGTGCGCCAGGCCGACGTGGTCACGTCGATGTGCAGCGCGCTCAGCGCGATGGTCGCCATGGAGGTGGCGTTGGGGTCATCGGCGCCGAACGCCTGGAAGGCGCCGCTGGCACCCTGCTGCTTCGCCAGCCAGCTGATGCCGGCGGTGAGGGCGGGCTCGTCGATGTCGTGGCCGTCGGCGTAGAGCGCGAGGAGCGTCGTCGACGTGGTGTCGATGTCGTTGCCGCCGTAGGGGTCGTTCGGCGTGCCGGTGTAGTCCCACGAGCCGTCGGGGCGCTGGGCGGCGAGGATCTGGTCGATCAGGCCGTCGGGGATGGCCCGGCCGCTGGAGCGGAGGGCCAGCGCGGCGAACAGCTTGCCGTTGAAGGTGAGGTCGTAGGTCCCGTCGCCGCTCTCGTGCGAGGTGAAGCGGTCGATGAGGTCGACGGGCGAGGCCGAGTCGTTCGACGGGTCGAAGTCCGTCGGGTCGATGCCCAGCGGGGCGGCCACCAGCAGGACGATCTTGGCGGCGCGGCCGGCGGCGGCCGCGGTGGTCGGATCCAGCTCGTTGTCGACGAGGTCGTCGAGGTAGTCGAGCGGGTCCTTGCCACCGCTGCTGTCCTGGGCCTCGACGGCGGCCCGGGCGGCGGCGGGATCCCACTCGACGCCGGTCTGGGCGGCGGCGGCGAGGGCGGCGACGGCGTCCGGGGTCTCGAAGCCGGGCACGCCGGCGACCTCGAAGCCGCCATCGGCCTTCTGCTGGGTCGCCAGCCAGGCCTTGGCCTTGGTGACGACCGGGTCGGCGGCCGGCGCAGCACCGGCGCGACCCGTGCCGAGCAACGGGGCGGTCAGCGACAGGGCGAGGCCTGCGGCGACGAATCGACGGATCGACATGGATGCTTCCTCCGTGGCCCCGTTCCGCGGGGGCCGGTGGGGCCTCGTGGGAGCACGAGGCGTGGGGACCGGCGGACCGGGCGTCCGTCGGGGTGGAGGCAGGTCACCTGGCTCCCGGCCTCGTGGGACCGGTTACAGCTGCGGGTCAGCGTCGGACTCTCACCGACTTCCCCTGTGTGCACTGGCGTGCACGCCCGTCGGCAACGTCCGGGTTGCCAACGACCTCAACCGGCTGTCACCGTACGGTGCGTCTCGGCGACGGGTCAATCCTCCCGGCCGCCGCCCTCCCGCCGTCCACCGGCCCGGCACACCCCGTGCGGGCCCCTCCGGGGTACCGATCGTGCGCACCACCAGCCCGCTCCATGCCGTGACGTGGCTCGTGTGGGCCATCGCGGCCGCAGCGTGCGTGCAGATCGCCCCAAACCCGCTCTACGTGGCCGTCGTCCTCGCCATCAGCTTCCTCGTCGTGAGCGCGCACCGCCTCGACACCACGCTGGCCCGCGCCTTCCCGATCCTCGTCGGCCTCGGCGTGGTGTTCGCCCTCCTCCGCGTCGCGCTCACCGCGCTCACCACCCACAGCCCGGCCATCGACGGCCCGCCGGAGCACCTCTGGTTCACGCTCCCCCAGGGGACGCTGCCCCAGATCCTGGGCGGCTTCACGGTGGGCGGCACGATCGAGGGCGACATCGTGCTGTACGCCGCCGCCCAGGCGTTCGCCGTCGTCGGCATCCTCGGCGCGTTCGGCGTGTTCAACGCCGTGGCGTCCCACCACGAGCTGGTGCAGGCGGCACCGCGGGCGTTCCACGAACCGGGCCTCATCCTCACCGTCGCCCTGGCGTTCGTCCCGAGCACCATGGCCGCGGTGACCGACGTGCGCGAGGCCGACCGGGCCCGCACCGGTGGCCGGGTCGTGCGGCGGGGCCGTCTGGTCCGGCTCACGGTCCCCATCCTCGAGTCCGGCCTCGAACGGGCCGTCGCCCTGGCCGAGTCGATGGACGCCCGCGGGTTCGCCCGCCAGCCCCGGGGCCGAGGCGACCGGGCCTCGGCCTGGCTCGGGCTGGTGGCCATGCTCTCGCTCGGCGGGTCGTTCATCGCCCTGATCGGCCGGGCGTCCGCGGCCGCGATCGTGGCCGGCGCCGTGGGCGTGGTCACCCTGCTGGCTGCGGTGGTCCTCGCGTCGCGCTCGTCGGGCACGGCCCGGTACCGGCCCCGCCGGCTCACCCGTCTCGACGTCGCCGTGGGCGCCGGCGTGCTCCTGGCGCCGCTGGGGCTCACGATCCTCGCCGCCGTCTGGGACGAGACCCTCTACTGGACGGCGTACCCGCTGCGGTTCCCGTCGTTCTCCCTCGCCGCGGTGGTGTGCCTCGCCGCGCTCGCCATCCCCGTCCTGGTGCCGCCCGTCCCCGTGGCCGAGGCGCCCCCGGCGACGACGAGGCCGTCGCCGGCCCCCGACCTGGCGGGCGTCTCGTGAGCCGCGACCACGGCACCGTCGCCTGGCGCGCCGCGTCGTTCGCCTACCCGGACGCGCCGCCCTCGCTGGGCCCCGTCGACCTCGAGGTCGAGCCCGGGTCAGTGGTGCTGGTCGTGGGCGAGTCCGGCTCGGGGAAGTCCACCCTCCTGCGCACGGTGAACGGCCTGGTCCCGCACAGCAGCGGCGGTCGCTTCACCGGTGACGTCGTGTCCGGCGGCCGGTCGATCACCACGCACCGGCCGCGCGACCTGGCCGACGTCGTCGGGTTCGTCCACCAGACGCCGGAGGCCCAGTTCGTCGTCGACCACGTCGAGCACGACATCGCGTTCGTCCTGGAGAACCTCGGGTCCGACGCCGCCCTCATGCGCCGCCGGGTCGAGGAGGTGCTCGACGCGCTCGGCGTCGCCCACCTGCGCGACCGCTCCCCCGCCACGCTGTCGGGCGGCGAGCGCCAGCGGTGCGCGGTGGCGGGCGCGCTGGCCGCCGGACCGCAGATCCTCGTGCTCGACGAGCCCACCTCCATGCTCGACCCGCAGGGCGCCGACGACGTGATGGCGGCGCTGCGCCGCCTCAACGACGACCTCGGCACCACCGTGCTCCTCGCCGAGCACCGCCTCGACCGGGCCGGGCCGCTCGCGGACCGGACGCTGCTCGTCGAGGCCGGGCGGATCGCCGCCGACGGCCGGCCCGACGACGTGCTCGCCACCCTGGCGAGCGCCCCGCCGGTCACCCACCTCGGCCGGCTCCTCGGCTGGGACCCGCCGCCGCTCACCGTCCGGGATGCTCGCAACGCGGCGCGCCGGTCCGACCTCCCCGCTGCCGTCGTCGCCGCGCAGGCGGAGCCGCCCGCGCCGCCGGCCGAGGCCGCGGGCGACGTGCTGCTCACGGGCACCGGCGTCACGGTCAGCCACGGCCCCCGGACGGTGCTCCGACCCACCGACCTCACCGTCCGCCAAGGCGAGATCGTCGCGGTGCTCGGCCGCAACGGCTCGGGCAAGACCACCCTGCTGCGCGCCCTCGCCGCCGCCGACGCGCCCACCGGCGGCACCGTCGAGGCGAACGTGCCGGTGGCCTACGTCCCCCAGGAACCCGACTCCCTCCTGTTCAGCTCCACCGTGCGCGGCGAGGTCGAGGCCACCCTCGGCCTGCTCGGCCGTCGGGACCCGGCCGCGGTCGACCGCTGGCTCCGGACCCTCCGGCTCGAAGACCTCGCCGACCGCCACCCGCGCAGCCTCTCGGTCGGCCAGCGCCAGCGGGTCGCCATCGCGGCCGTGGCCGTGGGCGACGCCCCGGTGCTCGTGCTCGACGAGCCCACCCGCGGCATCGACGCCACATCCCGGCACGCGCTCGAGCACGCCCTGCGCGAGCACGCCGCGGGCGGCGGCGCCGTGGTCCTCGCCACCCACGACATCGAGCTCGCCGCGCGCGTCGCCACGACGGTCCTCGTGCTGGGCGACGGCGACGTCGTGGCTCACGGCGAGGCCCGCACCGTCCTCGCGGACTCGCTGTTCGCGCCGCAGGTGCTCCGGGTCCTGCCCCCGCTGCTGACCGTCGAGGAGGTCCGAGCGGTCCTCGCGCCGACGTCGGACCCGGCCGCCACGGAGCCGGCGCCGTGACCGCCACCGCGGCGCGCCCCGAGGCCGACGAGCACCTCCCGCTCCTCATCGGCAGCCACCCGAGCCTGCTCGGCCGGGCCCGCTCGGCCGCCGTCTACCTGCTGGTCCTGGTCATCGGCGTGGCTGCGTTCCTCTACCCGTTCTGGCTGCCGTCCTCGGCCCTGCCCAGCCAGGCCCACGCCGGCGATGCCCCGCTGGTGGCCGCCCTCGTCGGCGCCCTGGCCGTCGGCGCCGTCGCGCTGGAGATCCGGCGGGGGACGATGACCGGCACCACCGTCGCCGTGCTCGGCATGCTGTCCGCCCTCGCCGGCCTGATGAAGCTGCTCGACCTGCCGGGCGGCGGCAGCGGCCTGTTCTTCCTGGTGATCCTGGCGGGCGCCGCCTTCGGACCGAGGTTCGGGATGATCCTCGGCATCACGTCGTTCGTGGTGTCGGCGATCCTGTCGGGCGGCTTCGGCCCGTGGCTCCCGTTCCAGATGCTCGCCCTGGGGTGGATGGGCGCAGGCGCCGGCTTCGTCGGCATCGCCACCAAGCGGATGTCCGCCTGGGCCGAGGTCGGGGTGCTGGCCCTCTACGGCTGGGTCTGGGGCTTCGTGTTCGGCGCCATCCTCAACCTCTGGTTCTGGCCCTTCCAGCGCGGCGGCGCCCTCGACTGGGTGCCGGGCATGTCGCTCGCCGAGTCGTTCGACCGCTACTGGTCGTTCTACGTCGCCACGTCCCTCGCCTGGGACGCTGCCGGCGCCCTCGCCAACGCGGTGATCATCCTCATCGTCGGCAAGCCCCTGATGGCCACCCTCCGCCGCTACGCCGCCCGCCTCGATCCCATCACCGAGCTCACCTGACACGATCACCCCCGCCCGAAGCCGTCGGTGAGGGGTGGAACGGTGGGGACGGGTGCAGAGCCATCAGCGGCGGTGGAGGCGGAGGACCTGGGAGTCGACCTTCGGCGGGGGTGCGAAGGCCCGGCGAGGGACGACCGGGCCGAGGCTCACGGCCCAGTGCTGCTGCCAGCGCCGGGCCGCGGGCGCCGACGGGCCGGACCATCGTCGGGCCGCGTCTCGCTGGAGGACGAGGTGGGCGGTCTGCAGCCGGCTGCCGTGGTGGAGCAGGCGCGCCAGCAGGTCGGCGGTGATGCCGTACGGCGGGTTGGCGACGACGTGGAAGGGGCGGCGGGGCAGGCGCAGGTCCGCGGCGTCGGCGCGCACGACCGTGACCCGGCCGTCGAACGAGCGGCGCAGCACGTCGGCCCGCTCGGGGTGCCGTTCGACGGCGATGACCCGGGCACCCCGGTCGACGAGCGGCCGCGTGAGCGCGCCGAGGCCGGCGCCGACGTCGACCACCAGGTCGCCCCGGCCGATGCCGGAGGCGTCGACCAGGCGCTCAGCCCAGGCGTCGTCGAGCTGGTGCCAGCCCCAGTGCTTCCGTGGCTGTCCCACGGAAGCGCGCCGTCATGACGGTGAAGATGCCCATGGGGCCAGCCTCACCGCCCGACGGTGCGGCGGCGAAGCGAGTTTCGATGGTGCGGGCGGTCAGCCGCCGACGAGGTGGAGGACCTCTTCGACCGACGCCTGGCCGTCGAAGATGACCTCGCCGTCGCGGAGGGCGACGCTGCGGTCGACCCGCTCCACGTAGGTCGGGTCGTGGGTGGCGACCAGGGTGGCCGCGCCCTCCGCGTGGACCTCGGAGAGCAGCTCGAGCAGCACGAGCTTGCCCGGCTGGTCGAGGCCGACGAACGGCTCGTCGACGAGCAGCAGCGAGAACGGCCGCACCAGCGCCAACACGATGGCGGTCTTCTGCCGGAGACCGCGGCTGAAGCGCGACGGCAGGTCGTCGATGCGCTCCTCGAGCCCGAGCCGGTGGCAGAGCGACTCGGCGTAGTCGTCCCAGCCGTCGCCGCCGTGGAGCTTCGAGATGTACTCGGCGTGCTCCCGCAGCGACAGGTCGTCGTAGAGGACCGGGTCGTCGGGCAGGAAGGACGTGGTGGCCCGGGCCTCGACGTCGGTGAGGTCGAACCCGGCGATCTCGATCTCGCCGTCGGTCGGGTCGAGGAGCCCGGCGACCATGCGCAGGAAGGTCGACTTGCCCGAGCCGTTGTGGCCGATGAGCGCCATCGACTGGCCCGAGGGGACCTCGATGCTCATGGTCTGCAGGGCGACCAGGTCGTCGTACCTCTTGGTGAGGTCCGTGGCCACCAGGGCCGGGGGCTTCGCGGCGCTCATCTCTGATCCCTCTTCCGCCCGATGGGCTTCGCACTGGTCCCGCCGCGCACGCCTTCGGGCGGCGGGCTGACGGGCTTCGACTTGGGCTTCTGCTTGGCCTTCGCCCGCTGCGACGCACTGGTGGCCTCGCGGGCGGTGCGCTTGGACTCGGCCAGGGCCTCGGCCTCGCGTGCCTCTTCGGCGAGGCGCTCGTCGCGCTGGCGCTCGGCGACCTTGGTGGGCGACATGTTCTCCGAGGCATCGGCCATGAACTGGCGGATCTCGTCGCGGAAGCGCACGTAGCCGGCCACGAGCACCACGACGATCGCCAGCGGCAGGGCCAGCGACATCGCCGCGCTGAGCGGCGGCGGATCATGGGCGCCGAGCTCGGACGCCCGGGCGGCGAGCAGCGGCGTCACGCCCAGCACGGCGATGGCCGGGGGCAGGGCGGTGCGGATGACGGTGCGGGTGCCGGCGATCTCGGGCGTGACCATCGACAGGGTGTCGACCGGGTCCGGCGCTCCCTGCACGACGCTGATCGCCGCGCCGGCCGCGGCCAGGATCCCGGCCATGAACCCGGTGAAGATCGCAGGCCCGACCGGCACCGACGAGCCGAACGGGGCAGCGGCGACCGCTGCGGTGAGCAGACCGATCAGCACCGACACCACGAACAGGATCGGCAGGTGCAGGGTGAACACCTGACCGCGCGGCATCGGGAACGTCTCGGTGCGGCCGGGGTGGTCGACCTCCTGGCCGAGCGGCTCGGCGGCATCGAGCGCGGCGATCCAGAGGGCGAGTCCAGCCACCACGATCAGCGGCGTGGTCCCGTTCCAGACCACGCGCATCGACATGCCGGCGACCGCCGCCATCAGCAGGGCCCGCACGATGCGGCTGAGCGGCCAGCGGGCCACGCTGCGCACGCCGCGGTGCCACACCGGGTACTTCGGGGTGCGGCGCGCAGCCTTGATCCACGGGCGGGACCGTGGGACCTCCTGCGACAGCTGGCGGCGGAGCACGAGCACCGTGCGAAGGTCCTGCAGGGTCACCGCGAACCGCATCTGGCCCACCAGCGCGGTGCGGCGCTCGGCGGCCTCGAGCGAGATCCCCGACACCCACCGCATGCCCAGCACGACCAGCACGGCGGCGAACACGACGCCGGCGATCGCCAGCCAGTCCGGCTCCAGCGGCCACACCGCGATGTGGCCCACCACCGTGAACGGCGACAGCGGCAGCTTCCCGATCAGGTCGCCGGCCGACCACAGCAGGAGGAGGCCGCCGACGAGCGATGCCAGCCAGTGCTTGACCTTCAGCCCGGACGCCAGCAGCGCGCACCCGTAGCCGAGCCCGACCACGGTGACCCCGTAGAGCGCGCCGAACACGATCCACTCGACGGCGTTGCCCGGGAGCCGGCGCACGATCAACTGGCCGGCCACCGCGCCCACGGCGGCACCGACGCCGATCAGGAACCGGAGCTGGCGCCAGGCCGGGCCGCGCAGGGCGACGCCCCGGTCGACCGGCGACAGCAGGACGTGGCGCACGTCGGGACGCTCGAGCGCGAGGGGCCCGCCGCGGCTGCCCGAGCGCAGGCCGAAGAACACGGCGAGGGCCACCAGCAGACCGGCCGCCGCGGGGCCGTACTCCTTCACGTCGGCGATGCCGGCGGCGCTCACCTTCTCGTCGCCGATGGCGCCCGAGAGCAGCACGATCAAGACGATCGACACCAGGCCGGTCAGGTACACCTGGTACAGCGCGTCGACCCAGTGGATCGACGCCACCCGCCGCCGCCGCCGGGCGCGCCGGAGCTCTCCGACGACAGCGGACGACTCGGCGATGGTCAGCGCGGACACGGCGTTCGACGCTACTGCCGCACCCCGCCAGGAATGGAAGCGGGACGGCGAAACCCGAGGCGGCGCAGCCGCGCCCGTCGGTACCGTCGGACCCATGACCGGCGACCGGACATCCCGCATCCGACGCGCGACCGCGGCCGACGTGCCCACCCTCCACGCCATCCGCGGGGCCGTCGCCGGGGAGGGCCGGTGGATCGGGCGGGAGCTCCCGCTCCCCGAGGACTTCGCCGACCGGATCGCCGCATCCATCGCCGACGAGTCGGCCGTGACGTTCGTGGCCGAGGTCGACGGGCAGGTCGTGGGCGACTGCGGCATCCACGGCAACGGGGCCGGCCACGGCGAGCTGTTCATGGCGCTGGGCCCCGAACACCGGGGCCAGGGCCTCGGCGGCGCCCTCCTGGCCGAGGCGCTCGCATGGGCGCGCGCCCGGCCGGAGCTCCACAAGGTCGTCCTCCAGGTCTGGCCGCACAACGCGGCGGCCCTGACGCTCTACCGGCGCGCCGGCTTCGTCGTCGAGGGCTACCGCCACCAGCACTGGCGCCGGGCCAACGGCGAGCTGTGGGACGTGATCGAGATGGGCCTGCTCGTCGAGGGCTGACCGAGCCGTCGGTCCCGCACTGCGGCAGGTGGCTCCCGACCGGGCCTGCGGGCAGAATGACGGGCATGTTCACCCACATCGACCACGTGGGCATCGCCGTGCCCGACCTCGACGAAGCCCTGGCGTTCTACGCCGAGAAGTTCGACCTGAAGTCCGTGCACGAAGAGGTCAACGAGGAGCAGGGCGTCCGCGAGGCGATGCTCGCCGTGGGCGACTCGGGCAGCTGCATCCAGCTCCTCGCCCCGCTCAAGGAGGACTCGCCGATCGGCAAGTTCCTGGCCAAGTCGGGCCCCGGCATCCAGCAGATGGCGTACCGCGTCGAGGACATCGACGAGGTCTGCGCCACCCTGCGCGACCGCGGCGTCCGCCTCCTCTACGAGGTCCCGAAGAACGGCACCGCCGGCTCCCGCGTGAACTTCATCCACCCCAAGGACGCCGGCGGCGTCCTGGTGGAGCTGGTCGAGCCCGGCAACGCCCCCCACTGACCCGACCAACCCCAATCAGGTCACCCGAGCCGCACCACGCGGCACGCGTGACCCGATTCAGGGCGCCCACCGGGGAGAATCAGGTCACCTGAGCCGCGACACGCGGCACGCGTGACCCGATTCGGGGTGGGCCGGGCGGGGTGCGGTCGGCGCCGCGCCATGATCTAGCGATGGAGTCGGCGCTCGACCTCATCCTCCTCGTCGTCGTGGTCACCGCGGCGGGGGGCGCCGCGCGCCGGTGGAACCGGTCGATGCCGCTCATGCTGCTGCTGATCGGCTGGCTCGGCTCGTTCCTCCCGCGCTTCGAGGGCTTCCAGCTCGATCCCGACCTGGTCCTGGTCGGGCTCCTCCCGCCACTGCTCTACGCCGCCGCGGTCCGCACCTCGCTCATCGACTTCCGCAGCAGCCTCCCGGTCATCGGGTCGCTGTCGGTCGGCCTCGTGATCGCCACCACGCTCGGCGTGGGCGCGGTGGCGGGCTGGCTCCTGCCGGTGTCGGCCGCAGCGGCGCTCGCCATCGGCGCCGTCGTCGCCCCGCCCGACGCCGTCGCCGCCACCACGATCGCCCGGCGAGTCGGCCTCCCCCGGCGCGTCGTCACCGTCCTCGAGGGCGAGAGCCTGGTCAACGACGCCACCGCGCTGGTGTGCCTCACCGCCGCCACCACGGCGATCGAGGGCCACATCACCGCTGCCGAGATCAGCGTCGACTTCGCCATCTCGGTCATCGGGGGCATCGGCGCCGGCCTGCTGATCGCCACCGTGATCGCCAAGGTCCAGGCCCACGTGGCCGACACCGTCACCCTCACCGCGATCTCGCTGGTCACGCCGTTCGCCGCCTACCTCCTCGCCGAAGAGGTCCACGCATCGGGCGTGCTCGCCGTCGTGGTGGCGGGGCTGATCCTCGGCCACAAGGCCGACCTGCTCCAGTCCGCACCGGCCCGGCTGTTCGCCCAGTCGAACTGGTCGACCATCACCTTCCTGCTCGAGGGCGTGGTGTTCCTGCTCATCGGCCTGGAGATCCGGCCCATCGTCGAGGCGGTGGGCAGCAGCGACCTCAGCGCCACCCGCATCGGCGTCGCCGCGGTGGCGGTGTTCGCCGCGGTCGTGGTGATCCGCTTCGCCTGGGTGTTCGCCACCGCATGGATGCTCCGCCGGCGCAACGACGCCGAGGCCCTCACCGTGCCCGAGACCGCCGTGGTGTCGTGGGCGGGCATGCGCGGCGTGGTCACGCTGGCCGCCGCGTTCGTCCTGCCGCCCGAGACGCCCGAGCGCGACGTGCTGGTCCTCATCGCCCTGGTGGTCACCGCCGGCACGCTCATCATCGAGGGCACGACGCTGCCGATCCTGATCCGCCGCCTCGCCATCCCCGGCCCCGACCGTCACGAGGATGCGCTCGTCGCCGCCGACGTGCTCGAACGAGCCGGGCGAGCCGGGCGGGCCCGCCTCGACGAGGAGCTCGAGTCCGACCCGGGCGCGGCCGTGCCCGAGGTGATCGACCGCCTGCGCCGCCAGGGCACCGAGCGGGCCGACGCCATGTGGGAGCGCCTCGGCGGCGACGGCGAGACCCCGAGCGCCACCTACGCCCGGCTGCGCATGGCCATGCTCGACGCCGAGCGCGGCGAGGTGCTGCGCATCCGCCAGACCGGCCGGGTCCCCCACGAGGTGCTCCGAGAGGTGCTGGGCGCGCTCGACGTCGAGGAGTCGGTCCTGGCCCTCAGCGCATCGGACTCCACCGCGGACCGCGAGGAGGACCTGGCCGCCCCGGTCCACCCGTCCAAGCTATGCGCCCACCTCACCGAGGCGGCCGACGCGCCGAGCCCCGAGCCGGTCACCCCCGACGGCTGCGAGGAGTGCCTGCGCGACGGCGACACCTGGGTCCACCTGCGCCTCTGCCTGACGTGCGGCCACGTCGGCTGCTGCGACTCCAGCCCCAACCGCCACGCCGACGCCCACTTCCACGAGACGGACCACCCCGTGATCCGCAGCTTCGAGGTCGGCGAGGCCTGGCGCTGGTGCTACCGCGACGAGAAGCTCGGCTGACCGAGCCCGGGGTCAGCGCTCGACGAGCTGGACGAGCACGCCGAACGAGGTGTCGGGGTGCACGAAGGCGACCTTCGACTCGCGGGGCCCGGCGACGGGCTCCTCGTCGAGCACCTCGCGGTCGGCGCTGGTGAGCGCGGAGACCGCGGCGGCGACGTCCTCGACGCGGTAGCCGATGTGGTGCAGGCCGGGCCCGCCCTCGGCCAGGAACTCGGCGAACTCGGAGTCGTCGCTGGTGGGCGAGATGAGCTGGATGGTGGAGCCGCCGACGACCAGGAACGCCGTCTCGTAGCCCTCGCCGTGCATCTCCTCGCGATGCTCGACCAGCACGCCGAACGTGTCGCGGTGCTCGGCGATGGCCTCGTCGAGGTCCTCCACCACGATCGCGATGTGGTCGACGTCGGTGAGCACCGCCGCGTCGAGGCCGCCGTCGAACGCCTCGTCGATCGGCTCGCCGCTGAACGACGTCTCGAACTGGTCGTCGTCCTCGTTCGGGTTCTTCGCCTGGATGCCCATGGGTGCTGCTCGCCTCGTCGCTCGTCTCGTGTCCCACCGGTCTACGCCAGATCCAGCACCGCCACGGCGCGCCGCCCCGAGACCCCGTGCGCTCGAAGGTCGCAGCAACCCACGAACGCACGCGGCTCTCGCGCTCGGCCCGCCGCGCTCGTTGCCCGGTTTTGGACCTGACATCGTGACCGGGTCGTGACTGACGGCAGAACCTCGCGCCCACGGGACCGGGTGACCCGCTCGATCGCCCTCGCCCGCCCACCCTTCGTGCGCTCGAGGGTCGCAGCAACGCACGAACGCACGCAACCTCCCGCTCCTCGCCGCACCGCCCCACGTCGCGTGCGCTCCAAGGTCACAGCGACGCACGAACGCACGCAACCTCCCGCTCCTCGCCGCACCGCCCACGTCGCGTGCGCTCCAAGGTCGTTGCGACCCACGAACGCACGCGATCGCGACGACGCCCTGCTCACCCGGACCTGGGCGCGTCGTTCCGACCGTGAGCGACACCCGAGTCCCGGTCCCCGACACCGGGGCTCTCGTGAGCACGAGGCCCCGGACGCGATGGACCCCCGGCCGGAGCGGGGGTCCATCGTTCGTTCAGCCGATCGGCCGGTCACACCTGGTGACCGGCGAGTCAGTCCTGCTGGTCGAAGCGCTGGAACCGTCGGGCGGAGCTTGCGGAGCCGACCATGAACACGGTCGGGTCGACGAGCGCAGCGAGACGGCGAAGCGCTTCGGTGACCGGCGAGTCAGTCCTGCTGGTCGAAGCGCTGGAACAGCGTGATCTTGTCCTCGCCGACCTTCTCGCGGAACTCGGGGTCGTCGATGCCGAGGCCCTTCTCGGGGGCCAGGCACAGCACGCCGGCCTTGCCCTCGATCTCGTTCTTGTGGACGGCCAGGGCGGCGGCGCCGGTCTCCTCGAGCGAGTAGGTGCGGCTGAGCAGCGGCTGGATCTTGCCCTCGGAGATGAGCTGGTTGGCGGCCCACGCCTCCTTGTAGTTGGCGAAGTGCGAGGAGACGATGCTCTTCAGCTTCATCCAGAGGTGGCGGTTGTCGTACTCGATCATGTAGCCGGAGGTGGCGGCGCAGGTGACGATCTTGCCGCCGCGGGCGGCAGCGAAGACCGAGGCGCCGAAGGTCTGGCGGCCCGGGTGCTCGAAGACGGAGTTCACGTCACGGCCGATGAGGCCGCGGATGTCCTTGCCGAGGCGGCGCCACTCCTTCTCGTCCTGGGTGTGCTCGTCCTTCCAGAACTTGTAGTCGGCCTCGCGGCGGTCGATGACGTGCTCGACGCCCATCTCGTTGAGGAGGCGACGGCGCTTGTCAGACGACACGACGCCCACCGGGGTGCCGCCGCCGTTGAGGATGTACTGCACGGCGTAGCCGCCGATGCCGCCGGTGGCGCCCCAGACCAGCCAGGCATCGCCCTGGGTCAGGTTGCCGGCGTGGGGGCTGACGACCATGCGGTACGAGGTCGAGTTGCACAGCGCGTTGCAGGCCGCCTCTTCCCAGGTCAGGTGCTTGGGCTTGGGCATGAGCTGGTTGGCCTTGACCACGGTGAGGTCGGCCAGCGAGCCGAAGTTGGTCTCGAAGCCCCAGATGCGCTGGTTGGCGGCGAGCATCGAGTCGTCGTGGGCCGAGGGGTCCTGGTCGTCGACGTGGTTGCAGTGGATGGTGACCTTGTCGCCGACCTTCCAGTTGCGGACGGCCGAGCCGGTGCGGACGACGACGCCCGAGGCGTCGGAGCCGACCACGTGGTAGGGCAGGGCGTGGCGGGCGCCCCAGACGCTCTCCTTGCCGAGGCGGTCGAGGAAGCCGAAGGTCGGGAGCGGCTCGAAGATCGAGGTCCAGACCGTGTTGAAGTTGATGGCCGACGCCATGACGGCGACGTACACCTCGTCGGGGGCGAGCTCGGGGGTCGCGACCTCGTCGACGTGCAGCGACTTGCGGGGGTCCTTGTCCTCGGACTCGTACCCCTCCCACATGGTCTGCTCGTCGCGCTTCACGAAGGCGGCGCGGTACGACTCCGGGATCTCGATGTTGGCGAGCTCGTCGCCCGAAGCCCCGGCCTGGATGGCGTCAAGGAATGCCTGCATGGGCGGGATCCTAGGTTGGACGTCCGTCAGGAAACGAAGTGCCGCACCGCCTCCCGGACCGGATCGAGGACGGATCGGGGACGGATCGGGGACGGACCCGCAGGCGAGGGTGACCGACCCGACACCCTCCTTTCCTCCCAACGGGCAGATTGCCGCCGATAGTGTCCCCGTGAGCACCATCGCACCAGGAGTCAGCACCGACATGGCCATCACGCCCGAGGAGATCGCCAGCAAGGAGTTCCTCGTCGGTCTGCGCGGGTACGACAAGGACGAGGTGCGTGCCTACCTGCAGGCCGTGGCCGCCGCGTTCGAGGCCCAGCCGGCGCCCGCACCGGAACCTGCCGCCGCACCGGCACCGGCTCCGGCGGAGGGCGGCATGGCCGCTCAACTCGGCCAGATCGAGGCCATCCTCGCCACCGCCAACGCCGAGGCCGCCAAGGTGCGCGCCGAGGCCGAGGCCGACGCCAACCGCACCCGATCCGACGCCGATGCCCACGCCCAGACCACCCGCGCCGAGGCCGAGGCGTACGCCGAGTCCACCCGTGCCGAGGCCGAGCAGCACGCCAACGAGGCCCGCCAGAAGCTGACCGCCGCGCAGGAGGAGGCCCTGGGCCTCGTCGCCGACGCCCAGGTCCGCGTCGACAAGATGATCGAGAGCTCCCGCGCCGAGGCCGAAGCCGCCGCCCAGGCCGCCGTCGCCCACCTCACCACCCAGGTCGAGGAGCTCACCGCCGCCCGCGACGCCTCCAAGGACCAGCTCACCGAGCTCAAGGCCAAGCTCGACAAGGCCCTCGCCGTCGCCGAAGGCTGACCCAGCCCACCCCACCCCCCCCGAACTTCGTATGCGAGAAGGCCCGAACGGGCGCCATGCCATACGAAGTTCGCCGCGGGTCACCCCACCCGCCCCCACCACAGCGAACTTCGTATGCCACGGCGCCCGTTCCGGCCCCCTCGCATACGAAGTTCCGGGGGGGGGGGGGGGGGGGGGGC